>JAQGMO010000356.1 GCA_028292315.1 Herminiimonas sp. | reverse complement strand
TTGCACGCAAGCCCGATAACGGGCAGCCGCTGTAGTCCGGAATGTTCGCGAGCCGGAATTTACAGTCATCTTTGCTTATTTTTACAAGGGAGTTAGATATTGAACAGTCAATCAACGGGAAGCCTGCCGGTCGGGATGAGAGCAGCAGGAGTCGGTGCGGAAACCGATCCGCCGGTACCGGTGGCTTCACCAGCCATTTCCAGTCCATGCGCGCGGCTCGATCGCTCGCCTGTCCCGCCGAACCTGACAAGCGCGCCGGCGAGGCCGCAAAGTCTGTTCGGGCAAAACCCTCCGCACCGTCAAACAGAAAAATTACCAGGTGCCAGTGCGCCGCAGCTTTCCGCCGTTCGACGCCAGGCTCCGCAGCCCGAAGCTGACCAGGACATCGCCGGCGGCACCGGCCTGAGCAGAGACGCCGCTTCAGTGCGACCACGGCGTCCACCGAAAAGGCCCCTTCCGCAAAACCGTGCAGCGCAGGAGTTTCCGGAGTTAGGCGTCAAGGGCCTTTTCGGCACGGGCCCACGGCAACATGCAGATATATCTGACTCGGGATTGTGTGGCCTGATCGATGGATACGAGTCCATCAAGGGCTCTCTCGAGGCATTTCATGCCACGATAGCCGAAATCCACGCGCAGACATCGGATCATCTCGAAAAAATGCGTCCCCTGGTCTATGATGTCCGAACAATCCGGGACACCTTCGGCGGAGACCCCGGGGTCGCTTTTCACGCCGCCGGCAGGGTCAAGCGCGCCTCGATTCCACTGACGGACTGGCTGAAAGGCATCAGCCACCATCAAGGCGCGCTCGCCGTCGCGCGCGAAAATATGGAAGGCACGGTATCCATAATGAAAAAGCATTCCTCGCATCTCAACGCGCTTCTGATCGACATGCAGGCCTTTGTTCCGGCTGCGTCAGGGCGGCGCGCTGTTGGCGGCCAAACAGGCCGCGCGCCACTTCTCGCGGAAGAAGTAACCGCCGGGGACCAGGCCAGGCATAAGCGACAGCGCAGCAATGATACCGTTGAAGGCAACACCAGGAAAAAAAGCAAAGGTGCCGGGCTCCGTTTAAGGTCGAAATCACGCACCATGCCAATCGCCGAACCGGAACAAGTTATAAGCCCGGCACAGTCGGCAAGCCCGCGTCCGCGCGCAATATCGTTTGCCGTCCCGGAGCAACGCATGCTGGCACGTGAGCATTCCAGCGCCTACGGGGAACGCCACCCCGGTTCCGAGCAGAGCCGCAAAAAGATTTCACGGACCGTCAGCGAAATGACCATCACCTTCGGGCCGCGCATCGCGCCATGGACACCGCCCGGTTTACCTGGCTCACCGCTACGCCAGGGGAACCAGCCTGGCGAGCCTCTGCTGCCATCGGGGCTCTCGCTGATCGACGAAGTCGAGAAGACGCTATTAACGCCACGCGGGGAAACCAGCGGCGAAAACACTGCGCAAGACAGGTTCGTCCGTACCGGCGATTGATCGTCGGTACCAGAACATTCCGATCGCGCAAATTCTTGAATACCGCTCTAAAAAGGAGAAAACATTGAACATTCAAACACCGAATACCACGCCGCGCGAAACGCCAGCAACCGGCCCACGGGCTTATATCAACGGCAGGCAACCCGAAACATCAATATTCGAAGCTACCTCACCTCCGGCGACACCGGGCTTGTCGGCCAGGCCGGCCTTTTTCACCGCGCAAAAATTATCGGCTGAAGTTAGCGCGCGCATGCCGCCACGGCCACAGGCGCGTCTGCCCAGTCATGGCCGCATCGATCAGCTACGGTTCGACCTCGAGGAAATCACCAGACTGCTCAATCAGCATCCGGACCCAAGCGTATTTCTGCCTTTGCTGACCGATGAAAATATCCTCGACAGGTCGGAAGACCTGATCGGCGCGATCAAATCAAGGCTGCGCAGTTCGGAAACCGCGATCACCGATACAATTTCGTCCCCGCGTCCGGACGGGCACCGGCATGCGGATGGCGGCGATGTCGTTCCAATCGAAAAGCGGCTGGCCGAAACCGGCGCCGCTTTTGCAAGGAATTTATTCGCAGGGGTCAGCGCGCACCTTGGGCTGCTTGCCCTGCTGGCCGAGCAGTCCGGCGCAACCGAGCCGACGCTGACGCGCATCGCACCGCAGGCGGCGGCAGCCTTGTCCGCGGGCGAACTGCCGATTGCGACGGAAACGCAACCGGCAGCCGCGACGCCGAGCAGGAAGCGCCGGGGCATGCAAAAGCACGAGCGGGTCGCCAAAAGAGCGCGGCTGGACGACTTCTTCGGTGAAAATAGCCCGGCCGGACCGGCGGTGACGGTGGTCAGCGCCGCAGCCGCCGTGCCCGGCACAACCGCGCCGGTAGCGGCGAAGAAGTCACGCAAAAAGCTGCTCGATCGGGCCAAAAAAAGCCTGCGCAATATCAGGTCCGAGGGGCCGAAGCGGAGCACAAGCCAGGACCAGGCGAATGTCAGGAACACGCCGGTAAAGACTTTGGAAATGGTGTCCGGTATCAGCGCCGAGGCTGGCTCGACCCAGCCGCAGAGGGGATTGAAGCGCAAGGCGACGCCCGCTGCGAACTCCGGCACGACGCCTATGAATACGCCCCGCACGGCACGGCCGGGTGACGAGATGCAGGCCGCGTCCACGTTCCCCGGCCGCATAGCGACGCCTTATGCTCAGGACAAACCCGGCGCGCCCGGGCCGTCACGGGTTTTCCCGACAGTGCCGCCGCTTCGATTGAATCCCGGGATTCCGGCCAAAACGACGGTTGCTGAAAAGACGGTTCCGGATTCCGCTGAAGCGCCGACGCCGGTCGGATCGCCGCACCCGTGGAAAACTCTGGCGCCGCAAGCCCCGCCCCGGTCGCACAAGCTGCTGATATCGCCGCCAGGAGATGATATGAAGGAACCGGATACTCTGCCCGTCAAGAAAGCGGTCTGAACGGCTTGCCGCCGCGCAGCGACTCGAGCGCCCGGCCCTTGCCGGCCGCTCACGGTCCGCGTATTCAGGGTTGCAAGCTTAGGGTTCCAAGCTGGCCCTTCTCCACAGCGCGACGCTCCGTTTTCATCGGCACATACGCGACGTCGGCCCAGCGTTGCGTATAGCTGCGGTACAACGGTGAAAAAAGATTGCCCGACTGCCCAGTCGAATGGATGAAGCGGGAATTTTCGAGGTCGGACAAATCGTAGAGCGCGCGCAGGCTGGCCGCATGACGGCTTGCGAACGGTTGCGCGTCATCGCGTAAATTATGGCGTCCGACATTGACCGTATAGGTGTCGCCGGGCGTGGGCACCCGTATGTCGAATAGCGGCGCCAGCGCGGCGACCTTGCCGAACGGACGATGCTCGGAGAGCGCAAAATGGGCATCGCCCCAGCGCCATCTATTCATATCGGCGCCATACCGGCGTTCCAGATCGGCCAGCGCGTCCTCCAGCGAAGCCGACAGCACATCGGCACAGGATTGCGGCGCCGCCGGCGCCGACGCATTTCGGCACCACGCGCCCTGCCCGTTGTTGTTCATGAGAACATTCACCATCGACTGGTGCACATTGCGCTGTTCCCAGTAATCCTTCATCAATGCCTCGCCGAGTTCATCGGCAAAGATCCGGCGTGACGCCTCGCGCATCCAGGCAGTGAAAACCAAAGGCTCGAAACGCCCGATCGCCATGTCGCCCTGCCATTTTTCCAGCGCAGCCAGTGCCGCCTTCGCGCGTTCGGAACCCGGCGCCGTGGCGCGCAACAGCGGCAGCAACTCGCGCGCCGCAAGCGACACATGATCTTTCTGGATCGCGGCAAAACTGTCCATGCCGTGTTTCGGCCTGGCGTCGAGCAGTTCCCCGATGCGATTGGCGCGGTAAGGCAACGTCCATTCGCTGGTCAGGAAATGCGGGTAATCGGGACCGACGATTTTTTCATTTGCGGTGACCACGCGCTGTGCTGGCGGATTGTACCGGCGCGGTAATTCCTCGAACGGGATGAACCCGGCCCAGTCATAGCGGCTATCCCAGCCGGGTGCGGGAGCCAGACCCTTGAGATCGTTTTCCGGTTTGCGGACCGGCACCCGCCCCGGCGCGATATAGCCGATGTTGCCTTCAGTATCGGCGTACACCATATTCTGCTGCGGCGAATTGAAATCGCGCACCGCGCCGACAAACTCGTCCCAGTTGCGCGCGCGGTTGATCCGGATGCCGGCCTGCAGCGTAAGGTCGTCCGGCCGCAGCGCGGTCCAGGCGAAGGCGACTACATGCTGTTTCGCATCGAGCGGCGCGCGCGCCACGATCGGCAGCGCGCCGGTGATCACCGGACCGTGGCGCGTCGTGCGCACCTCGATGACGACATCGGGCGCACCCTTGACCTTGATGGTTTCGGTGCGCAGCCCGAAATCGGCCCAGCCGTCCGGCGTTCTGTACTGGCGCGGATCGGCCGGATTGATTTTTTCGATATATAAATCCTGCACATCGGGCGCGGTATTCGTGAATCCCCATGCGATGCGATCATTGCGTCCCAATACCACGCCAGGAATACCGGGCAGTGTCGCGCCGATCGTATTCAGCCCGGGCGCCGACAGATGGGCGAAATACCAGAGCGCAGGCGCCGACAGTCCGAGATGCGGATCGTTCGCCAGCAGCGGCTTGCCGCTTTCCGTAAGCGCGCCGGACAGCACCCAGTTGTTCGATCCCATGCCCTCCACATAGGAAGGGGGCGCAATCTTTCCCACCGCGCCGAGCTGCCGCGTCGTGCCGGCCAGTTCGCGATACAGCGGTACGTAATCGCGGGTCGGCAGCACCGCATCGCCCGGATACGGCGGCAGGAACGCATTGATCTGGTCTAGCGAGAGACGCTGCGCCAGGCGCATGCGCAACAGTTCCTGCGACCAGTTGGCGCCGAGATCCCACGCCATCATGGTTTGCCAGCCGATCGAGTCGGCCGGCTGCCATGGCGCCGGCGCCGGCGTGCCGGTGATCAAAAATTCCGGCGGCAACGGCCCGCTGCGTTGCGCCAGCCAGGCATTGATGCCATTCGTATAGGCATCCAGGACAGCGCGCGCATCGGGCGCGAGATTCGCAAGAATTGCTTCGGCGTTGCGGCGCACCCCGAGCGTGCGCAGGAAGCGGTCGGTATCGACTGCATTCGGTCCGAGTATCTCCGCCATGCGGCCGGCGGCGATGCGGCGGTTCAGCTCCAGCTGCCAGAGCCGGTCTTGCGCATGCAGGAATCCGAGCGCGAAATAGGCATCCGG
>JAQGMO010000262.1 GCA_028292315.1 Herminiimonas sp. | reverse complement strand
GCTTCCTTAATGCTATTTAAACGTCTTAGTTTACTCGGAAGGCGCCATAACGCTCGACTTCACCACTGGGAAGACTTCGATCCGGTATCGCCGCCAAAATATCTGGATCAGCGGCCGCCTGGCCAGCAGTAAACGATCCCGGATTCAGCGCCGAGCGGTTGGCCCGGACTCGAATCAGATATCGACCGGGTCGACTTCCAGGGACCAGCGGGCACGGGTCTTTATTTGCCGCAGCGTGGCAATCCATATTTTCAGGAATGCCTGCAGCGCCGGGCGTGAGGCGCATTCCACCAGCAACTGCGCCCGGTCGACATTGGCTACCCGGGTCATCGTCATTGGAATCGGGTCATTGATCGTGATGCCGGGGTGCGGCAGGCATTCGCTTGCCAGCTGAAGAAAATCGAGCGCGGTTTGCAATTCCCTGGCTTCAGCGCGCAATAGCGCCTGGTAGATAAAGGGTGGCAAGCCGGCATGGCGCCGCTCTTCCAGCAATTCCCCGGCAAAGCGGTCATAGTCATGCGCCATCACGGCGCCATACAGTGGATGCTGGGGATAGCGGGTCTGGATCAGCACTTCACTGGCGCTGCCGCCTTCCCGTTGCGCGGCACGGCCGGCGCGGCCCGCAACCTGCATCAACTGAGCGAACAATCGTTCACTCGCTCGATAATCATGCGAGAACAGGGCCGTGTCCGGATTCAGCACGCCAACCACGGTCAGATTTTTGAAGTCATGTCCTTTCGCGACCATCTGGGTACCGATCAGGATATCCACCTCGCCGCGATGCACGCTGTCGAACGCCGCCTGCGCACTGCCCTTGCGGCGTGTCGAGTCGGCATCGATGCGGAGGATGCGGGCCTGTGGAAAAAATTGCTGCAGGCCTTCCTCCACGCGCTGGGTGCCGCGGCCCATCGGCTGCAAATCGATATTGCCGCAGGTCGGGCAGTATTTCGGTATGCGCAGCTCAAGGCTGCAGTGATGGCAGCGCAGCCTGTGTTCCGGCTTGTGCAAAACCATGAATGATGTACAGCGTGTGCAATTGCTGACCCAGCCGCAAGCGTCGCAATTGAGTACCGGCGCATAACCGCGCCGGTTCAGGAACAGCAATGACTGTTCGCCGCGTTCCAATCTTAACCTGAGCGCGGCCAGCAGGGTTGATGTGAGTCCTTCGGCCGGCTTGTCGCGCTCCATGTCGATCAGGCGTACAGTGGGCAGCACCGCATCCCTGACCGCGCGCTGTCGCAGTTCGAGCTTTCGGTAACGGCCCGATTGGCTGTGATGCCAGCTTTCCAGCGCCGGGGTGGCCGATCCCAGCACGACAGGGATTCCCAGTTGACGCGCGCGCCAAACCGCCAGGTCACGCGCCGAATAACGCAATCCTTCCTGCTGTTTGTACGACGGATCATGCTCCTCATCGATGATGATGAGCTTCAGATGCGGCATCGAGGCCAGCACGGCCAGGCGCGTGCCCAGCACGATACGGGCATGGCCGAGATGGGCGGCCAGCCAATGAAACATCCGCTCGCCTTCCGCCAGGCCGCTGTGCAACGTTGCCACCATTACGCCGGGAAAGCGGGCTCGCACATTGTTTTCCAGCTGCGGCGTCAGGTTAATTTCGGGAACAAGAATCAGGATCTGGGACAGATTTTGTTGTCGCTCATCCTGCGCAAGGATCTTGTGCGCAGCTTGCAAATACACTTCAGTCTTCCCGCTGCCGGTCACCCCGTGCAGCAGGATAGGCGCGAACCCTGCCGATTCCGCGATCGCGTCGGCAGCTTCCTGCTGAGCCGGATTCAGCACAGGCATTGCGGCCGGCGTCGCATCGTGAGGCGCGACCCCGCGCGCGATTTTCTTAAGCGCCCGGTCGAGCGGTCCCGGTTTCAGCGCCCGCAGGTTTTTCGGCAGTCCGGGCAGCGCAACTTCGCCGAATGGCCTCTGATAATAGTCGGCGGCAAATGCGCATAGGGCCAGCCAATGATCCGATAAGGGCGCAAGTTGCGCGCGCAAGGCCACTGCGTTTTTAAGCTTCTCCTCTGGAAAATCACTGCTGTCGCTGATTCCAATGATCAGTCCGATCACCTCTCGCCGGCCAAACGGCACAAGCACCAATAGTCCAATGACAGGCACAACATCGCTATCCACTTCTGCTTCCCATCGGTAATCAAATGTGAAATCTAGTGGCGTATCGAGAGCGACTTTTAGGATCTGAGATGGCACGTACTTAATGTGATTCCTGAAAAAATCGGCTAACTGACGGTTTTTGAAGGGATTTTAATTGCTTCAAAGGGTGTGGATAACTTTGTGGATAAGGGGTTTGCTGCAGCATGGAAATTGGCTTCTATACGAATGCCATTAACTTTCATATCAGAAAATGAAATAAACTTTTGTTTTCAATCAAAGACTTAGCGTTTCCCTATTGGTGTATCGATTTTAATTGGACCGTTTTCAACAAGTTCTTATAAGAAATTATTTTGTGAATAAGTAAGAAAAACACTGTGGATCACAAGTAAGATTTATAGACGTCAACAACAGTGGCGTCTATAAAATTACTTTTTAGCAAATTGTTAATTAATCCTGCACGTGATTTCTATTTGTCGTTAAAAACAACAAATCTTTTCAAACCAACCAAAATTTATCGGTCCTAAGTTAAAGTGAAACATCAGATCATTTGCTAAGCCTAGGTTTACAAAGTAGTTTTTTATCTGTCCACAAGCCTGTGGATAACTTTGTGAACAATGTTCGCTGCCAGTGAACAACTAAGGGCATCATCTATCCAGCCAAAATCTTCCGCGCCTAAATTTTAATATTAAATCTGATTAAAATCAGTTACTTACGATGTCATATCCAGCGCATCTCATGCTTGGTGGGGCCGGCCCCGTATTGCTTTGCACAAGATTATGTTTGTGAATAACTAGGTTTTTTCGCACCGTTTCGGGCACCTGATTTCACAATTTTTCCACTGGATTTCTTGCCCTCGCAATTGTTATGACAATGCTTATCCGCGCAGGCCGCGACTGATCCTGTGTACGGCTTCCACCATTACCGCAACCGAATCAGGCGGTGTGAATTGCGAGATGCCGTGACCAAGATTGAAAACATGCCCACTCCCCGCCTGCGGCTTTCCGAATGACTCGAGTACCTTGGCAACTTCAGCCTGAATCTGACCCGGGTCGGCAAACAAAACTACAGGGTCCAGATTACCCTGCAAAGCCACGCGGTCGCCCACGCGCTGACGCGCACTGGCGAGATTGACGGTCCAATCGAGTCCGACCGCGTCGGCGCCAATCCCGGCGATCTCTTCTAGCCACAATCCGCCGCCTTTGGTAAATACGATGCTTGGAATGCGCACGCCATCCTTTTCGCGTTTCAATTGGCGCATTACTTCCCGCATGGATGCGAGTGAAAACTGCTGGTAGGCGCCGTCGGCCAGCGCTCCGCCCCAGGTATCGAAAATCATGACAGCCTGCGCGCCGGCATCGATTTGCGCATTCAGGTAAGCAGCGACAGAGGCGGCATTGGTGCGCAGGATATGCTGCATCAGGTCGGGACGGTTATACAGCATGGTCTTGACTGAACGGAAATCGTCCGAGCCGCCGCCTTCCACCATATAACACGCAAGCGTCCACGGACTACCTGAAAAACCGATCAGGGGCACCCGCCCGTTCAATTCAGCGCGGATCTGTGTGACCGCGTCGAATACATACTGAAGCGATGCAAGATCAGGTTCACGCAAAGCCAGCACGGCCTTTTCGTCGCGCAGCGGACGCTCGAATTTGGGACCTTCGCCATCGGCAAAATACAGGCCCAGGCCCATTGCGTCCGGCACGGTGAGAATGTCGGAAAACAGGATCGCCGCATCAAGCGGGAAGCGATCCAGCGGCTGCAGGGTGACTTCAGTAGCGTAATCTGGATTTTTGGCGAGGCCCAGGAACGACCCGGCGCGTGCGCGAGTGGCGCGATATTCCGGTAAATAGCGGCCGGCTTGCCGCATCAGCCACAGCGGTGTGTACTCGGTGGGCTGACGCAAAAGCGCGCGCAGGAAAGTATCGTTTTTGAGAGGAGCAAAGGAAATGGACATCGGGATCGTCGTGGCAAGCTTTGGGTAAGCCCGTATTATCGCTTAATCCCTGCCGCGGCGGATTGTTGGATTCCATTGCGAATCGAAACGCCTCGGCTTCGAATGCTGACCTCTCTTTGCTTTCGGGGCAATCCTGACAGATCAGCCGCAAGTCGTGGCTTTTCGTTTTACGGAATATCCCGTCGCCCTCATGGCGCAATTACCACTTTCACTTGGGCGTCGCGCAATACCCTGGCGAGGTTGGCCGGTGGCTGGGTTTCGGTAAACAGCATGTCGATTTGTGAAATATGCGCCAATCGTACCAGCGCTTGCCGGCCGAATTTGTCGCTATCGGCAACCAGCCATACTTCGCGCGATTGTTCGATGATAGCTTGTGCCACCTTGACCTCGCGCGAGTCGAAGTCGCGCAGGGTGCCGTCGGGTTCAATGCTCGAAATGCCGATAATGCCGATGTCGACCTTGAATTGCCGGATGAAATCGATGGTTGCCTCTCCGACAATACCACGATCGCGGCCGCGCACTACGCCACCGGCCAGGATCACTTCACAGTCCTGATGTTCCGACATGATCGCGGCGACATTCAGATTATTGGTTACGACGTGCAAACCCTGGTGCCTTGCCAGCGCGCGCGCCACTTCCTCGGTGGTCGTGCCAATATTGATCAGCATTGATGTCCCGGGCGGAACACGTTCGGCGACCGCTGCGGCAATCCGGCGCTTGGCATCGATATTCAGGATCTGGCGCTGGCTGTAATCGATATTTTCAACTGAAGACGGCAGGCCGACTCCACCGTGATAGCGCGCGAGCAGGCGCGCCTGTTCCATCAGCTTGACGTCGCGGCGCACGGTTTGCGGTGTGACGTCAAGCTGCTGAGATAGTTCTTCAACCGACATTGTCACGCGCTGGCGTACTGCATCCAGCAATCTCCGCTGGCGTGGATTAAGCGTCATGTTGCACCATTAAGAACAGAAATATTATGCTAAACGAACTAAAACGAAAAATATGATTCATAATTCTGTTGTTTTGGTTTCGTTAATTAGCGAATCTTTTATCTTTTGTATCTTACCAAGGTGACGTGCGCTTAGGGGCGTCATCTTTTTCTTCCGGTGTATAAAACAGATGGCAGACACAAACTCGGCAATCGACTGTGACATGCTGGTAGTGGGCGGGGGTGTCAATGGCACAGGTATCGCACGCGATGCCGCCGGGCGCGGCCTGTCGGTGGTCCTGTGCGAAAAGGATGACCTTGCCGCGCACACCTCGTCGGCATCGACCAAGCTGATCCATGGCGGCCTGCGTTACCTGGAACAGTATGAATTCGGCCTCGTGCGCAAGGCATTGATCGAGCGCGAAGTATTGCTGCGCGCTGCACCGCATATCATGTGGCCTCTCCGTTTTGTGATGCCGCATGATAAAGGGCAGCGTCCTGCCTGGATGATACGGGCCGGCATGCTGCTGTATGACCGGCTGGCGAAACGCGCGCTGCTGCCGGGTTCCGGCGCATTGGATCTGCGCGCGCACGCAGCGGGCGCGCCATTGCAATCGGCTTTTACCCGCGGTTTCATCTATTCGGACGGCTGGGTTGACGACGCGAGGCTGGTGGTGCTGAACGCAATCGACGCGGCGGAAAAAGGGGCAACCGTGCTGACCCATACGGTGTGCGAGTCGGTCCAGCGGCAAAATGAGGGGTGGGCAGCAACCTTGCGGCCCCGGCAGGGAATAAGCATAGGCGTGCATGCACGCAGCGTGGTCAATGCAAGCGGCCCATGGGCGGCGCAATTTCTCGGCGCTGCGGCCGGCCAGCCAGGCGGCAAGACGCTGCGCCTGATCAAGGGCAGCCACATCGTTGTAAAAAAGCTGTTCGATCATCCTTATGCCTATATTTTCCAGCATCCTGATGGCCGCATTGTATTTTCGATTCCTTATGAACAGGACTTCACGCTAATCGGCACCACCGATATCGAATATCGCGGCGCACTCGAGGACGTCGCCATTGATACCGGCGAGATCAGCTACCTGTGCGAGTTGGTGAATCGTTACTTCCGCAAGCCGATCACGCCATCGGATGTCGTCTGGTCCTATTCGGGCGTACGTCCGCTGGTGGAAGATGCCTCCTCGGATGCATCCGCAGTGACCCGGGATTACCGGCTTGAGCTCGATCGCAATGGTGCGCCCCTGCTTTCGGTGTTTGGTGGCAAGATCACCACCTTTCGCAAGCTGGCTGAAGAAGCGGTCGATCTGCTTGCGCCAGCGTTGTCAAATCATCGGCCTGGCTGGACAGCCGGCGCATGTCTTCCGGGCGGGGACCTGTTCGGCTCCCGGCCGTCTAACCGGTCCGTGCTCGAGTTCGCCGATTTCCGGCAAGCCTTGCAGGAACACTATGCATGGCTGGCGCCGACGCTGGTCGCGCGCTATGCGCGAGCGTATGGCAGCCGCACTCACCGATTGCTGGAAGGCCGGAAAGAACTTGCCGACATGGGAGCGGAGATCCAGCCCGGCCTGTTTGCCGCGGAAGTCGAATACCTTATGCAAACCGAATGGGCAAGCTGCGCAGCCGACATCCTGTGGCGCCGCTCGAAGCTGGGCCTGCATTTGCCGGCCGGCGCGGCACAGGAAATTGACAAATGGATCAGCAGTAATGTGAGCTTGAATGCCGTTGGCGCGCAGGAGGCGGCTGGAAAACATGGTCGTCTGTACACAGCCCAGTAAGGCGCCGTCTTTTACTGCGTGAATGGAAGTACTTACTCCACGCGCAATGTCGCATATTCGGGATCTGGCGGCGGATAGGCAAGTTTCAGGCTTTCCATCGTTTCGAGGACCACGGCGCCGACCGCCAGGTTACGATGCGTTTTCGAATCGGCAGGGATCACGTACCAGGGCGCATGATCGGCATCGGTTTCGGTAATCGCCTTGGCATAGGCCACTTGGTATTGATCCCAATATTGGCGTTCTTCCAGGTCCTGGGGATCGAATTTCCAGTTCTTTTCCGGGTTGCTCAGCCGCTCCTGCAAGCGCTCTTTTTGCTCATCCCTGGAAATATGTAAAAAGAATTTCAACAGTATGGTCCCGGTTTCGGCCAGCATTCGCTCGAAGTCCCGGATATGGGCATAACGGCGCTTGCATTCGGCGGGGTCGATCCAGTCGTGGATGCGGGTGATGACCACGTCTTCATAATGGCTGCGGTTGAAAATCACCATCTCGCCCTGCCCCGGCGTCTGCCGGTGTATGCGCCAGAGGAAATCATGCTCGCGTTCGGGCGTGGTCGGGGCCTTGAATGCAACGGTGAATATGCCGAGCGGATCGGTCTTGCCGAACACGCCCCGGATCGTTCCATCCTTTCCCGAGGTATCCATGCCTTGCAGGATCACCAGGATTTTGCGCTGGTGCTCTGCATAGAAAATATCCTGCAGCTCGGCGATGCGCGCCGCGGTCAGCTCGACCTGCTGTTTGTCAGCGGCCTTGTCGCCGCGGGACAATGGTTTTTTTCCGGCGTCATCGTCGCTCAGTCTGAGCTTTTTTGCAGCCCGAAATTGTTCCCGTGTTTTCATATCCGTCCTCGTTGCCGCTCATTGGCAGTAGTGCGTTTATTTGGCGTATTGCGCGCCGCGTCCCATCATCGCATATTCATATGTTCGATCTTGATGCAGCGGTCCATGACCACTATCAGTCCGGCGCTCTGCGCTTTTTCCGCCGCCGCCGGATTGATAACGCCGATCTGCATCCAAAGGCATAGGGCCCGGATCGCGATAGCTTCGTCGGCCAGCGGACCGATCGCATCGGATTTGCGGAAGCAATCGACGATGTCGATCCGGACACCCTCTTCCTGAAGCGCTTCCGCTGCCTTGGTCAGAGTTGCGTAGCAGTGTTCATCCAGGATATGGGTTCCGGCATAAGTCGGATTCACCGGAATAATGCGGAAGCCGTGCGCCTGCATATATCGTGCGACCTCGTGGCTTGGGCGGTCCGGCTTGGCGGAAAGGCCGACCATGGCAATAGTCCGGCTTTCGGCCAGCAATCCTGGGATGGTCTTGATGGAATCGGTCATCGGCAATCCTTTCAGAAAGACTGAAGCGTGTACTTTTATTGTACGGCCTGCAATTCGCACGATGGGTTTCGCGCCATCTTTGATTTACTTCCTATTGCGCTGCCGCAATCGAGGGAAAGAGAAAACGATGACGTGGGGAACGGACTTGATTCTTTTACGGTTAAGACGAGGTCGTGACTCGAAGATCCGGAAAAGTGGTGTGACAGGCTCGGCTTAACGGAAGGACTTAGGAAATTAGTGCACTAGGTTTTGCAGCAAATGAAAGCCTATGCATAGGCCGTGCCAATTTCCATTACTCAATTTGGAACCTGTTACTGTTCATTGTTACTTATATCACTTACTTATTGGCATTGGTGAGAAAAAGAGTTTTGTCTCTGCCTCAATTACATCGGTATGCGTTTTCGCATTTTGCAACTCAAAATTTCAAAGGCGTCATAGTATGAAACCATTATCCGGGACCCGCACTTCCTCTTGTACTACATATTATTCCAACGAGCACTTCCCCGATATGCCCGGTCAGCAAGCAATTGAAACGGCCCGGGACAAGCCTGAACTCAAATCGAAATCGGTGAAACGCAATCAAAAGGCTTGGGCTGATTCAGGCATTCCTCTTTCTACTACCAGGCCTGGATTGAATAGCAGAGGAAAATCGAACCAGCTGCCCTTAGCCGGTGAAAAAGCCGATACGGTGGCAGTGCTCGGTGGCGATATACCCGACGCCACTGAATCAGATCGTCAGACTTTTTTTACAGCTGCCAGTAAAGGCGATTTACAGAAAGCCAATGAAATACTTCAGCGAGCAAAACTGAATAATCACGATTTAAATGAAGGGTTAATCTTAAGCGCGCGAGAAGGCCATGGCGAACTGGTCCGGGTTCTGGTAAGCAATGGCGCCGATGTGAATTTTCATATGGATAACGGCAAATCAGCATTTACCGAGGCGCTTTGCGGCGGACATGTTGCCACAGTCCGTACCTTAGTCGAATTAAGAGCTAAAACCAGTATTGCTTTAAATAGACTGGCATCGGCGAACCAACCCTGGTGGTCGGATTGTCACTGGTACACTTCAGATGAGGCAATCAGGGATTTATTGGTCGCTCGCAGTATCGATAATGCTCCGGAAGCTGGCCCTTTCTGCATTGACGGATTCGATCAACCAACTAAGCTGGTGAAGCTTGTCAACGATCTTTCCAGCCTTTCTCATAATTTTTTCAGCCATGACGAAAACGTTATTCGTCCGATTGACAATGAGCATATTTACAAATTATTTAAGCCCGTTAACCGCAGACATGTTCCGTCGGTAGCTGTAGAAAGGTACAACATAAGTGCACTTAATCTCGATGCACTTTTCAAACTGGAGCATGCATACCAGTCAGTCGTTCAATGGCGAAGGACTCAGTTGGAAGGACCCGTATCGTGGTATACGGTAGGGACACTGCATGGCGAGCCCGTCCTTAGTCCAGAGACAGTACCTTCCGTTGATCCGGCTTCCAGCAACCAGGATCTTCTTTATTTCACAAGCACTTTGGATGGCCTGTCGAATAGCGATGCATTTAATAGAACTTACGATATAGGTGGATTGAGCAAAGAATGTGTGCGACGGCTCGCCAAAGTGACAAAGTCACAAACCTTGGCATTAAAAAAACTCGGAAGGGATGTGGAAAAAATTCTCTGCATTGCGTATTTTGAGAATGATGGGATCTTCGCAGACTGCCTTAAATCGATGGCGCTTGATTTCAAGGTCGATATTTCCGGATTAAAAAAAACGATTGCCGAATCGGCTGGTTGCCCGGAACCGATCGTTGACCTCATCGTTACCACGTTGGAAAAAGTTATAGCCGAAGTAAGGCAGTCTCGGATAGCCATATCAATTCCGGCAAATATGACTTTGGAAAAACATCTGGAATTTGTTTACCAATTCAGAGACCAGGAAATAGAAAAACTGTTTGCAAAGCGATTGAAAGAAAACCTGGGTTCTCCCGCCTATATCAACAGCCTTCATGACATGACGCTGAATCGTACCGATTCTGAGCTTTTCCATGCGTTTATCAATCGCCAGCATGACATATTATTACAATATTGTGACGCCAAGTTGGCTGCCGCCGCTCCGGTGTTCACACCTCCCAGCGAGAACAGGATTGTTATGGGTATTGGATATTAGAGAAGAGTGACCGTTGGTGTACGGCGTCGCGGGCCCTTTGGGGCGCATGCGATCCGCGTGTGTAAAAGCGTTCCCTTACTTGCCCTCCCCCCACAGCAGCCGGCGCCTTCCTTACATCAATGCGCAATCCACTCCAGGCTTTAAAATAAAAAAGGCAGCCGAAGCTGCCTTTTTATGCAATTTGCAATTGGATCAACGCTTCTGACGCAACCTTTGAATTGCCGCCAGCTGCGCCACCGCAACCGCCAGTTCCGACTGCGCCGTGGCATAGTCGATTTTCGATTCGCGATTGACCAATGCTTCTTCCGCCAGCTTTTTCGCTTCGGCTGCTTTCGCCTCGTCGAGGTCGCTGCCGCGGATCGCGGTGTCGGCCAGCACAGTCACGGAGTTCGGCTGAACTTCGAGAATGCCGCCTGCCACGAAGACAAATTCATCTTCTGCCTGCCCCACCACCTTGATACGTACCGCACCTGGACGAATACGTGTAATCAGCGGCGTATGCTTTGGATAAATACCCAGTTCGCCCGCTTCACCCGGCAACGCGACGAATTCGGCTTCACCGGAGAAGATCTGCGCTTCTGCGGATACCACGTCAACGTGAATAGTGTTTGCCATATTAGAACCTTATTTCGTTCATCGAAAGAGCACTCCGGCCAGACCTTGCAAGCGCTGTCGCGCCCGCAAGGTCCCGGCGGCGATTATTGGATCTTCTTGGCTTTTTCGATTGCTTCGTCGATCGTGCCGACCATGTAGAACGCTTGCTCCGGCAGGTGATCGAGTTCGCCCGATGCGATCATCTTGAAGCCCTTGATCGTATCTTTCAGC
>JAQGMO010000237.1 GCA_028292315.1 Herminiimonas sp. | reverse complement strand
ATACTGCATGTACTGCGGGTCCTGGGCCAGCTCCACGCGCTCGCGCGGCCGCTCCAGGTCCACTTTCAAAATCTCGCCGATTGTCGCCGATGGTCCATTCGTCATCATGACGATGCGATCTGACAGCAGCACAGCTTCATCGACATCATGCGTGACCATCACCACGGTCGATCCCGTCTTCGCGACCATCTTCAGCAACTCATCCTGCAAATGCGCACGGGTGAGCGCGTCGAGCGCGCCGAACGGTTCATCCATCAAGAGCACCTTGGGTTCCATCGACAATGCGCGCGCAATGCCGACGCGCTGTTTCATGCCGCCCGAAATTTCATGCGGACGCTTTTGTTCGGCATGCGACAAGCCGACCAGCGCCAGCGCCGCCCTGGTGCGCTCCTTCAACTGCGCCCGGCTTTCAGCCGCGCCGAATACACGCTCCACCGCCAGGTATACGTTTTCATGGCAGGTCAGCCACGGCAACAGGGAATGATTCTGGAATACCACGCCGCGTTCCGGCGATGGGCCGGCGATTTCACGGTTCGAACAAAGCAGCATGCCGCCGGTCGCCGTCAGCAATCCGGCGATCAGGTTCAGTAGTGTTGATTTGCCGCAGCCCGAGTGGCCGATCAAGGTGACGAACTCGCCTTTGCCCACGGTCAGGTTAATATTCGTCAGCGCGTGGAATATCCCCTTCCTGGTGTCGAACGACATCTCGGCGTTTTGAATATCAATGAGGTTGCTGATGGTTTTGTCCATGATGTTTTCCTGTCCGGTTAACTCTTGACTATTCGTTCCTGACTATTAGTTCCTGACTATTAGCTCTTGACTTCTTCATACGTGAACGTCCTGGCAAGCGCTACCAGTCCCTGTTCCAGCAGCAGCCCGACGATGCCGATCGCGAAGATTGCGATGATGATATGCGGCACGTTCAGGTTGTTCCATTCATCCCAGACCCAGAAGCCGATACCGACGCCGCCAGTCAGCATTTCAGCCGCGACGATCACCAGCCACGCGGTGCCGATCGAAAGCCGCACGCCGGTCAGCATGTAGGGCAATACCGCAGGAAACAGGATCTTGGTCAGGACCTTCCATTCCGAGAGGTTCAGCACCTTGGCAACGTTCAGGTAATCCTGCGGAACGCGCTGCACGCCGACGGCCGTATTGATAATCATCGGCCAGATCGAGCAAATGAAAATCGCCCATATGGAGGCCGGATTCGCGGCCTTGAATACCAGCAGCCCGATCGGCAGCCAGGCCAGCGGCGACACCGGTTTCAGTATGCTGATGATGGGGCTGAACATTGCCGACAAAAACTTGAAGCGGCCGATCAGGAAGCCGGCCGGAATGCCGACTGCGGCAGCCAGTCCGAAACCGACGCCGACCCGCTGCAGCGAGGCCAGGATGTTCCAGCCGATGCCCTGGTCGTTCGGCCCCTTGCGATAAAACGGGTCAGAGAAAATGACAATCGCTTCTTTCAGCGTCACCAGGGGCGATGGAATGCCACTGCTTTTTACTGAAACGATTTCCCATATCAGCACCAGCAACGCCAGCCCGAGCACCGGCGGAAGCACGGCCAGAAAAAATGGCCGTGCCAAACGCGCTGCCCTGGCGGGTTTGGCGGCAACCGGCGCCGAAGCATCGCGCGTCTTGGATTCAGTCCTGGCGTCCGTGGCTTCGGCCGCCGTTCCGCCAGGCGGAGGTTTCAATCGTGTTTGCATCACTGCGCTCATGGTGACTCCTGCGTGAAAAAAATCAAGCCTTGATCTTGAAGGAAGCGGCATAGGCCGCCGGATTCTTGCCATCCCATACCACGCCGTCCACCAGCTTCGAACTGCGCATCGGATCTTTCGGCACGCTGGTCTTAGCCATGGTCGCGGCTTCCTTGAAAAGGTCGATCCGGTTGATCGACTTGGCTACCGCAAGATAATCGACATCTTCCTTCAGCAAGCCCCAGCGCTTATGCTGGGTCAGAAACCACATGCCGTCGGACAGATACGGGAAATTCACCGCGCCGTCGCCATAGAATTTCATGAAGTTCGGATCGTCCCATGTTTTTCCCATGCCGCTTTGATAGCGTCCAAGGATGCGCTGGTTGATCACGTCGACCGAGGTATTCACATAGGATTTGTCGGCGATGGTTTCCGCCATCTTCGTCTTGTTCGACAGCGATGCGTCGATCCACCTGCCGGCTTCCAGCACCGCAGCCGTCATTGCGCGCGCCGTGTTCGGATATTTGGATACGAATTCCGCAGTCGTGCCCAATATTTTTTCCGGATGATCCTTCCAGATATCCTGGGTGGTTATCGCCGTCACGCCGATGCCGTCGGCAATCGCGCGATGCCCCCATGGCTCGCCGACGCAAAAGCCATCCATGTTCCCGACCCGCATGTTGGCGACCATTTGCGGCGGCGGCACGGTAATGACCTTGGCATCCTTCATCGGGTTGATGCCATTGGCGGCCAGCCAGTAGTACAGCCACATTGCATGGGTGCCGGTCGGGAAGGTTTGCGCAAATGTATATTCGCGCTTTTCCGTCTGCATCAGCCTGGCGAGGCCGGCGCCGTCCACCGCGCCCTTGTCGGCCAGCTTTTTCGACAAGGTGATCGCTTGCCCGTTATTGTTCAGCCCCATCAGCATGGCCATGTCTTTTTTCGGTCCGCTGACGCCAAGATGGACGCCATAGATCAAGCCGTACAGCACATGGGCCGCATCGAGTTCGCCATTGACCAGCTTGTCGCGCACGCCAGCCCAGGATGCTTCCTTGGTCGGGGTGATCTTGATACCGTTTTTCTTGTCAAAGCCGAGCAACGACGCCATCACGACCGATGCGCAATCGGGGAGGGGGATGAAGCCGATTTTGACTTCTTCCTTTTCCGGTTTGTCCGAACCGGCGGCCCACGCTCCTCCGGTGGCCAATCCACCTAGTCCGGCTGCGGCGCCGGCGGAGACGGTTGCCCCTGCTTTCAGAATAGTACGGCGTGTCATATTGGTCTTCGTATCTT
>JAQGMO010000232.1 GCA_028292315.1 Herminiimonas sp. | reverse complement strand
CGATCCCGATCGACTCCCGTCCCTTTCAAGGCGCTCCCAAGCTTGAAGAAGGCCGTAAACATGCTAACCTGGCGCGCTCAGGCGGCCGGCGACGAACGGTCAAAGGTCGGGAACAGGATATTGGCTGTCCTGATGACCGTGTTCCAACGCCCGTTCCCGAAATTGATACAGGCCTGGAGCACGCCAGCCTATAGTGGGTCACCACCGTCATCCCCATCTCCGCCATTTTCCATTCACTTCGCTGCTGCGCGCGGTGGCCACGACGGCTTCCTCCAGGCATTCCAATCTGACAAATAAATAGATAGCGGAAGTCAGACGCATGTGCTCAAATTTACTGCGAATAAAGGCAGTACGACGTTAGCTTTCCGTGTCGGGCGCGTTCTATCCAATTCACGTTTCAACCATGCGTAGTGCTCATCAATTTGCCCGCAACCGGCCGCGACTAATTACCGCAATTGCGGCCGGTTTCCTTGTCGCATTCGCTCTACCAACGCAATGGAACCTTGTAACGCAGGCACTTATCGGCTGGAATGTATCGGTTTGGTCTTATTTGTGTTTAATGGGATGGCTGATGACGCATGCCAGCCATGCCAAGGTGCGTAAGATTGCGGAGCAAGAGGAACATGGCGCGGTTGCTGTGTTGTCCGTTTTATCGATTGCATCACTGTTGAGTCTTGTTGCGATTGTGGTAGAGCTAGCGACATCAAATGGCTTGCCTGCCAACATCCGCCTACTTCACTATATGTACACCGGGGCGACCGTGATCGGTTCATGGGGCTTGGTCGGGATTATTTTTACGTTTCACTATGCGTATATGTTTTACCAGTCAACCACCGATCACCGGCCAATGCGCTTTCCCGATAACGAGCAAAATCCTGATTACTGGGATTTTTCCTATTTTTCATTCACGATTGCGGTTGCCGCACAAACTTCGGATGTGATCGTGCTGTCGCGTTCTATGCGCAAGGTGGTACTGGCACAATCCATCCTGAGCTTCTTTTTCAACGCCGCGATCCTCGGGTTTTCAATCAACATCGCGGCTAGCCTGGTGGGGAAGTAACGGCAAGCCTGTTTCTTTCATAAGGACTCTCCTTCCCTGAGCCAAAATTGGATTTGATTCTCCCGACGACATTTCAGCAAGAAGATTTCCCCGGTGCGAACCACAATTTGAGACACGAACGTTCCATAAGGAATACATCACTATTAATGATAGTATTCTTTCAAAGAAGAAGGAACTAGCGTGGACTTACGACAGATCCAATACTTTATTTGCCTGTTTGAAGAAGGCACGGTAACCCGTGCTGCGCATCGTCTGAATATCGTTCAACCTGCGCTTAGCATGCAACTGGCGAAACTTGAAGAAGATCTTGGGCAGCAGCTGTTCGAACGTACTAAACAGGGCATGGTACCGACTGCCGCCGCGCGCCAGATGTATCGACTATTTCTGCCAATCATGCGTGATTTTTCGCATGCGCGTGATCAGGTGATGTGTGTCGATGGCAATTTTAGTGGGCACGTAAACATAGGTCTTATTGCATCGATTACCGAAGGCGTACTAGCTGAGACCTTGTCCGCATTCTCCGCTAAATACCCGAATGTTGGCGTAACGGTCGCCGACGGCTATAGCACGACGTTGACAGACTGGGTGTCCGGCGGACAAATTGACGCAGCGATTATCAATAAGCCGCGTCGTCGTCTCGCCTTGAACGTCGAGCACGTCATTGACGAAGAACTGGTACTTATTACCAGCGCCCGGCATACCGCTGCCCTGCCGGCCGAGATCGCGTTCCGGGATATTCCCTCACTCGGGCTGAGCCTCATACTGCCTACTCGCCATCATGGCTTGCGCGGCATTATTGATAGCTTCGCACAGCAGGAAGACGTAGAGCTGACGTCGGCTTTCGAGGTTGATTCGCTGGTGACGATTGTGAAACTTGTAGAACGCACCCAGTTTGCCACTATCCTGCCACGCATAGCGGTTCACCAGAGATTGAGCGATGGGGCGGTACAGTTCCATTCGATCGTATCGCCGCGCCTGGTGCGGCAGGTCGTATCGATTTCACATCCGCGGCGCCCGTTAAACACTGCAACAACAGCATTCATCGGCATGCTCACCGCACAAATGCGCCTAAGAGCCCAGGAGCAATCGGATGATCAATGAACTGCCATTCTTTTCCACGGGTGGCAAGCTTCACGAATTAGCGCGATCAGCTCTGTTGCCGCAGTGAGGAAACCGTCGCGCGCGGTGACATCACCTCCGGGTCGGTACGCAACTCGATCAGCGCCGGCCGGCCTGCCGCTCTCGCCCGCGCGAATGCCGCCGCAAAGTCTTTGGTTCGCTCGACCCGTTCGCCGGCAATGCCGTATGCCTGCGCCAGCACCACGAAATCAGGATTGACCAGGTCGGTACCATGAACGCGGCCCGGATAGTGACGTTCCTGGTGCATGCGGATACTTCCATACATGCCATTGTTGACGATAATGAAGATGACATTCAGGCCGTACTGCACGGCAGTCGCCATTTCCTGTCCGTTCATCAAAAAGCAGCCGTCGCCCGCAAAACAAATGACCGTGCGCTCCGGATGCACAAGCTTCGCTGCGATGGCTGCCGGAGTCCCATAGCCCATGGTGCCGCTGGTCGGCGCGAGTTGCGTGCGGAAGCCGCGGTACTGATAGAAACGCTGCACCCACAACGTATAATTGCCCGCGCCATTGGTGATAATCGAATCGGCCGGCAAGGTTTCGCGCAGATGCTGCATGACCTCCCCCAAGTCGACTGAGCCAGGCCGCGGCGTGTGCTTAAGATTGTCAAGATAGTCTTGTCTCGCGCTTTCGCCCCACTCACGCCAGCACAGCGGGAAGTCAGGCTCCATGGTGCTGGCCACCTTTGCAAATTCTTCCATCCCGGCATTGATCATCAGATCGGCAGAGTACACGCGTCCGAGTTCGCCGGAATCCCGATGCACATGGACCAGGCGCTGGACCGGCTTGGGCACGGCAAACAGGGAGTAGCCATTGGTGCTGGTTTCACCCAGGCGCGGCCCGACCGCGATCACCAGATCCGACGCCTTGATTCGTGCGGCCAGTCGCGGGTCCATTCCCAGCCCCGCTTCACCAATATAATTCGGATGACGATTGTCGAACAGATCCTGGCGGCGGAAGCCGCATGCGACCGGCAGATTGAAGGCTTCCGCAAAGCGCGCAATATCAATGCTGGCCTGATGCGACCATGCGCCGCCGCCCAGCAGCACCAGCGGCTGCCTGGCTTCCGAGAGCAATGAGTGCATCCGGGCCATTGCGATATCCGGAGGCGGGTTTGCAAAACGCTGGTAACGCGGGCTGTCGTCGACCGATGCCATTTCAGCCAGCATATCCTCCGGCAAAGCCAGCACCACAGGACCGGGGCGGCCGGAAGTCGCCACATGAAAGGCACGGCTGACATATTCGGGAATGCGGTTGACGTCGTTAATTTGGTCGACCCATTTGGCCATATGTCCGAACATATGCCGGTAGTCGATCTCTTGCCAAGCCTCGCGGCCCATGGCATCGCGCCCGACCTGACCTACAAAAAGGATCAGCGGCGTGGAATCCTGCTTTGCCGTGTGAACACCGATGCTGGCGTTGGTTGCACCCGGAGCGCGCGTAACGAAACAGATACCTGGTTCGCCGGTCAGTTTGCCGTGCGCCTCCGCCATCTGGGCCGCACCCCCCTCCTGGCGGCAGACAATCAGCCGGATCGCCTCCCTTGCCTCATAAAGCGCATCGAGTACAGGAAGAAAACTTTCGCCTGGAACGCAATATGCGGTATCGGCGCCATGAATCTTCAAGGCGTCCACCAAAATCTGTCCGCCGCTGCGTGCCACTGCCTGGTTTGTCATCATCGGCCTTTCAACATGACTGTTTTTTTCTGCATACTTTATACAAGTCCGGCATCGCGGAAAATGTGCTTGGTTTCGAGGAAGTCCGCCAGGCCTTCATAGCCGTGCAGACGTCCCATGCCGCTCCGGCGATAGCCACCGGTTTCGGCTTCAGCGAACAACCTGTTATGGTCATTGATCCATACCGTACCGTTGCGCAAGGCGCGCGCGATACGCATCGCACGATCGCCATCACCGGTCCAGACGCTGGCTGACAATCCGAACACGGAATGATTGGCCCGAATGACCGCTTCCTTCTCGTCTTCGAATTTTTCAAGCACAAGAAATGGACCAAAGATTTCATCCTGGCAGAAAAATGCGCTGGTGTCCGCATGCACAACCAGGGTAGGCGATAAAAAGCACCCGTTGGCCAGTGCGCCCTGAAGACGACCGCCGCGCAGCACCACTTCATCGCAGGAATCAACGGCACGCTGTATCACGCCGTTTATACTTTCTGCTGCGCGCGCGTCGATCAGTGGGCCCATGCCGGCACCCGGCACATCGCCAGGAGCCACGACAATCGCTTCAAGCGCAGCCTTGAGGGCGTGCTTCATTTCCTCAAAGCGAGACGCATGCACAAGTATGCGACGCGCAGCGGTGCACTGCTGGCCGGAAATAATGGTCGCGGCAATCGCAAGCCGCCCGGCGACCGCATTGATATCAGCGTCCTGAAACACGATGCATGATGATTTCCCGCCCAGCTCCAGCGACAGCTTTTTCATGGTCGGCGCGGCGGCGGCCATGATTGCCTGGCCTATTTGAGTCGACCCGGTGAACCCAAGCACATCGACATTTTCCGATGCAACCAGCTGCTGCGCTACCTCGTGGCCAGTTTCCATCACGAGGTTAAGCACGCCCTTCGGCAAGGATTCGACGGCAGCAAGCTCCTTCAATACCTGCACGGTGATCTGGGCAGTCTGTGACGCCGGCTTTATCACCACTGTACAACCGGCAGCCAGGGCGGGCGCAAGCGACCGGACCAGCAGCACAATCGGCGCGTTCCAGGGAATGATCAAACCGGCTACACCGGCCGGTTCGCGCAGGGTGGCGGAGTAAGCACCCGGCTCGACTTCCATGAAATGACCCGGAATATGACGGGCAAGCCCTGCGTAATAGCGGATTTCAGAGATCGCGCCCGCCATTTCCCCGCGCGATTGCGCCATGACTTTGCCGTTCTCTTGTGTCAGCAGGGCTGCGAGGTCGGCCCGTCGTTCAAGCCGGTCCGCCCATTGCAGCAATACCATTTGACGATCACGCGGACTATGCGCCCAGCGCGACTCCTCGAAAGCGCGCCTTGCGGCCGCGATGGCAAGTTTGGCGTCCTCACGGTCACTGTCGGCAAACATGCCAAAACGTGCGCCATTGGCCGGGTTGATGCTTTCGGCCACCGCCCCCGCACCAGCGGGCTGCCACTGACCATCGATCAGGTTGAGTGCATTCAGATTATCCATATCGCTTTGCAAATAAGTGGGGTTACGATGGGTAATTCGACAGCGTGCCTTTTGTCCAATGCCGTTTTATACAAATGCTTATGAACCATTGAATTTCGGCGGACGCTTGCCATCAACTGCCTGAATATACTTTTGTTATTCCATCCCAGCGCTTTACCAGCCCGGCGTGGGGAAGATCAAACAGATCCAGCACCCGTCCGACGGTATGATTCACGATATCGTTCAACGTCGAAGGATGCGTATAGAAAGCCGGCACCGGCGGAAAAATAATACCGCCCATTTCCGTCACGCTGACCATGTTGCGCAGATGCGCGAGATTGAGCGGCGTTTCGCGTGCCAGCAACACCAGGCGCCGCCGTTCCTTGAGAATGACATCGGCAGCGCGGCTTACCAGATTGTCAGCCAAGCCATGTGCGATGTTGCCCAGCGTGTTCATCGAACATGGCGCAATGACCATGCCCTGCGTGCGGAATGATCCGCTTGCAATGATCGCACCGATGTCCTTCACGTTATGGACAACGTCCGCAAGCGCCTCAATCTCACTGCGTTTCATCGTCAGTTCCTGTGAGGCAGTCAGGGCGCCTGAAGCCGACAGTATCAAATGCGTCTCGCAGGCGCCGGACGCACGCAATTGCTCGAGCAAGCGTATGCCGTACACTGCGCCGCTGGCGCCGGTGATGGCGATTATCAAGCGAGGCCTGCGTATCGAGGCATTCATGAGGCCGTCTTCGCTTCCGCTGTGACCTGCGTCATATCGGTCCAGTCCATACTGACGCCCGCCATGATTTCCGCTTCCAGGTCCACCGTATCTTCACCCGGCACTCTGACCTTGGTGAACACATGTCCTTGATATGACATCGGCTTGGTCGCATCGAGTCCCATCTTGGCGCTGATACCCTGCAGGTATGCGGCCGGAGCCTCTCCGTTGGCAGGCTCGTTCCCGACGGTGGTTGAAGGATCGAGCACCGAGCCCTGGGCGCCCGAGATAACGATCAGATCGCGGTCAGCCTGAAAGCGGGTGGCGACTGCCCATTCAACTTGCTCTGGATCGTGCACATCGACATCTTCATCCACTACCGTGACCTGTTTGATATCGTAATGGGCGCCGAAAGCACAGAGGATTAGGTTCTTCGCTTCTCCTTCGCGGCGTTTCCTGAACTTGACATGCAGGTGATACCGTCCGACGCCCCCCATGGAAAGATGCACGTCGAGGACGCCGGAAAAGCTGCGCTGCAGATGAGACAGCAATGTCGCCTCCCGTGGAATCGACCCAAGTAACAGATGTTCCATTTCCGCCGGCACGATGGTATGAAAAATAGGCGAGGTACGATGCGTTATCGCATCGACGGCGATTACTTCGCGGTTTTCCTTCGCACTATAATATTTGGGAAACTCGCCAAACGGCCCTTCCGGCTCACGCACACCGGGAAGCAGCCTTCCTTCGATGACAATTTCGGCGTTTGCCGGGACCCGTACCTCGCTGGTCAGGCACTTGACCACGGCCAGTGGCGCGCCATGCAGCGCTCCGGCGATTTCAAGCTCGTCATGATCGATTGGCGTGATCGCCTGCGACGCAAGCAAGGTGAGCGGGTCGGCGCCTATCACTACCGCCACATGGAGCGGCTGGCCGTGCGCTTCCGCTTCCTGGTAAAAAGCATGGAGATGGCGCGGCAATATCAGGATCGCCATACGATCCTTGGCATTTACCTGAATCCGATTGATCGATACATTCTGAATTCCCGTGACTGGATTGCGTGCAATCACCAGGCCGGCAGTGATATATGGCCCGCTGTCGAATTCACTATGGGTGGGAATCGGCAGTGCGGCCTGCAGATCGATATCATGATGAACAACTTGCTGGCACGCCGCCTCCGAGCCGGGAACTTCATGCCATGGGATCGGGTTTTCCGCCGCGCGTCGGAACGACGACAGCAGCTCCGATTCCTTGACCGCCATTGCCTCGGCAATCCATGCGCGCCGGGACATGAAGCCCGAAATGACCGGAATCGCGTGCCCGCCAGGTTTCGGAAAGAAGACCGCCTGCCTGCCATCGAGCCGCTTCGCGATTGCGGCAAGCTGGTGCTTGAGTTGCACGTTGTCGCGAATGACGGCAAGGCGCCCGGTGGAAGTCAGATGAGTCAGCCACTGCCGCAAATCGCGGAATGCTCCGGAAGGAAAGTTGTTCGCATTCATTCAAATCCCCAGCTTATAAATATGACGCTGCCGTCTTCACTCGGCGGTGAGATTGCCAGCCTGGATTACCGTGGCCCAGCGCGCCGATTGCGTCTTGAAGAACGCGTCGAATTGCTGTGTCGTGCCGCCAAGGACCTCAACACCGGCGTCGGTAAAGGCCTTCTTCACATCGTCCAGTGCAAGAATGCGGTTGATTTCACTGTTTAGCTTTGCGACTATTTCAGGCGGCGTGCCGGCAGGCGCGGCAAAGCCATACCAGACGGCTACCTCGAAGCCTGGAAAACCGGCTTCGGATATAGTCGGAACGTCAGGCAGCAATGGTGAGCGTTTCAAACTCGTAATGCCGAGAGCACGCATTCTGCCTGCCTTTACATGGGGCATGATGCTCCCTGCGTTGTCGAACATGACGTCAACATGCCCGCCAAGCAGATCAGTGACCATTGGTGCACTGCCCTTATAAGGAACCTGGGTCAGTTCGACGCCCGCGAGATTTTTAAAATACTCCATCGTCAGATGGTTCGAGGTACCGTTGCCCGCTGTCGCATAACTGAGCTTTACCGTTTTCGATTTCGCCAGGTCTACCAGGTCCTTCACCGAGCGTATCGGCGAAGCGGCGTTGACGACGAGCAGATTGGGCGATTGCGCACCCAGAATGATCCCCGTAAAGTCCTTGGCGCTGTCATAAGGCAGCTTCTTGTAAAGGAACTGATTGGCGACGAGCGGAAAGCCCACCACGAGGAGGGTATAGCCATCATTTGGCGACTTGGCGGCGGCGCCCGTCCCTAGCACGGTTCCGGCCCCGGGGCGATTCTCCACAACCAGTGGCTGACCCCAGGCGTCCTGCAGCTTCTTGCCGACCACACGAGCCATCGTGTCATTGAACCCGCCGGGCGCATAGGGCACGATGATCTTGACCGGCTTTTCAGGGTAATTCCGTACTTGCGCGGTGCCGGCAGAAGGAAGAAAAACAAACAGGCATGCGGTCAAAGTCAAAAGGGTCCTGATCATCGATGGCTCCATTATTTTTATTTGCTGCTGCTGTTGCGACCCCGGCTGGTCCGCGGTCATTGCGGTGGCAGATTCATCGCCTTGATGACTTTCCCCCAATGGTCGCGGCTGGTGCGAACCAGCTGTTTAAGTTCCGCGCGCGTACTGGGCTCGGCGTCATAGCCGTTAACCAGTAGAGACGCCTTGACTTCCGGCGTCATCGCGGCAATCACTGACTTGTTCAGCAACGCGAGGATTTCCTCGGGTGTCCCCTTGGGCGCGAACAGTGCGTACCACTGATCTCCTTCCAATCCTTTCATCCCATACTCCGACGGTACGGCGAGATCCGGCTTCTGGGGAGACCGTTTTGCACTGAACAGGACGACGCCAGATAGCCGGTTCGCCTTGACGAAGCCAATGACTGCGGGGAGCGGCGCGACGACCATGTCCACATGCCCGCCGATCGCATCCTGCGCCGCTTGCGAATTGCCCTTGTATGGCACGTGAGTTCCCTTGAAGCCGTACTCCATCTTGAGCAGCTCCATCAGCAAGTGCGGTCCAGTGCCAACGCCAGGCGTCGAATAGGACAAATCCTGTTGCTGCGACAATTTAATGAGCTCCGGAAGCGTGTTTGCACCCAGCGATGGACGCGCGACAATCACGCGCGGCGTGCGACCGAAGAAAGAAATCGCTTCCAGGTCGCGGTCTGGATCCCACTGTATATGCGGATACAAGAAGGGATTGCTGGTCAGGAAATCGCCGGCCAGGATAACGGTATAACCATCCGGCGGCGCTTTCATCGCTGCTTCCGCGCCGATATTTCCGGCCGCTCCCGCCTTGTTTTCCACGATCACGCGCTGCTTCAGAAACTCTGACATTTTGTCGGCAATCAGACGCGCGATACCATCGTAACCGCCACCAGTGCCGAACGGCACGATCATCTTGATGGGCCGATTGGGGTAGCCCGACTGCGACTGCGCGCTCGCATTGACGCTGGCGATCAAAGCGGCGGACGCGACCAGGCAGGTCCAAAGCGTTTGGATAAAGCGGGTATGCTTTTTCATGATGGACGTCCTTCGGTAGTTAGCCAATGTTCGGCAGGCCGAAACGCAACAGCACAAGCGTATCAATTGCTTCGATTTCGCCTTCCGCCGGCTCTTCCATGGCGAGCACGGTATGCTCGCGGGCGATTTTGTCCTCTGCGTGGGCCGAGCCGGCGACGACGAAGTAAAGGCTGCGTCCCGGAAGTCGCATTTTTTTCCCGCTTGCGATTCGATGAAAACTGATTTCGGTGTGTGCTTCGGTAAAGCTGCCTAGCCATTTATTTTCGACGCCTGCCTGACTGGCATCGGGCGTCCAATCAAAATTTTCCGGATTCATGAATATGGGACGGCCGTAGCGCTGCGGCGGATATTGGAGCGGGCGTTCATTCAAGCGCTCCCAGATCGCCTCATAGGCATCCTTGCGGATCTTGACGCCATCCTCCCACTTGACCAGAAATCCGCCTTCGAAGCTTCCCTCGGCGCCCAGCTCTTCCATGGCGCGCGCATACTGGGATTCCGAGATAAAACCACTGCCGCTGGCCCCGCCGAACTGAAGAATTACGTGGCGCGAATCACCTGTGATGGTTTGCGGGCCATACGCCGTTCCTTCCGGGAAGTACCCGATGCAGCCACGCGACAGTTCGCCGTCTTCGCCATAATCATAATGGCCGTCGATAAGGTAGCGAATCTGGTCAAAGTTATGACGGTGCCGCGGCGATTTGAAATCGCTGGACAGATGCGACAGCTTTAAGGAAAAATTTCCCGGTGCCCCCTCTGTTCCTTCGGCGAACATATACGAGCGGAATCGTCCCTCGCGGGCATGAAGTTTTCGCTCATTGAGCGTGAGATTTTCGAGAGAAATCACTTGCATGGCTATTCCTTGAAATTAAGCTGCGCGATATCCCGGGGCCGGGTTCGGGCCTGGGCCCGGGGTATCGCAGCGGACTATGTTGTTACTGCCAGAGTAAAGCGATGAAGCCATTCCGATCCTTTATTCATAAAGCGGCGTACTCGTCAAATCCGCTTTTCTGAATCCCCTGGCGTAATTTGTCATGCCCACCATGAAATGTTCGTCGGAGGCTGCCACCGGCTCGATGCCAATCTTCAGGTAGTTATTCCTGATTTGATCCCGATAGCCCGCGGTGAGAATAGGAACATGGTCGACCGGCTTTTTAATGTCACGCATCAGGCCGCCATTGCCGCCGACGCACCACTGGTTGTACTTGAGATGCGCCCACGGATGACCACCCTTGAGCAACAAGGGAGCCTGAAGCTGGAAGAATGCGCGATAGGCCGGTTCGAGAGTCCAGTAAAGCTTGTACGCTTCCTCCAGGTCGCCCCGCGAAATTGCATCGATGTATTGAACGATATAGGGCCTTTCCGGCGACTGGGCGCTTTCCGCGTTCCATTGGCCGCTCCACTGTATATGGCAGGCTTTCGATAGCAACGGCATTGCATCGAGATGCACCGGACCGATCAGAAGCTTCTCGCCGAGACGTTCGGCGCATTCCATTGCCCTGACCATATTGATGGCTTGCGTAAGCTTGATGGCGATTACGGTAGGCAGCTCAGCCAGGCGCTCGAATGTGGAAACGGAAATGCCGCTCGCATGAAGGTGACGATTCCGCGGATTGTTTTGCGCATACAGTACGATCGGGATAGTAGTGGTGTCGATCAGGTCTCTGTACCAGCGATAAATCTCGTCTTCGGACTGCGGCTCCAGGTAGCGTGGCACCAGGACCGCGTGACTGCAGCCAATCTTCCCGGCGTGAGCAAGCAGCTCGATATTAGCCTCTCGCGTAGGCTCGCCGACATAAGCACAGACCAGCATCTTGCCGTTCGCCTCATCGCAGGCGATCTCGAGCATCCGTTTATATTCCGCGAGGGTAGTCACCGTAGCGACGCCGGCAGTCGAGAAAAAGCCATGCTTGATGGATTGTCGTACATCGTGCCGGATTGCGGCTTCGTCCAGTTCGGCAAAGTTGGGGGTGAAAGACGGCAGCAGCAGATTTTCCATGCCCTTGTAGTGCTCTCTCGCCCACTGCTTGCACTCCTGTTTGGCCAACGGTGTTGTCTTGTACATTATTCGGGTCCTATATGTCGAATCTGCAGTCGAATCTGCATCCATGGTTTTCGGGAGTTTGCGGCACTCGTCCGCCAGCATGCCTACTGGGCAACGCGGAGAACGCGCCAGCGCTCCATTTCACCTTTGACTGATGCCATCAGTTCCTCTGGCGTCGAAGCGCCTGGTTCCATTCCAACTGCTTCAAGTTTTGTCTTGATCTCATTCGACGACAACACGGTTTGCAGCGCCAGATTGAGCTTTTTTACGATAGGATCCGGGAGCTTCTTCGGCCCAAAGAGACCGCCCCAGCCGACGATATCGACGCCCGGGTAAACTTCTGAAAGAGTGGGCACGCCAGGCAGGGAGTCGATCCGCTGGTTGTCCGTGCTGGCCAGAATTTTTATTCGTCCATTACGCGCCATGTCCGCTGCGGTCGATAAGGATGCAACCGCAAGCTGAATATGCCCGGCCACCAAATCACTCATGACTTGTCCGCCGCCCTTATACGGGACATGGACGATATCGATGCCAGCCCGGAGCTTTAGGGTTTCACCTGCAAGTAAATGCGGGGTTCCTTCACCTGGGGTACCGTAGCTCACTTTGCCGGGATTCGCTTTTGCATATGCGATCAGTTCAGCCAGGCTGTTCGCTGGAAAGGCACTGTTTGCCGCTAAAACCAAACGGTTCTTGTACATGAGTGAAACAGGCGTGAAATCGGCGACCGGATCATACGGAAGCTTGGGATAGACTGCCTTTGCCGACCCATGA
>JAQGMO010000224.1 GCA_028292315.1 Herminiimonas sp. | reverse complement strand
CTACTGCGGCCTGTATCCCTTTCGGGGCGCAGGCCGTTTTTTTGCCTGTCACGCGCTTCTAACCGGATAGCAATTCATTACAATGCCCGGCACGAAAAGCTAATCTGAACTACTCTTGGAATACTGTATCAAATGACGTCGTTGGCCGTTTAAAAGTAATAGGGAACTCCCGATATGAAAAAGCTATTTCTAATCTCAATGCTTGTTACCGCGTCGACGTTCGCGCATGCTGCGAATGAAGCGATAACCGTTTATAAAGATCCTGACTGCGGATGCTGTGAGGGATGGGTTGACCATCTTCGTCAATCGGGATTCAAGGTAAAGGCCGTGGATTCTGCCGACATGTCCGCAATTAAGAAGCGTCTCGGCGTGCCCGCTGCGGCCGAGTCTTGCCATACCGGCGTGGTCGATGCTTCCGGACAGGTCATTGAAGGGCATGTACCGGCCGCCGCCGTCAAAAAGCTGATTGCGAAGCCGGCTGTTAAAGGTGTCGCGGTTCCAGGTATGCCGATGAATTCGCCCGGCATGGGAAAAATGGATGGAAAGCTGGTAACCGTGGATTTTTCAGGGAAGCCGTTCTCGAAGGATTAAGGCGCGATCCATGCTAAAGATCGCGAAGCCGGCGCCGTTGGGTCAGCGATAATGCACTGAGAGGGGCCGGCACGGCCATCCTGCTCGGGCTATCATATACGCCATGACGCGCGGCTAACCGAATCGCGGATAGCCGGCCCGCTCGAGAGGAGACCCATGAATACATACAATACACGCGATACGCTTGCTCATCAAACTGCTGTGGCACAGCGTCTTCTTGCCGCATTGCGAACCCATTTCGACTATGCGGCGGCTGCGCTCGCGGTCCGGTGCGCGCGCGATGGAAAACTGCATGCCGGCGCGCTCGACGCGCACCAGGTCTCCAGTTACGAGCTTGCGCTGGCCAGTGCGGAGCTGGTGGCCGCGGAAACCATGGTGCATGCGCTTGGCCAGAATTCAACCGATCTTGACGCACGCCTGGCGCTGACCTATGCCGCGGATGCCATTCAAACGGTGGTTTTTCGTCTGGAACAGCTTTCCCTGGAAATCGACCTTGATACGGCAGCCCTGCAGCAGCTCGCGACGGACGCCGATTTCCGGGCCTTGCGTGTTGCGGTAATCTCGGGTCCGGCCCTGGCGGCGACCGGCGAACTGGCAATCTCCGATCCGTCCGGGATCGGCCGTGTCGAGCTCGATGATGAACATGCCATGGTGCAGGATGCTTTCCGGCGCTTTGCAACCGAGGCGGTCGCCCCGCGTGCCGAAGCAATTCACCGAAATGATCTGATCGTGCCTGATGACCTGCTTGACCAGATGAAGGAGATGGGCGTTTTCGGGCTTTCAATTCCTGAATCCTATGGCGGTACCGCACCCGATGATCATGACGATAACGTGAAAATGGTTGTCGTCACCGAAGCCCTGTCCGAAGCGTCGCTCGGCGCCGCGGGCAGCCTGATCACGCGCCCGGAGATCCTGGCGCGGGCGCTGCTGACGGGCGGCACCGCCGAGCAGAAAAAATACTGGCTTCCAAAGATTGCAGTCGGCGATCCCTTATGCGCCATCTCCATGACCGAGCCGGATTACGGTTCCGACGTCGCCAGCCTGACGCTGAAGGGAACCCGGGCCGAAGGCGGCTGGCGGTTGAATGGCGCCAAGACATGGTGCACCTTCGCAGGGAAAGCCGGTGTGCTGATGGTGGTGACGCGGACTGATCCCGACCGGTCGCTGGGCTACAAGGGATTGAGTATTCTGCTGGTGGAAAAGCCGTCATTCGATGGCCATGAATTTACCTGTGATTCTCCGGGCGGCGGACGCTTGACCGGTCGCGCGATACCGACCATCGGCTACCGCGGCATGCATTCCTTCGATTTGAATTTCGAGGATTTCTTTGTTCCGGATGCCAATGTGCTTGGCGGCGAAGCCGGGCTCGGTAAAGGCTTTTATTTTACGATGACCGGCATGCAGGGCGGGCGCATGCAGACCGCGGCGCGGGCATCCGGCGTCATGCGTGCCGCACTGCTGGCCGCGATCCGCTATGTCGGCGACCGCAAGGTGTTTGGCGCGCCGCTCGCGGATTACCAGTTGACCAAGGCAAAGCTGGCCCGGATGGCGTCGCGCTTCGCGGCATGCCGTCAACTGACTTATTCCGTCGCGAAGATGGGCGAGGCCGGCGGCGGACGCATGGAAGCCAGCCAGGTCAAGCTTTTCGCGTGCCGCTCGGCGGAACTGATTACCCGCGAGGCAATGCAACTGTTTGGCGGCATGGGGTACGCGGAAGAGTCTGCGATCAGCCGCTACTTCGTCGATGCCCGGGTGTTGTCAATCTTTGAAGGGGCGGAGGAAACGCTTGCGTTGAAAGTGGTAGCGCGCAATCTGATGGAGCGGGCGCTAGCATCCTCAGACTCTGATTAAAAGTAGTCTGACCCAAGAGCATTATTTAATCGAACCCTGCTGTTTACCCTGGGCAAATTAACGAAATGGTTTGGAAGCGGCAGGGCTACGATATCGAGTGCGCCTAATATCATAAGTACAGACAAATAAAGTCCTGCGCCTGCGCCCGCGCCGGGCTCGCCTCTTTCGAGACGCGCCGCAGGTGGTATGCGTTATCTGCTTCCTTGCACGCCTTTGGATTGCTGGTCAACAAAATTTTGAGGGAAGACCTCAAGGCCAGGTCCGGCTGCTTCGCCGAAGCACACGCCACGCATACTGCCTTTTTTCTTTTCTTCTTCCGATAAACGCTCTCGAATACTCCTCAGCGCACGACACTGTTAAATCCCCTTAATACTTGAAGACATACCGAATGATCTCGCTATGCTGCGTCGGGTTTGGAGCCCCGTCCACCATCCATCGTAAGGCATCGCGAAATCATGTTGCGCATATTGTTTGCCGCTTTGCCGCCGCGCAGCACGCAACGCCTTGTCCGCGTGTCGGCGGCTCTGGCCCTGGTCATGCTCTCCTGTCTAACCGCTGCCCGGGCCGGCCTCCCGTCCAGCGTGGTTCCGACTGCCCTGCGCTGGCAAGGCAGCACTTACGTGGTTTACCTCTCCACGCCCTCTCTAGGCGGGATGTCGCTCAATGCGGACAAGGATTATCCCACTGAAGAAGCGGCGTGCAGATCGCTGTCCCTCTTCTACTCTGGCTTCCTCGATACCTGTTCTTTTGCCGGTCTCACCTCGAATCGTCCAGGCCCAGGGACTTACCGGTGCAATTGTGGAGACCGGAAATACGGCCATACCCGCCTGGTATGCATAAAAGGATACCGCAGCGACGACCGCGTCTGCCTTCCTGACGGCAGCCGCATTCCTGTCAAAAATGACCCCGGTCCGCCTTCACCGCAAGCCTGCGCCGGCAACCCGATCGATGCCGGCAGCGGCAACAAGTACCAGCAGGAGACGGACTATGCTGCGACCGGTAGCGCCGCCCTGGCGTTTGTGCGCCACTACAATTCCAGCGCGGTGGTAAAACCGGGCAGCCTGGGGCCGCGCTGGCGCAGTCACTTCGATCGCGCCATGGAATTGACCATCGGCAACACGCTCACCACAGCGTATGTGTATCGGCCCGAGGGCAAACGGTTTGCCTACACCCTGATCAACGCAAGCTGGACGCCGGATGCCGACATCGATGACAAGCTCACCCGCCTGCCCGATGGCGGTTGGCAATACGCTGTTGCCGCCGACCGCTCCATCGAACACTATGATACCAATGGCAAGCTGGTGCGCACGACTGATCGCAATGGCGCCAGCCATACGCTGGCCTACGATGCGCAGGGACGGCTGACCACGGTCAGCGATGGGTTCGGGCGTAGCCTCGGCTTCGAGTACGATGCCGCCAACCGGATCACCGCATTGCGTACCCCGGCCGGGGACAGCCTCAGCTATGGCTACGATGTGGCAAGCAATCTGGCCAGCGTCACCCATGCCGATGGCGCGACGCGCCGCTACCTCTATGAAGACGCCGCCCTCCCGCATGCGCTGACCGGCATCGTCGACGAGAATGGCAAGCGCTACGCCACCTGGTCCTATGATGCACAGGGCCGCGCCATCGGCAGCGAACATGCCGCCGGCGCCGGCAAGGTGACCCTGGCCTACGAGCAAGACCGCAGTACCATCACCGATGCGCTGGGCAGCACGCGCACCATCGAGTTCACCACCGTGCTGG
>JAQGMO010000212.1 GCA_028292315.1 Herminiimonas sp. | reverse complement strand
GCCCGAAGTAATGAAACAGGCGATCGAACCTTTCTTCACGACCAAGCCGTCCGGCGAAGGCACCGGACTGGGATTATCGATGGTCCATGGTTTCATCAATCAGACCGGCGGACATTTCCATATCGATTCGGAAGTCGGGCAAGGCACGACGATAAGCCTGTTCTTTCCGAGGCATCTGCCGGTCGGTGAAATGCATGCAGCGAATAGGCCCGGCTCACCAATGCTTACAACAGACAATAAGCGCAGGACCATTCTGCTGGTTGAGGATGAAGAAACCGTGCGCACCACGCTTGCCCAAATGCTGGCTGAGTTCGGCTATAACACTTTAGTGGCGGCAGACGGACCCGAAGGTTTACAGCATCTTGCATCGGGCGTGCCGATTGATTTTCTGGTCACCGACATTGGACTGCCGGGCAACATAAATGGCCGGGAACTGGCAAACGCGGCACGCGAGTCTCATCCCAAGCTGAAGGTACTGTTCATCACCGGCTATGCAGAACAATCGGTGATCGGAAGAGAAGTGCTCCCGGCGGGCATGCAAATCCTGGTCAAGCCATTTGCGATCGATACGTTCGCCGCCACGGTGCAAGGCATGCTGCAAGATGCGCCGACTGAAACCCGTCATTAAAGCTGCTATTTTTATAGATTGGAAAGTCATTTGCCGGCGCCGGCTGTTTGCGCACTGTTACCCGCTTCTTGCACAGGGCTGCGACGCCGAACAAGCCGACGGCGAACAGCGCGATGCTGCCCGGTTCAGGAAGGTCGAATGCCGTCAGGACAAATTCATAGTTCGTCGGCCCGGCCGCGCCCGCAATGAATCCCGGCTGCCCTGCAAGCGGCGTATAAAACGTACTGTTCGTAATCTGATCCTGGAGTTCGATAAGCTCGGCTGTATTCGCTAAGAACGCTGTTGGAAATCCAATATCGGCAAGCATGTCCGCGGCGCCCGAAGCGAGCGAATAAAATACCAGCGAGCCATTGCTGCCGTTGAAGCGTATGACATCGTCAACCGGACCACCGACGGATTTTCGGACGATGACATCCCCTGAAACAAGTCCCGGCGGACTGAGCAGATCATAGGTCAACGCCGAGGCGAGGCCGCCCGGACTCGGATCGTCCTGCAGGGTTGCGGTCAGCACCTGGTCAAAGCCGAAGGTGTTCGCGAGACGGCCGTTTCCTTGTTCGTCGACTGAATAATCCAGTTCGAATACCTGTGCGCTTGCAAGGCTGGCCGCAAGAAGAAGTATAAGGGCGCACACCATTTCGACGAAAAGGAAGCGTTTCATTAAGTGCTCCGGAAGAGTTTGAATGGCTGGCCAGAGTGCATTTACCATGCCACATGGACTTCCCACGGGTCACACCCGGCATTTCCCTGCAACGATCGGTAAGTTACGCCGGTCCGTGTAAAAATTTTGACAATCATTCTTGCCGGATTGGCCGGGTTGCACAGGACGGGCGGGATAAACCATCGGATTAACCGCGCCCGGTCACCTCTGCTTTACCGCAAAATTTGCGTAAGGCGCATTGAATGGAATTTGTTCCTGTATTTTCGCGTTAGAAAATATCCTTGGCCGAGAGCGTGCTGTCGCTAAATCACGATTAGCGCACGGTGGCTTAGTTCGGTATGCTATGCGATTCTTTGTATTCACCAGCACATATTAGCCTCTACTCTGCATGAATGATCCCATCCCCCTGTTCGGTTTTGCGACGACCCCGCTGGAACTGATCTCATTTGTCCTTTCGATCATTACCGTATTGCTGAATATCCGCCAAAATCCATGGGCATGGTTTTTCGCCATCGTATCGTCAGCCACCTATGCCGCTGTTTTCCTCGAGTCGAAACTATACGGCGACACCGGCTTGCAGTTCGTGTTCATCGCGGTGTCGGCCTGGGGCTGGTATCAGTGGCTATATGGCGGCGGCTCCGGTCGTGGCCTGGGCGTTACACGCCTGTCCGGTTGGGGCTGGCTATTGTCCGGGGGCGGATGGCTTGCCGGGTTCGCGCTGCTGTCGCTGTTCTTGAAAACCGTCACGGACACCGATGTCCCCTATATCGACGGATTCCTGACCGCAGGCAGCTTGCTCGGTCAGTTACTGCTATCGCGGAAAAAGCTGGAAAACTGGCATGTCTGGATTGCGGTCGATATCCTTTATGTCGGATTGTATGTCTACAAGGCATTATTCCTTACTGCCGTGCTGTACGCGCTATTCGTAGTGATGGCGATTGCCGGATTGTTGGCATGGAAAAAATCGGTGCCCGCCGTGCCGCCAAAGGCTGCGCCGCTCGACGCATCGCAGCCAGCCTCATGAATCGCATGCCTACCGCGCGGGTGGCGATTCTGGGCGCCGAATCGACTGGGAAATCGACACTGGCGGAGGCGCTCGCGATGCGCTATCAAACGCTATGGGTACCCGAATATCTGCGAGAATTTGTGGAGACGCATCAGCGTGTGCCGCTTGAACATGAACAGTATCTGATCGCCGCGACCCAGGTCGAAAGGGAAAACACAGCGACCCGGCAAGCCAGCCGCTTTCTTTTCTGCGATACGACACCGCTGATGACGGCGATTTACAGCGACTTCTATTTCGGACGGGTGGATGACGCGCTTGCGGCGCTTGTGCGTCAGCGCGCCTATGACTTTACCATTGTGACGGCGCCGGACAGTCCCTGGATCGCTGATGGACTGCAGCGCGAGTCGGAGGCGGTGCGGCATGTAATTCACACGCAGCTGCTCGCCGCCCTGGAAGAAATGGGGATAAGGTATTTGCAGGTAGAGGGCGGCCTGGCGCAACGGGTCGATCGTGCGATGCGATTTCTTCTGTAAATGCTGACGAGCGCCGCGCCTACCTGCACGGGCGGCCCCTCCAGCCTCTTTCCGAACCGCGAAACGGCAGCGCTCGGACGCGTCAGAAATCAAACTGTGCCGATATCCTGAACGTGCGCGGCGCACCCG
>JAQGMO010000181.1 GCA_028292315.1 Herminiimonas sp. | reverse complement strand
GCCTGTGCTGCAAAAGCTTGGTGGCTGGGCGTCGATCGACATGGTATTGCGGTATGCGCATTTCACAGATGAGCATCTCGCGGGGTATGTCGATAATGTTTCAAAGGAGGGATTGGTTTCGGAAGGTGATGTAGCTACGAAATGGCTACGTGGGTGACAAAAGAAAAAGGGCTACATCTCTGTAACCCTTTGAATTCTTTGGTCGGGGCGAGAAGATTCGAACTTCCGACCCCTTGCACCCCATGCAAGTACGCTACCAGGCTGCGCTACGCCCCGACGAGCTTCGCATTATAGCAGAGCAGAAATGGATAGCCTATCCCCATAGTTAAACCAACATCATCATTAAACAAATTTCCGTGTGGAAGCCATTCCGATGCCGAACATGCCTATATATTAACCTCCGGCAGACCCCCACATGCATTCACGCATTCCCGTTTCACTGCATAATTCAAGCTCCTGAACCGCGACGTCTCAATATCCCGCACCCATGCCAATCAAAATCAGCCACCAGTTCGACGCAGGCGCCATCGAAGTCCTCTCCGCCGATACCCCCCAATCCATCACCCTGAACCTCCGCAAGGACAACGCCGCCGACTTTTCCCAGTGGTTCTATTTCCGCCTGCAAGGCGCCCGCAACGAACCCTGCACCATGCGTTTCCTGAACGCCGCCCAGGCCGCCTATCCCACAGGCTGGGAAAACTACCAGGCCGTCGCCAGCTACGATCGCGAGTCCTGGTTCCGCGTCCCAACCACCTATGAAAACGGCGTCATGACGATCAGCCATACGCCGCAGCAGGACAGCGTGTATTACGTCTATTTCGAACCCTACTCATGGGAACGCCACCTGCAATTACTCGGCCGAGCCGCGCGTTCTCCGCTGGCCCGCATAATCGATCTGGGCAACACGATAGAAGGCCGCGACCTGAACCTGGTGCAAATCGGCGATCCCACCGCCCAAAAGAAAATCTGGGTAATCGCGCGCCAGCATCCCGGCGAAACCATGGCCGAGTGGTTTGCCGAAGGCATGATCGATGCCTTGCTCGACCGCGCCAACCCAATCGCCCGGCGCCTGCTCGAACGCGCCGTTTTCCACATCGTCCCCAACATGAATCCGGATGGCTCGGTCCACGGCAACCTGCGCACCAACGCCGCCGGCGCCAATCTCAACCGCGAATGGATGACGCCTTCCATGGAAACCAGTCCCGAAGTCTACCTGGTGAAGAACAAGATCCACGAAACCGGCTGCGACCTGTTCCTCGATATCCATGGGGACGAAGGCTTGCCTTATGTATTCGTTGCAGGCAGCGAAATGCTCGACGGCTTCACCCCCGAACAGGCAACACAGCAACATTCGTTCCTCGAGGATTTCAAACGGGCCAGTCCGGATTTCCAGACGGTGCACGGCTACGGCTCAGGCAAGTACCGCGAAGAGATGCTGAAGCTGTCATCCAAATACGTCGGACATCACTTCAAGTGCCTGTCGCTCACGCTGGAAATGCCGTTCAAGGATAACGCGCACGCACCGCTACCGGAAGTGGGATGGAATGGGGCGCGCAGCGCGAAGTTAGGGGAGGCGATCCTGCAACCGATTCTGGAGGCAATAACGAGGGCCGCATGAGCATGCCCCCGTACGCTCCGGCTTAACCGTTAATGCAAATGCCCCGACGTCTGGGTCGCATCCTCGGGCATTTCCGCATGCACCAGTTCCGCGTCCCGATCACAAAACAGCGGCGATCCGCAATCTTCACAAAACTCGAGCGGGAAGCGCTCATCATGCTGCTTGAGATCAGTGACGCCGGAGGCCCTTAACATGGCAACGATTTCTTCCAGCGGCGAGCTGATCGGCAGCTCGCCCAGCAACGGCACCACCGAACGGCCCACGGTAACGTCCGTTCCGGGCTCGTCGCTTTCTTCCTGCCCATATAGCGGCCAGACGATGCCGTACACCACATCAGGCTGATCGCGCAGCGTGAAACTGATGCGGTACTCCTCGATATCGTCCTGCACCTCTTCGCCAAACCCGCCGATGATCGCGGTCAGCCCGCTGGCCTCGATCCCCAGCGTGTGCGTGAGATAGTGCACTGCGGCGTGGACGGACACCGGGCGGATCTGCTTGTCCGCTTCGCGGCAGGCCACAAAGTACGCTTCAGGCAGCAGCAGTTCGATGCCGCAGCCAGGCAGCAGGCGCTCGATATTCGGGAGTGCCTGGCTGCGCCATTGCGCGAGTGCCTGCTGCTGCCGCACCATCACGTCGAGCGGCACATCCGAGGTTTGCCATTGGAAGAAGGGCCCGTCCGCGGACGTGATCACGAGGGCCAGCAGGTAACGCGTGTCGGCCAGAAACGGCGCAGTCTCCGGTGCATTGACCAGGGGCCGCAGCGCGGCGCCGCCGAGCGCCGCCTGTGCCATGCGCTCGGTAAGCTTGTACGTTTCGGTATGCGAGCGCGGCAGCTGGTCGATCGCGTAGAGCGTTGGCGCCATGGCGACCTTGGTGCCGGAGGCAAGAATGTGCCCGTACAGATGTGCCGTCAGGGTCGACAGCATGTCCGCGGAGATCGGGCCGGAAGCAATCGAGAAACGGGTCCATGCAAGGATCGGCATTGCGATCAGCATCGCATCGTGGCGCTCACCATCATGCTCTACGACGCAGCTTGAACTTACCGCTTCCACCGATTCCATCAGCGTGTCGTAAGCACCGCTTTCGCCGCTGAATAAATGGTCGAGTGCGGTGTCGATCGTGTTCTGATGATCGTGCTTCAGTAGTTTGCGGATCAGCAGGTCCAGCTGACGTTCCCAGGCGCGCTCTTCAAAGCGGCTGCCAGCCTGGTTCATGGCTTGCGCAATCGCAATCAGCCTCTGACTGTCGGCGGAAAATTTTGGAGCTCGGGATTTGGACCGACGACGCATAATGCCTGACAATTAATAGGGATTTGATAATGTATTGTAGTGGATTCGGTCTGCGCCATTCGAATTAGTTATTGAACAGCCGGCGGCCGGCCCGTTCGCGCAGAAACACGGCTCTTTTCCGGGCGGGAAAAAAGCCGTGTGGAATTTTTTGTTATTTCTTGGGCTCTTCCGGTGCAGCCGGCGCATGGCCAGCCGATTCGCCCTGCATGTCGAGCTTGTCGCCGCCCTTCATGATGACGAATAATCCGAGCGCCGCAAATATGATGAATGCCACCAGAATTTTCCACATGGTTCGTCTCCTGTCCGCTTGTTGTCATCGATAAAAAACGCCGGACGATGCCGGCGTTTGTCCTGACAGGAGATTAGCAAGCCAGCCTTACAGCTCGCTTGCAGCGCCACCAGTTAATCTTCCACTGGCGGCGTATTGCGAATGCCTTCTGGAAAGCAGACGATCAGGCAGCCAGCAACTGACGCAACACGAATGGCAGAATGCCGCCATGCTTGTAATAGTCAACTTCAATCGGCGTGTCGATACGCAGCAGCACCTGGACGTTCTGGGTGGTGCCGTTGCTGCGATGAATGATCAGCGTCGCTTGCTGCTGCGGCGTGATCTCGCCTTCGATTCCTTGCAGGTCGAAAGTTTCGTCGCCCTTGATGCCCAACGATTGCACGCTGTCGTCGCCGATGAATTGCAGCGGCAATACGCCCATGCCGACCAGATTGGAGCGGTGGATGCGCTCGTACGAACGGGCAAACACGGCCTTGACGCCCAGCAGTTGCGTGCCTTTCGCGGCCCAGTCGCGCGATGATCCGGTGCCGTACTCTTCGCCGGCGAATACCATGGTCGGCACACCGTTGCTGATGTACTTCATGGCGGCGTCATAGATCGACATTTCTTCGCCGTCCGGCTGATACTGCGTGATGCCGCCTTCAACGCGCGAGCCGTCTTCCTTCGGCGGGATCATCAGGTTCTTGATCCGGACATTGGCGAAGGTGCCGCGCATCATAATTTCATGATTGCCGCGGCGCGCGCCGTACGAGTTGAAGTCGGCCTTTTGCACGCCATTCGCCAGCAGCCATTTACCGGCCGGGCTGGTTTCCTTGATCGAACCGGCCGGGGAGATATGGTCGGTCGTGATCGAGTCGCCAAACACGCCCAGCGCGCGCGCGCCCACGATCGACGAGGCAGCCTGCTTCGGCTCCATCGTGAAGTCCTGGAAGAACGGTGGCTCGGCAATGTAGGTCGAATCCGGCCAGTTGTAGACTTCTCCGCCCGCCACGCCCTTGATGCCTTCCCATAGCTTGCCGGGCGCGCCCTTGACATCGGCGTAGTTGTTCTTGAAGTTTTTCGCATTCATCGCGAACTTCATCAGCTTGTTGATTTCCGCGCTGGTCGGCCAGATGTCGCCGAGGTAAATGTCCTTGCCCTTGGCGCGGCCAACCGGTTCCGTCATCAGGTCGGTGGTCATGTTGCCGGCAATCGCGTAAGCGACAACCAGGGGAGGGGAGGCCAGGAAGTTGGAACGGATGTTCGGATGAATCCGCGCTTCGAAGTTGCGGTTGCCCGACAGCACGGCCGAAGCGACGATGTCGTTCTTGACGATCGCTTCATTCATCGGCGCGGTCAGGTCGCCGGCATTGCCGATACAGGTGGTGCAGCCGTAAGCCGTTACGCCGAAGCCGAGCTTCTCGAGGTACGGCAGCAGGCCCGCGTCTTCCAGGTACTTGGTGACGACGCGCGATCCCGGCGCCAGCGAAGTCTTGATGTGCGGCGAAACCTTGAGGCCGGCTTCAACCGCTTTCTTGGCCAGCAGGCCGGCGGCCAGCAGCACGCTCGGGTTGGAGGTGTTGGTGCAGGAGGTGATGGCGGCAATCAGCACGTCGCCGTTGCGCACCTTGACGCCGTCGGTTGTTTCATAGACGGCGTCAAGGTCCTCAGCCTTTTTGTTGAAACCATTCTCCGAGGTCGGCTTGGCGAACAGCTCGGCGAAGTTGGCCTTGACGTTGCCGATTTCAATACGGTCCTGCGGACGCTTCGGTCCCGCCAGCGACGGTGCAACCGTGCCGAGGTCGAGCCCAACCACGTGGCTGTAGTCGATGTCGCCGGATTTTGGCATGCCGAACAGATTTTGTGCGCGGAAGTAGCCTTCGAACGCGTCGATCTCGGCCTTGCTGCGGCCGGTGCCGCGGAAGTATTCGATCGTGACTTCGTCAACCGGGAAGAAGCCCATGGTGGCGCCGTATTCAGGCGCCATGTTGGCGATGGTGGCGCGATCGGTCAGCGACAGCGACGTGGTGCCTTCGCCATAGAACTCGACGAACTTGCCGACGACTTTTTCCTTGCGCAGCATTTCCGTGATGGTGAGCACCAGGTCGGTGGCGGTGACGCCTTCGCGCAACTGGCCGGTCAGGTTCACGCCGACGACGTCCGGGGTCAGGAAGTAGACCGGTTGGCCGAGCATGCCGGCTTCCGCTTCGATACCGCCCACGCCCCAGCCGACCACGCCGATGCCGTTGATCATGGTGGTGTGGGAGTCGGTGCCGACCAGGGTGTCGGGATAGTAGACGTCATCCTTCTTGTGCACGCCGCGTGCGAGGTACTCCAG
>JAQGMO010000174.1 GCA_028292315.1 Herminiimonas sp. | reverse complement strand
TAGCTAGTGAGCGGATACGTTCTATTAATTTTCGCACGAGTCCGGTGGATTCAATCGGTCAGCGCAACATATCTGATTTGATGTTGCTTTCGGAGGGTACAGAATGGCGCGCACAGGCAGGCCTGGTTTATCCTCTCAACAAAAAAAGGAGCTTTGGAGTCGATGGAAAGACGGACAATCCCTTAGCGAGATCGGTCGAGCGCTAGGAAAGCACGCCGGTTCAGTTCACGGCGTTTTATCTGCTAATGGCGGTATCGAACCACGCGCAAGGAAGGTTCGGCCAGGATCGCTAACATTGCCGGAGCGTGAAGAGATTTCCAGGGGTCTTGCTATAGGTAGTTCAGTTCGCAACATAGCAGAGTTGGTAGGACGTGCACCGTCGACGATCAGCCGTGAAATTGCTCGCAATGGCGGATCAAACAATTATCGAGCGACAAGCGCTGAGAACCGAGCTTTCAAAGCAGCGTTGCGGCCAAAGATCTGCCTCTTGCAGACGAACTTGGAATTGGTAGCTGTCGTGGCTGACTGCCTGAAAAATGATTGGTCACCGCAGCAAATCTCTGGTTGGCTGGCACGCACCTACAGTGGCGACAAGACCATGCAAATTTCTCATGAAACCATTTATCGCAGCCTGTTTATCCAGGCGCGTGGTGTGCTAAAAAGGGAATTGATTTCGCATTTGCGTAGTAGGCGAATGATGCGAAGAGGGAAAACGGCGTCTACAGAAGGACAGCCCCGCGGCCAGATCATTGATGCTATCTCCATTCGCGAAAGGCCAGCTACCGTGGAAGACAGGGCCGTGCCTGGGCATTGGGAAGGCGACCTGGTATCTGGGTCGAGAAACAGCCATATCGCTACCCTGGTTGAGCGTCATTCGCGCTTTGTGATGCTGGTGCAGGTCGAAGGCAAGGATACGACAAGTGTTGTCAGTGCATTGGTACGTCAAGTGAAATTACTTCCCGATGGCGTCATGCAGTCACTGACATGGGATCGAGGAAGCGAGCTTGCCAAACACAAAACATTTACTCTTGCTACCGATGTGGCGATGTACTTCTGCGACCCAAGAAGTCCATGGCAACGTGGAACAAACGAAAACACGAATGGATTGCTTCGTCAATACTTTCCAGACGGGATGGACCTATCGGTCTTCACGCAAGCTGATCTCGACGTTATTGCAAACAGGCTCAATACCAGACCACGAAAAACCCTTGCATTTATGACGCCGGGCGATAAACTTGCCGAGGCATTGCGCTGACCGGTTGAACCCACCATTCACAAGTTTCGTTAAGCTATGTGGACGAGCCGGCTTGGCCAGCTCGATCGAACATCAATGAAAGCGACTATCACTCGTGTCCCTGCTAAAGGTATTGCGGCTCAGGCTGCTGGTGCCCCTTGCCGCGCTCATCGCGGCTTCCGCATTGTATTTGCATGATCCGCTGCCGCTCCAGGTTCTTCGCAATGTCCTGTTCGACCAGTATCAGCGCTGGCATCCGCGTCCCTACCGCGATACGGCAGTCCGGATTGTCGACCTCGATGACCGTAGTCTGACCGAGGTGGGGCAGTGGCCATGGCCGCGCCCGCTGATCGCCCGTCTGGTGGAAAGACTTCATCTGGCCGGCGCCACGGTCATCGCATTCGACGTGATGTTCGCGGAACCCGATCGCACATCGCCGCGCGCGATGCTGAATTTGTGGAAGCTGCCGCCGGAAACGGCGAACGAACTCGCCAAGCTGCCTGATCACGATACGGTGATGGCCGCGGCGTTGCGCGGCAAACAGGTCGTGCTCGGATTCGCGGCGCAGAATTCGGGCGCGGGCGGCCCGCTGCCGATAAAAAATTTCGGGACAATAGTGAAGGGCGTCGCGCCGGATCCTTATCTTCCGGCATTCACCGGCACCATCATACCGCTGCCGCAGTTCGGAAATGCGGCAGCCGGCTCCGGGGCAATGACCTTTGTTCCAGATTCGGACGGGGTGGTGCGGCGCGTTCCGCTGTTGATCCGGGTCGGGGATACGCTGTTGCCGTCGCTTGCGGCCGAGGCGCTGCGAGTGTCTCAGAATGAAAAGAATTATCACATCCGGACCACAGAGCAGGCCGGTGGAATCGAACAGGTCCGTATCGGCAGGCATCCGATTCCAACCACTGCGAACGGTGAAGCCTGGGTCCATTTCAGCAAGCGGGAACCGATTCGTACCATACCGGCATGGCAAGTCTTGTCCGGGCAGATGGCGCCGGGTGCCTTGCAAGGCAAAATCGTTTTGATCGGCACATCGGCGCAGGGCTTGCAGGACTTGCGCTTCAGCCCGCTGGGAGGAATCATACCGGGGGTCGAAGTGCACGCGCAGTTGCTCGAGCAGGTCTTGACCGGCGCGTACCTGAATCGTCCGGCATGGGCAGTCTCCGTGGAAGCGCTGGTCATCCTGGCGGGAGGAATCCTGATCTGTGCGATCGCGCTGCAGGCCAGTGCCATGGTGTCGGCGCTGCTGACGCTCGCCGTGCTGGCCGCGCTCAATTGGGCGGCGTGGAATGCATTCGTCGAGTACCACCTGCTATTCGATTCACTGACGGCGTCGATCGGGCTGGCGCTCATGTTTATTGCAACCAGTATCTTGCGCCATGTTGCGACCGAACGTAGTCAACGCTGGGTTCGCGAGGCGTTTTCGCGCTATGTATCGCCAAACCTGGTTAAGCACCTGGTCGATAATCCCTCCAGCCTGCAACTCGGCGGCAAGCGGCAGGCATGCAGTTTCGTATTTACCGATCTGGCCGGATTTACCAGCTTGATGGAGAAAAGCGATGCCGGCGAAGTGGTTGCCTTGCTCAATGTCTATCTTGAGGAAATGATCAAGATCGCATTCCGTCACGAAGGAACCCTGGATCGGATCGTCGGCGATTCGGTGGCGATCATGTTTTCCGCACCGGTCGAACAGGTCGACCATGCATCGCGCGCGTTGGCCTGTGCCATCGACATGCATCGATTTGCGTCGGCCTATGCCAAAAGTTTGCAGGCAAGGAATATACGGTTCGGCCAAACCCGGATCGGTGTACATTGTGGTGAAGTCGTAGTCGGCAATTTTGGCGGTTCAACGATTTTCGACTACCGCGCCTTGGGTGATCCGGTCAACACCGCATCCCGGCTCGAGAGCCTGAACCAGCATATCGGAACATTGGTATGCGTATCCGGCGCCATTCAGGCGCAGTGTCCCGACGTGCCCATGCGCCCGGTTGGAAAGGTTGTTCTCAAGGGGAAATCAATACCGCTTCCGGTTTTCGAACCGATTGAGGCAAGCACGGCCGGCGACGTCGGAAACAGAGATACCGACTATGAAGCGGCCTTCGCATTGATGACGGCGATGGACGCCACGGCGCTGGCTGCCTTTGAACGACTGCACCAGCAGCGGCCTGGAGACGGACTTGTGGCTTTGCACCTGAATCGCCTGCGTCACGAAGAACGCGGCGATTTGCTGATCATGGAAAGCAAGTAGGGCGGCCAGACGACTGAAAACGTCGTCATGCGTTCGCCAGTTTCATGTGCCGCCAGTCCGACAGGGATTATCGCACCGTCACTTCAACGCGCCGGTTTCGCGGTTCGGGAACATTGTCCGCCGTCTTGATCAAAAGGTTGCGCTCTCCATGCGAATTTACGATCAATTCAATGGTCTTCAATCCCTTTGCCTGCAAAAGTCCGGCGATAAGCTGGGCCCGTTCATAGGCGAGTTTCTCATTCACCCGGTCATCTCCGACAGTGTCGGTATGTCCGATGACCGATACTGCAGCTTGACCGCGGCTACGTATGGTTTCGAGCACAGTCGGAATCATGGCTTCCGATTCCGGCGTCAGCGTGGTGGCGCCCAACTTGAAGTAAATCAAAAACGATTTTGGCAGCGCCGGCTCGGCCGAGAGCGCATCTGAAAAATCAGTCTTTAGACGGCTTTCCTGTACACCGAACGGTTGAGCCGAAAAGCCGCCAAGCGCCACTGCCCGGTTTTTTTCATTGATAAGCGTGGCGCCTTTCGCGTTGCTGACGATGATTGCGCCAGTCGAGCCATCAGGGCTTTCGACCAATACGGCATAGGATTTGGAGGCACAGCCTGATGCCAGGACGACGAACGACATGAACAGGATAATCAGGAAAGGCCTGAAGTTCATGTGACAGCCCCGCCAATTCATTCTTCAACTTTCACGAGAAAATGCGTTCCGCGCACCCCGATAGTACCGGTTGGCGTATTCACGGTGACCGCTTCCGGCTTCAATTTGGCAATGACGCCGGAAATGAAATTCATGGTTCCGCGTGTAATTTTCGTGGTCAGTTTCAATTCACCCTGGGCTGGTGTAAACAGAAACTCGTCGAGAGTCGTATGGGTATTCGGGCCAAAGGACATGACGGTATTATCTTTCAGCGTAATACCCATGCTGCTGGCAGGTCCGGTTTTTAGCTCAGTTCCGACCAACACCGGGGTCCCGACGACGGCCTGAACTGATTTTCCACTGTTCGACACGGTCGCTTCGCCCTTGACGGTCATTACATATCCGATCGGCCCCGTCGGCTCCTGGGCATGAACAGCCAGACTGGCAGCGCTGCATATCAACAAAAGGCGAGCAATAATTTTTCTTTTGGAAAACATTTAAATCTCCTCTATTGGACTGATCGGGATTAACTGCTTGCTTAAGTCCAGGATCGCAGCAATTATCTTCTTAATGCCACTACATACAAACCATTCTCGCAAAATTATTTCCAAAAGGCAATAAAAATGATAGTCTGTGTGTAAATAACCAAACTTCAGGGCGATGGGAGGATCCGACATGTCTATTGGCATCAAGATGCGGGAGATGAAAGACTCATTGAAGAGCCAGACGCAAGCTTTGCACGAAACGCAGCTGAAACTTGCGACGCTTGTTCAAAATGGCCTATTGCTGGCATCCGAGCGTGACCGGACCAAGCTGCTCACGCACATACTGACCGAGGGCAAGCGCATTTGCAATGCCGACGCCGCCACAATGTATCTCAGGACGGAACAGGAGACGTTGCGGTTCGCAGTGCGTACCAAGGACGACGCATTGCCGTCGTTTGAAATTCCGCTGCTTGATCCGGCAACCGGCTTGCCCAATGAAAAATACGTGTCGATTTATGTGGCCTGGCATAATAAATCGGTGCTGATAGACGACGTCTACAACGAGTCGCGCTTCGATTTGAGCGGCACTCGCCGCTTTGATGAAGAGTCGGACTACCGGACCGTATCGATGCTGACGGTGCCGCTCGCGCCGCGCGGCGGCGAGGTCATCGGTGTGCTGCAGTTCATGAATGCATTCGACCCCGATACCGGAAAGGTCATCCCGTTTTCACCGCAGATCTTGCCGTTCATCGAGGCCCTGGCATCGCAGTCCGCCATCGCGCTCGAAAATCAGAATCTGATCGATACCCAGGAATCATTGATCGATGCAATGATCAAGATCATTGCCGGCGCCATCGATGCCAAGAGCCCCTATACCGGCGGACACTGTGGACGTGTTCCGGAGCTGGCGCTCATGCTTGCGGAGGAAGCCTGCAAGGTCACGGAAGGTCCCCTGGCATCATTCAATTTCAACACTCCGGAAGAATGGCGTGAATTCCGCATCGGCGCGTGGTTGCACGACTGTGGAAAACTGACGACACCAGACTTCGTGGTCGACAAGGCAACCAAGCTGGAAACCATTTACAACCGGATCCATGAGATCCGCATGCGGTTTGAAGTGTTGTTACGGGACGCGGAGATTGCCCGTCTTAAGGCAGTCCTGGCGGGGGCCGATCCCGAGGAAGCGGCCGGCCGGTTCCAACAGGAAGCCGATGCGCTTTATTCGGAATTCGCTTTTATTGCGGAGTGCAATGTGGGCGGCGAATCAATGGCGCCGCAGACCGCTGAAAAAATCAGGACGCTTGCGAAACGGACCTGGGTCCGGCATTTCGACGACCGGCTCGGCTTGTCGCATGAAGAATCGGCGCGCCTGGCACAGACCCCGGCGCCGGCGCTGCCGGCGGTGGAGCAGCTGCTCTCAGACAAGCCGCATCATCTTGTTCCCCGCCCGGATAGTAAGGCGCTTGATCCAAAGTACAACTTCAAGATGAACGTGCCCGAGCATCTCTACAACCTCGGCGAGATCTATAATCTATCCGTCGGCCGCGGCACGCTGACGGAAGAAGAGCGCTTTAAAGTAAGCGAGCATATTATTCAGACCATCGTGATGCTCGAGGAACTGCCATTCCCAAAGAGTTTGCAGCGTGTTCCTGAATACGCGGGTACCCATCATGAAACACTGCGCGGTAGCGGATATCCGCGCAAGCTAGATCGCGACAGCCTGTCTATTCCAGCGCGGATTATGGCTATTGCCGATATTTTCGAAGCGCTGACCGCGAAAGACCGTCCGTATAAAAAGGCGAAGACTTTATCGGAATCGATCAGGATCTTATCCACCCTGAAGCATAACGACCATATAGACGGCGACTTGTTCGACCTCTTTTTACGTTCCGGCCTGCATCTGCGGTACGGCGAGCGATACTTGGACTCCAGCCAGATGGATGCGGTCGATATTTTCGCGTATGTTACCGGGGAAAAGGATGAACGCGCCATCGCTGCGTCCTGACCGCCCGCCGTTTCAGGTGGTCGATAATCTCGGACCGGACGAGGCGGCGCAGGATATCGTCGCCAGTTTCCGGTATTTTTCGCATATGCCGAATATGCTTGAAGCATCGTTCGAACGGGCTATGCAGACAATTGGCCTCGACCGCCGCGATCCCCTGCATATCGCCGGAACCCAAGTGGTGCGTGCAATGGACCGTGGAACTGGTGTCGGCGCCGGTAACGCTTATCACAACGCCATGCACTTTTGCGAAGTCATGCTGTGTACCCTGTTCGTCGCACAGCTAGCCAGGCTGACACGACGCGAACAGGCGCAGGTGGTCATTGCGTCGCTGCTGCATGATTTTCATCACGATGGCGCCACTAACGGGTCGGAATCGTTCCGGCTTGAGCTGATCGCATGCCGGGAAGCCGAGGCATATTTGCGCAGGGCGGATGTCACGCAGGAGGAACAGGGGCGGGTCAACGCGCTGATCCTGTCGACTGAAATTGTGATGGGGGTGCCGCTTGCAAGGTCCTGTTATGTGAAGCATTTTCTTGGCGGGCCCGAACCTGTTCCGCTACGAATGCATCCCGAACTGGTGGCGCTGATCAACGATCCCCGCCTTGCACTGCAGGCTGTTGTCCTATCGGAGGCTGACATACTGCCGTCCGTGGGACTCACGATTGAGCATGCGGATATTAATGAAGCGCGGCTCGAGGCGGAAATCAAGCGAACGCTCGGGCCGGAGAACAAGATTCAATTCATTGATCACGCGATCGGGGAATTTCTTGTCGCGAAATTTTTCATGCCGAATTTGCGCACGATACGCAAGGCAAACCTCGACCGAATCCAGACCAGAATGACAGTCGACCGGTAAATCGTGCGGCAGGTAAATCAGCTGCTATAGTGGGTTTCCAGCCGCATCAATTCACGTCCCACATCCGTTGGAAACCCCTTGCGCGTTCCGCGCAAATCGAAGACAAGCGCTTCAAGATATTCTTTGCACGCGATACGATCGTGCGCACGTTCCGCAATGGTATTCGCGATGCGCGGGTACTGCGTGCAAAGCGTGAACGGGCGCAGCTCCGGCGGTAAAGCTTCCAGCCAGTCGAGGGTGGCATTCCGTACTTTATAATCCGCGGGATTCTGCGCTTTGCGCAAGGCCACTATCCACTGATCCTTCGCATTATCGACATCGAGATTCGCTGCATTGGCGCCACCGGCCGCCTCAAGAGGAATTTTTTCAAACGGAATTGAATTCATCACTCACCTGAAGACATGTTGGTCCAACTGTACGTATTATTGTTTGCGTGCAAATTCTTCGCAAAATTCATTCTAGCAATTGCAATTTGTAAAACAAATTTTTATGTACGAAGATGTTGCAAATCTGCACTAAAACTAAAAACGCATTATGTTAAAGGACGATATTTCTCGCTGAATCTTGTTGAATCTATACGACGGCACACGCATTTTTTATGGAGAAGGAAAAAACGCTTGCAGAGACCGGGCGACCTTTGATATAGTTCGCCTCCCGTTGTGAAACAGCCTTGAAGCAGTACGGATTTACAAGGTTTTCAGCAGCGGGAAAGAGGTAAGAAGCAGGTGAAAGAAGGGCAACTGTAGCGTTGATGGTAGTGCAAAGTTTTAAGCGGTAATCGAAACGAAGCAGTTGACGCGAAACAGAAAATGCCGCATAATCTCATCTCTCTGCTGCTGACAAACAAAACGATTTGACAGCGCAGCGCCAGGCAAGAAAGCGCAGCAATGCGGCGCCGGCGGGATGAAACAAGTTCTT
>JAQGMO010000133.1 GCA_028292315.1 Herminiimonas sp. | reverse complement strand
GGTCGGTATCGACTGCATTCGGTCCGAGTATCTCCGCCATGCGGCCGGCGGCGATGCGGCGGTTCAGCTCCAGCTGCCAGAGCCGGTCTTGCGCATGCAGGAATCCGAGCGCGAAATAGGCATCCGGCGCCGACTTCGCATAGATATGCGGAACGCCTTCGGCATCGCGCACGATATCCACCGCAGCCGTCACGCCGGGCACCGTTACCCTGCCCTCGATTTGCGGCTGGCTGGCATGCCGGTACCAGGCCAGGGCCGCGCCCAGGAAAAGTAATACGGCGAGCAGCGCCCAGCCGGTAATCTTCAGGAATTTACGCATGCTGCCATCGCCCTGTATTAAATAATCGAAAATCTTATAACACGAAATTTATTTTATAAATATTACGCTTTACCATTTTATTGTTTATTTCCTGCTCGCCCCTTTGCGCCCGGCGCCCCGGTTCCTGCATTGTAGTGCCCTTGGACCTGCGCCAGCTTTGGACGGCGCTATCCTCACTGTGCCCTATAATTGAAAATCTTATCGCGTGTCATGGCAGCAAAATCGGTTTGCCCTGCGACAAGATGGCAAATCGACTATAGTTATGCTACTACCATTTCACTCTAGAATATCCAATGAAATTTGATGTTGCCATTGTAGGAAGCGGCCTGGCCGGCCTGTCGGTTGCGCTGCATCTCGCGGAAACCCGCAAAGTCGCCGTCATTTGCAAACGCCAACTGCTGGATGGCGCCAGCAATTGGGCGCAAGGCGGTATTGCCGCGGTGCTCGACTCGGGCGACAGTATCGAAGAGCATGTGACCGACACCCTGATTGCCGGCGCCGGCCTGTGCGACGAAGCGGCGACCCGCTTCATCGTCGAGCATGGACGCGAGGCGATCGAGTGGCTGATCGCGCAAGGCGTGCCGTTCACCCGCGACGAGAACGCCGAGCTCGGTTACCACCTGACGCGCGAAGGTGGCCACAGCCAGCGCCGCATCATCCATGCCGCCGACGCGACCGGGCATGCGGTGCAAGTCACGCTTGAACAAAAAATCCGCAGCCACCCCAACATCACCCTGCTGGAACATCATTTCGCAATCGATCTCATCACTTCCGACAAGGTCGGCGACGGCGGCGCCGCGCAGTCCTGCCTCGGCCTGTATGTCCAGGATCTCAACACCGGCCGGGTCCACACGGTGGCGGCCGATCATACGGTGCTGGCGACCGGCGGCGCCGGCAAGGTTTATCTTTACACCACCAATCCCGATACCGCGACCGGCGACGGGATTGCAATGGCGTGGCGGGCCGGTTGCCGGGTCGCCAACATGGAATTCATTCAGTTTCACCCGACCTGCCTGTATCACCCCTACGCCAAGTCGTTCCTGATCAGCGAAGCGGTGCGCGGCGAAGGCGGCTTGCTCAAGCTTCCGGCTGGCGCCGGCGCGGCCGCCGGAGCGCGCTTCATGCCGGCGCACGACGAGCGCGCCGAACTGGCGCCGCGCGACGTGGTGGCGCGTGCGATCGATTTTGAAATGAAGAAGCGCGGCCTGGATTATGTCGATCTCGACATCAGCCACCAGCCGCCCGAGTTCCTGAAAGAGCACTTCCCGAATATTTACGCGCGCTGCCTGGAGTTCGGCATCGACATCACCCGCCAACCGATACCGGTCGTGCCGGCCGCGCATTACACCTGCGGCGGAATTGTCACTGACATGAGCGGGCGGACCGACGTGCAGGGACTGTACGCGGTAGGGGAAACCGCTTATACCGGTCTGCACGGCGCCAACCGGCTGGCCAGTAATTCGCTGCTGGAATGCCTGGTGCTGGGCCGGGCCGCGGCACAGCATATCGAATCGCAGCCGCCGCGCAATGCGATCGCGCTGCCGGCGTGGGATGAAAGCCGGGTGACCGACGCCGACGAAGAAGTCGTTATCACGCAGAATTGGGATGAACTGCGCCGCTTCATGTGGAATTTCGTGAGCATCGTGCGCACCACCAAGCGACTCGAACGGGCGCAGCACCGCATCAGGCTGCTGAAGGAAGAGATCGATGAATACTATACCCACTTCCGGATTACGCGCGACTTGCTGGAATTGCGCAACCTGGTCGACGTGGCGTCGCTGATCGTCAACAGCGCGTTATCCAGGCGCGAAAGCCGCGGGCTGCATTACAGCCGCGACTACCCGGAAACCTTGCCTAAGGCCTTGCCGACAGTATTGACGCCGGCAAAGCGCTGACCGCGACGCTGACTGCGGCGCTGACTGCAGGCGCCGCCTTTGCATCGATGTTTTACGGCCAGATTTCCTGGCCGGTTTAAAGCGCGTCATTGTTTTACGCCGCAATTCCCGCTACTCTATGGCGTTGTTGCGCCGGTTCGGACAGATCACGCGGTGGCAGGACCGACCGGCAATCCGGCGGCGAAATTCAATGAAGGGTTGGGGTTAAATGCAAGTAGCTGTCATCGGCGGCGGCGTGATCGGGGTATGCACTGCGTATTTCCTCGCTGCGGCCGGACATGAAGTCGTGGTCATTGAGCGGTATGGCAACGTGGCGCAGGAAACCAGTTTCGGGAATGCGGGAATGATTGCACCGGGCTATGCCGCGCCGTGGGCCGCTCCCGGGATGCCGAGAAAAATCCTGTCCTACCTGTTCAGGCCTGAAACCCCGGTCCTGTTCAAGCCGAGCCTGGACCCGGCATTATGGCGCTGGATCCGCAAGTGGCTGGCCGAATGCGAGATCGAACGTTATCGGATCAACAAGGGACGCATGCAGCGCATCGCCCTGTACAGCCAGACGCTGCTGCAGCAGATCAGTGCGCAGCATGGCCTGGAATATGAACAGACCAGCGGCCTCCTGCAATTGCTGCGAACCAAGCACGACCTGCGTCTGGCGCAGCCGGCGCTCGAGATGCTGGGCGCAGCCGATGTCGAACATCGCTTGGTCGATGCCGATGCGGCCAAGCTGATCGAACCGGGGCTGTCGGACACGACAAAGTTCGCCGCCGCCCTGTATCTGCCGCGCGATGAATCGGGGAATTGCCCGCTGTTTACCCGGCAGTTGAAAAACATCGCCCAGTCGGTCGGCGTCGAGTTCCACTTCAATAGCCGCGTCGATTCGATTGAAACCGAACATGGACGCGTCGCTTTTCAAATCGACAAGCGCCGCTTCAGCGCCGACGCGGTCGTGATTTCGGCCGGGACCGATAGCGCCCACCTGTTGAAACAGATCGGCATTCGCATCCCGGTCTATCCGGTCAAAGGCTATTGTGCTACCGCGCACATCAAGAATTTCGAGCACGCGCCGAACGGTGCCGTAATGGATGAATCGTACAAGGTCGCGATCACGCGGATGGGCAGCCGGATCCGGATCGCCGGCACTGCGGAACTCGGTTCGACCACGCCGGTGCTGCATGAACGCGCACTCCGTACGCTTATCAAGGTGGGCGAAGACTGGTTTCCAGACGCGGCAAACTTTCACAATTCGACCTTTTGGTGCGGCGCGCGGCCGATGCTGCCCGATGGCGCCCCGCTGCTGGGGGCGACGCCGCTCAAAAATGTATTCATCAATATCGGCGACGGTTCCTCCGACTGGACCATGGCGGCCGGGTCCGGCAAGATCGTGGCCGACCTGGTATCCGGCCGCGTCCCCGAGATCGATACCGACGGACTGACCCTGGCGCGCTATGGATAAAGTCGACTGCATCGTCATCGGCGCCGGCGTGGTCGGGCTTGCGGTAGCGCGCAAGCTGGCGCAGTCCGGACGCGACGTGCTGGTGGTGGAAACCAATCCGGCGATCGGCATGGAAACGAGTTCGCGCAACAGCGAAGTGATCCACGCCGGGATCTACTATCCGGCCGGCAGCCTGAAGGCCCGCCTGTGCGTTGCCGGGCGCGACGCACTGTATGCGTATTGCGCCGAACGCGCAGTCGGCCATCGCCGTTGCGGCAAGCTCATCGTGGCAAGCTCGGAGCCGCAAAACAGCATGCTGGCGGCAGTCCTGGCGCACGCCCATGCCAACGGCTGCCGCGAGGTGGAAGCGCTGAGCGCAGAGGAAGCCAGGCGGCTGGAACCGGCGCTGGCGTGCACCGCAGCCCTATCCTCCCCGATGACAGGCATCATCGATAGCCACGCATACATGCTCGCATTGCAAGCCGACGCCGAACACGCGGGCGCGCTGTTCGCCTTCGATAGCCGTGTGACTGGCGGCCACGCCGGCGCGGACGGCGTTGTGCTTCAGGTTCGCGCGGGAGACGGCGCCGAAATCGAGCTCGAGGCCGCCGGCGTCGTCAACTGCGCGGGCCTGCATGCGCCGGACACGGCGAGGCTGATCGGCGGGCTTGATGACGGCACCGTGCCGACCGCCTATTTTGCAAAAGGAAATTACTACTCGCTGGCCGGCAAGGCGCCGTTCTCGCGCCTGATCTATCCGGTGCCGGAACCCGGCGGCCTTGGCGTCCACCTGACGCTCGATCTCGGCGGCCAGGCACGTTTCGGCCCTGACGTCGAATGGCTGGACCCGGCCGGCGGCCCGATTGATTATGCGGTCGATCCCGGCCGCGCCGACCGCTTTTACCGCGAGATTCGCGGCTACTGGCCGCAACTGCCGGACGGCGCGCTGCAACCGGCCTATTCGGGGGTCCGGCCGAAAATCAGCGGGCCCGGCGCGGCGGCGGCGGACTTCCTGTTCGCCTCGCATCGCAATCCGCATTATCTCGGCCTGTACGGCATCGAGTCGCCCGGCCTGACGGCGTCGCTGGCAATCGCGGACCATGTCGGCGGATTGCTGCGGCCGCGATCATGACAGGCAGCCGGCCGCTCTACCAGGTGGCGCAAATCCGCGCCATTGAACAGCGTGCAATGGCGGCCCTGCCGCCGGGGACATTAATGCAGCGGGCCGGATTGTGCGCTGCCGAGGCGGCGCTGCGCCTGCTGGGCCGCCTCGGCCCCGGCGCCGGCACGGCCCCGGTGCTGGTTCTGGCCGGCCCCGGCAACAACGGTGGCGATGCGCTGGAGGCCGCGCATCACCTGGCGCGCGCCGGACGGCAAGTCTCGATCCTGATGTTTTCCGATGCGACGAAACTCACGCCCGATGCCGCCCTCGCCTACGCGCGGGCAAGGAGCAGCGCCGCGCGTTTCGAAGATCCTTCCCAGCCCGGCTTGCCTGGGTCTACGCGCTGGAGCATGGTCATCGATGGCTTGTTCGGCATCGGCCTGACCCGGCCGATCAAGGAGGCGCTACGCACGCTGGTGGAAACGGTCAATGCCATGCGCTGCCCGGTGCTGGCGCTCGACGTTCCCAGCGGGCTGGATGCCGACACCGGCGCCATCGTCGGTCCCGCCGGGGTCGCGCTGCGCGCCTGTCGCACGATTACGTTCATCGGCAACAAGCCCGGCCTGCACACCGGTTACGGCCGCGATTATGCGGGCGAGGTGGAAGTCGCATCGCTGGGGATCGACCCTTCGCATTTTCCACCGGCGCAGGCATGGCTGGCCGACTGCACGCTGTTTGCGGATGCGCTGAAGCGGCGGCCGCATGCGTCGCACAAGGGCAGCTTCGGCGATGTGGCAATCCTCGGCGGCGCCCAGGGCATGGCCGGCGCGCCGATTCTCGCGGCCCGCGCCGCCCTGAACTGCGGCGCCGGTCGCGTGTTCGCGGGCTTTATCGATCAAGGCCCGGCCTACGACAGCGGACAGCCGGAACTGATGTGCCGTCCCGCGGACACGCTCGACCTCGCGGCCGCGACGCTGGTGGCCGGCCCCGGCATGGGAACGTCGCGCGCCGCCCACGATTTGCTGGCGGCGGCGCTCGGATCAGCGGCGCCGCTGGTGCTCGACGCCGATGCCCTTAACCTGCTTGCCCTTGAACCGGGGCTGCGGCAAAAACTGGCGCAACGCCGCGCCGCCACCCTGCTCACCCCGCATCCGCTGGAAGCAGCGCGGCTGCTCGGCACATCGAGCGATGCGATCCAGGCCGATCGCCCCGGCGCGGCCCGCATGCTGGCGGCACGCTTCAACGCGATCGCGGTCCTGAAGGGGTCGGGTACAATCATCGCCCGCCCCAGCGGCGACATCGTCATCAACCGGACCGGCAATCCCGGGCTGGCGACGGCGGGCAGCGGCGACGTACTATCCGGGATCTGCGGCGCCTTGCTAGCCCAGCGCTGGCCGCAGTGGCAAGCCGCCATCGCAGCGGTCTGGCTGCATGGAAGCGCCGCCGACGCCCTGGTTGAAAACGGCACCGGTCCGGTCGGAATCACGGCCGGCGAACTGATTCCCTGCGCGCGCGCGATCCTGAATAAACTCATTGAGCAACATGACCCTACCCCCGCGCGCTAATCTCTCTTTAGGCATTCTTTTTCTCGTCGCGGGTCTATGGACCCTGAGCTTGCTGGACGCGGCGGCCAAGCTGCTGGCGGTGGCCGGGTATCACGTCGTCATGATTGCATGGATGCGCTACACCATCAATACCGCCGTGATGGCGGTGACGCTGGCGCCGCTGTACCGGCACCGGAAGGGAAAAAGCATCCTGGCATCGGCCCAGCCGCGCATGCAGATTCTGCGCGCCCTGGTCATGCTCACTTCGACGCTGCTGTTTTTTTCC
>JAQGMO010000128.1 GCA_028292315.1 Herminiimonas sp. | reverse complement strand
TTACTTAGCGCAATTGCGCAATCTGTACGACAAACTTCTTCACGCCGGCATCGATCAACTCATATGCCGCCCGAAAGCTTTCCACGCCCTCGCGATAAGGGTCAGCGATATCCACCTTATCGAATTCCCCCAACCGGAACACCTTGCCACGCGACGCGACATACTGCGTTTCCACATGCTTTTTCTGCTCGAGGTCCATCACCAGAATCAGGTCGGCTTCACTGACCAGACGAGCAGATATGTTTTGCGCCCGATGCGCGCTGATATCGATGCCCTGCTCCGCCATCAATTGCACCGAAAACGGATCAGCCGGTTTCCCGATCAACGCACTGAGCCCGGCGGAACGAACGGTTTTGCCGGGCAGGGCTTGCCTGAGCAATGCTTCCGCCATCGGACTGCGGCAGATATTGCCGATGCAAAGTACCAGGATGTTCTGCATTTACCTGACCTGGCCGACCGACGATACCGCGGTCGCAGCGGTTGGTATGATCAAACTGACGATGCGGCTGAATCGTGCCAGACCCGAAGCATCGACAAAGACGACATCGCGTGGATTAAGCTCGAAGTTTTCCGCGAGCGCCAGGGCAACCGGTGACCCTGCATCGAGGTTGTAGACCAGCGGTTCGGCCTCGGTGGCATTGCGGATCACATAGACTTGCCGCGCGGCGCTGCTTAGCTGGTTCAAACCGCCTGCCTCGCCCAGCGCTTCCGTCAGCGTCATTCTGCCGTTATTCATCGCCAGCGCCTTGGGCGTGGTGACCTCACCGAGGACATACACCTTGTTTTCGTCGCGACCGCGGACCCGGACAACGTCGCCGTGCGCCAGCATGATGCGCGTGGCATCAATGCCCTGCCTGACCAGCAGCGGCAGGTTGATCGGGTAAGACACACCGGCGCGCGTGACCACGATATGGCTTTGATCCGAACCGGGCAGGAAGCCGCCCGCGCGGGTCAGACCTTCCAGCAGTGTCATCGGAACGTCGTCGATCGCCTGGTTACCCGGCGTCTTGACCTCGCCGTCGACATAAATCTTTTTGCTGCGGAATGCGAGCACACGCAGTGTGATGTCGGGTTTCTTGATCGACTTGATCAGCCGTTCAGACAACAGATTGCGGGCCTGCAGCTCGGTCAGCCCGGCGAGCTTGATGGCGCCGACATACGGAAACTGCACCATGCCATCCTGATCCACCACGAAGGCGGCCGGCGTCTGCGCGCCGGAAGTCGATAAAGCCTGCGCACCCGTAGCAGCGATGTTCAGCTCGGGATGGTCCCATACCAGGATAGATAGCAAATCACCATTGCCGATAACGTAAGACTTCGGATCGCCGAGCAATGCATTGATGTTCTGGTTCGAGTGCTGCGCTTTCGCCTGCTTTTCAGCTTGCAGCAGTTCCGGCGTGATCAGCTTGATAACCGGCGTCGGCTGCGCCCGCGCCGTGGTGCTGGGTAGCCGCTTGGCATCGAGACGCATACCAGGCTCCATGTTCACGCATGCAGCGATGAACGGGAGAAATGCGATAACGCCACACTGTTTAACTGCTTTGTTCAGGTCGAAATGCATTGCGATCGGTCCGCTGGTAATTCAAGTCTTCCATTCGCTTCAGCGGATGATCTACAACTTGATGATTTGTGTCGTAACTATGGGTCAATATTAAACAGGGGATATACGTAGTAAGGCTGACCTGGCATGAATAGTTTTTTCGAAAAACTTTCCATATATAAGGCACGACAAATTTAAATCGATAGCTTTATTACATTAACATTCCATGCATTATCAGTATCGGTCAATTCCATATAGCAATTATTTCAAGTATACAATAGGTCGGCAGGTATTAACTACAGATTTGGTAACGTAGTGTTGTTTATCACCACCAGCAAATTGTCGCTATTTTTTTCACGCTGGCAACTCTGTTTCGCCGATAGACGCGGATCGCAGTCTCGCCTTGTACCGAGGCACGCGGAAAGATCGTTGCAAATTATGATTTGCAATCGGTCTGCCTGCCGCGGATGCTGAGCTTGTTGCAGCGACTGGCATCCGGGCATGGCTGGAAAGAGCGCTTAACTGCGCCCGTATATATCCTGAAACCGCACGATATCATCCTCCCCCAGATACTCCCCGCTCTGCACCTCGATCATCACCAGGTTCAGCACGCCCGGATTCTCCAGCCGATGCCTGTGCCCCGCGGGAATGTAGGTTGATTCATTGGTGCGGACAAACAGTTCATTGTCGCCGTTGACGACCCTGGCCATGCCGCTGACAACGATCCAGTGTTCACTGCGGTGATGATGCATTTGCAGCGATAGCGATGCGCCCGGCTTGACTTCGATGCGCTTGATCTTGAACTGGCTGCCCTCTCCCAGCACGGTGTACGTGCCCCAGGGCCGGTGCACGGTGCGGTGCAGCTTGTAGGTTTCGTTGCCGTCTTGCTTCAGCCGGTTGTAGATATGCTTGACGTCCTGGGCACGCGCGCGGTCGACTACCAGCAAGGCATCCGGGGTATCGATGATCAAGAGGTTGTCGAGGCCCGCAGCGGCAATCACGCGGTCGCCGCCGCGGATATAACAGTTCGACACGTCGTGCAGGAGCGCCTGGCCTTCCACCCGGTTGCCGCTCGCATCAGGCGCGACCAGGTCGCCCAGCGCGCTCCATGAACCGATATCGTTCCAGCCTATCGTGCACGGCACAACGGCCATGCTGCCGGATTTTTCCATCACCGCATAATCGATGGAGATGTCCGGCACCTGGCCGAAGGACTTTGCGTGCAATTCGACTTCGGTGAACCCCTCGCCCGCCGCAAACCGCGATTGCTCGTAACAGGATTTGGCCGCTGCCAGCAGGTCCGGGCAATGGCGCTCCATTTCAGCGAGCATGGTGCCGGCCGAAAAACAGAACATGCCGGAGTTCCAGAGAAAATTGCCGGAGTCCAGATAGGCCTGCGCCTTATCGAGGGTAGGCTTTTCAATGAAGCGCACTACCTGTGCGCCGTCGGCTTCAATATAGCCATATCCGGTTTCCGGCGTATCAGGCTGGATGCCGAACGTTACCACCCTGCCCTCCGCGGCCATCCGGGCCGCCTTGCTCACCGCTTCGGCGAAAGCCGCTTCATCGGCGATCAAGTGATCTGCCGGCAAAACAAGCAGCAAGGCATCCTCGCCATGCAGCCTGGCGGCCTCGAGCGCCGCGGCGGCAATTGCGGGCGCCGTATTGCGCGCGAATGGTTCGAGGATAAAGGAAGTGCCGATCCCGGCCTGGTTGACTTCGCGGTAATCGTCTTTCGTCTTGAAGAACAGTTCGCGGTTGGTCACCGTCAGTATTTCGGTGACGCCGGCCAGCCTGGCGCCGCGCAAGAAGGCTTTTTGCACCAGGCTCTGGCCATCCGCCAGGCGGATGAATGGTTTGGGATGTAATTCGCGCGACACCGGCCATAAACGTGAGCCCGAGCCACCGCATAGAATGACGGGAATTAACTTCATATTGTTTTTTTCCTCAAGACGCTGCCGCGGATCTGTCGCGGCGCCCTGCATGCAAAGGTGACCATGTTTCCGCGAAGATTCTACTATATTGCCTGCCGCAACGGCTTTCGAAAATGATTGCGCCTCGAGGTCCGTGGTTTTATTTCCGGAACAGGCATCTGGAAAGCGTTGGAATGATATCCACGCCGTGACATTTGTCGAGCAGGATAGTACTCCCTTGTCTCATCAACTTTCCACTTCTTCCGGTGCGTGGACACGCCCAACTCGGTTCCATGCTGCATGAATATACTACCAGTGGTTACAAATAACAGCCAGACAGCGGTAATTGCATTTTTACAAGGTGTTCCATCAAAAGTTTTGATACTGTT
>JAQGMO010000127.1 GCA_028292315.1 Herminiimonas sp. | reverse complement strand
TTCGACGCCGTGCCTTTGAAATACTTGTCGACCAGCGCCTTGTTCAGACCGATCGCTTCGAAAATCTGCGCGCCGCAATACGACATATAAGTGGAAATGCCCATCTTGGACATTACTTTGAGCAAGCCCTTGCCGACCGCCTTCTGGAAGTTGTAGATGGCTTTTTCCGGCGACAGAGCGCCGGACAGGTCTTTCGCCAGGTCGGCCAGCGTATCCATTGCAAGATACGGATGGATCGCTTCGGCGCCGTAGCCGGCCAGCAGTGCGAAATGATGCGTTTCACGCGCGGAACCGGTTTCGACCACCAGGCCGGTGGACGTGCGCAAGCCCTTGCTCACCAGGTGCAAGTGAATTGCCGAAGTCGCCAAAAGAGCGGGAATCGCCAGCTGTTCCTGGTCCATTTTACGGTCGGTAATGATCAGGATGTTATGGCCGGACTTCACCGCATCGACCGCTTTCGCGCACAGCGACGCCAGCCGCGCCTCTATCCCTTCCTTGCCCCAGCCGACCGGATAGCAGATGTTCAATTCATGCGATTTGAACTTGCCCCCGGTATGCGCGCCGATATTGCGCAGGCGAGCGATGTCGGCATAATCGAGGATCGGTTGCGATACCTCGAGCCGCATCGGCGGATTGATGTTGTTGGTGTCAAGCAGGTTCGGCCGTGGACCAATGAATGAATTCAGCGACATCACCATCGCCTCGCGGATCGGATCGATCGGCGGGTTGGTCACTTGCGCAAACAGTTGCTTGAAATAGTGATACAGGGTCTTGTTCTTGTTGGACATGACTGCCAGCGGCGAGTCATTGCCCATCGAACCGGTTGCTTCTTCGGCCAATGCGGCCATCGGCGACATCAGGAATTTCAAATCTTCCTGCGTATAGCCGAATGCCTGCTGGCGATCGAGCAGGGGAATCAGCGAAGCGGCTTCCGGCGGCTCTTCCTTGAGCTCGTCGAGCTTGATCCGCACCGACTGGATCCATTGCTTGTATGGCTTTGCATTAGCGTAGGTATCTTTCAGTTCCTTGTCGCCGATGATGCGTCCGGCATCAAGATCGATCAGGAACATCTTGCCGGGCTGCAGCCGCCACTTCTGGATAATTTTCGACTCGGGAATCGGCAACACGCCCGATTCGGAAGCCATGACGACGAAATCATCATCGGTCACGATATAGCGCGCCGGGCGCAGGCCGTTGCGATCGAGGGTGCCGCCGATATGGCGGCCATCGGTAAACGCCATGGCGGCGGGACCGTCCCACGGTTCCATCATCGCGGCATGATATTCATAAAAGGCACGGCGGTTATCATCCATCAGCGCATGGTTTTCCCAGGCTTCCGGAATCATCATCATCATCGCCTGGGCGATTGGATAACCGGCCATCACCAGCAATTCGAGCGCATTGTCGAAGCAGGCGGTATCGGACTGGCCTTCATAAATCAGCGGAAACAGCTTTTGCAGATCTTTGCCGAGCACGGCCGATTTCATCACGCCTTCACGCGCGCGCATCCAGTTGAAGTTACCTTTGACGGTATTGATCTCGCCATTGTGTGCGATCAGGCGATACGGATGGGACAGCGGCCACTCGGGAAAGGTGTTCGTTGAAAAACGCTGGTGCACCAGCGCCAGCGCGGACGCGCAGCGCTCATCCTGTAAATCCTTGTAATAGACGCCAACCTGGTCGGCCAGCAGCAATCCCTTGTAAACCACCGTACGGGCCGACATGGACGGCACGAAAAACTCCTTGCCGTGCAGCAGATTGAGGGCCTGGATCGCATGGCCCGACGACTTGCGGATCACATACAGTTTGCGCTCGAGCGCATCGGTGACCATGATGTCCTGGCCGCGGCCGATAAAGATTTGGCGGATCACCGGCTCCTTGTCGCGCACCGTCGGCGACATCGGCATGTCGGTATCGACCGGCACGTCGCGCCAGCCGAGCACGACTTGGCCTTCGGCCTGAACGGCGCGCTCGATTTCCTGTTCACAGGCGATCCGGGATGCATTTTCCTTGGGCAGGAATACCATGCCGACGCCATATTCGCCAGGCGGCGGTAAGGTGATGCCCTGCTTTTCCATCTCTTCGCGATAATATTGATCGGGAATCTGCAGTAATATGCCGGCACCGTCGCCCATCAGCTTGTCGGCACCAACCGCGCCACGATGATCGAGATTTTTCAGGATCAACAAACCCTGTTCGACGATCGAATGACTTTTCTTACCTTTGATATGGGCAATAAAACCGACGCCACAGGCGTCATGTTCGTTTGCCGGATCGTATAAACCTTGCGCGTGCATACTTTCTCCACTGCTTTACGGGATTGAACAGGAAGAATAGTGCAATGCAACAGATAGTTCAACCTAAAAAATTAGGGTCAGAGTGAAATAAATATACCGCACTAAAATAATTCAAATTAAATAGGGACAGAGTAATTTTAGTATATTTGTCATCAGTTTTCCGAACCGTCTTGCTTTTCTTTTTCTGTAATCTGCGTCTTCTCGCCTTTGGCCGGACGCCCTCTTCTTGCCGGACTCACGCGGCGCCTGGTCAGTTTTTCCAGTTCGCTCTTGAACTTGTCCGAACCGAGCGCCCAGCTTTTCGATGTCGCATCTTTCAATAAACTTATTTCATCCGATGTAAGTGCACGCTCGGCCAAATCCTTATACGCTGCTTCGCGATCGAATGGCGTATTTCCTAACGACCAATACAGGCGGTGGTCGGTAATCAGGGAGTCCTGTCGCAGCCCGATGTGATGGGCATAACTGGACCAGCGATAGTCCACCGCCTCCGCTGCGAGCCCATCATAGACTGGCGCAAGTTCGACATACCGAGAGCACAGCATCAAGTAAGGCTCGGCATCGATGACCGTTGCCATGTAACGTCCTTGCCATAAAGTACCGCTGCGGCTGTACTTGTTATTAAAGTACGGTACGTAATACCGGCCGACCCACTGCATCATTCGCGCCAGACCGTCTTCGTCGAATGGGGTTGCCAGAAGGCACCAGTATCCCGGCATTAAAACGTAGGCGTGTATCGCTACCTTGAATTTCTTGCTGCCTTCACGCAACCACTCCAGTAATGCCAAATGATCGTCCGCATCACGGAAAATCGCTTGCTGATCAAGACCGCGCTGGATGACGTGGTGCGGCTGATGCGGGACTACAAGTCGTGGAAGCCGGGCCATGGTGATCGGTTAAAGGAAAGTCGGTCAATGATATAACTATGCGGCGGCAACAGCGCAATCCTGGCCGGCGACAGCAGGCGCACTACGCCTATAAAAATTTCCAGCGATTATGCCAGTAAAGACCAACCCTGGCTTTCGCGGCGCTCCTGCATTGACAACTGTATTTATATACAGTATTTTGAATAGATAGAGAATCCTGGCCGCACCGGATCAACAAATAGAACAGTCAGAACAGTCAAAATAATCAGCAGGACAGAGTATAAACATGCGGGTAATTTTTTTAGAGTTCGATGGCGTGCTTCATCCGTTCAGCGCAACCTCGCGCTTCGCACCTGTGCCGCCATTCAAACGCGCGATCGAACGCGCATGGTTGTTCCGCTGGGCCTGGATACTTGATGATTTGCTGGAAGGGCATCCAGATGTCGGCATCGTGACTCATTCAAATTGGCGACAATTGATACACGATGACGACATTCAAAGTTTTCTCGGCCCCCTCGCTCGCCGGTTCGCCGGCAGCACGCCTCGTGCGCCGAAGTGGAACAGCATATTGCAGGTAGTCCAGGGAAACAGCTTGCAGGATTTCAGAATCCTGGATGCCAGTCCACAGGCGTTTCCGCCAGGGCTACCGGAACTGATTGCCTGTGACTCTGAAATCGGCTTGCGGGAATATGGCGTGCAGAAGCAGATACAGAGATGGTTGCAAACAGCCCATGCCCACGGCTGAAAGTGGTTGAAGCGATCGCGCGGCTACGATTACAAAGCAATTGAAGCCTTCGGCCTGTAGCGTCTTGTTTAGCCTTTCCAGGTGCGCTGCAAACCGGTATCCGCATGGATCCACCCGCCCCGCCCACTAGGCCGATAATAAAACCCCACCCCGCCTTGCCCAAAACTACGGACCAGGCTGCCAAGCACTTCCGCATCCAGGTGCGCGATGCGGATATCCGCTGCGCGTCCTTCGAGATGCAAGGACTTGCGCGCGGCCGGTACGCCTTCTTCGCGCAGGCGCTGGTTGGATGAAGCGGTGCGGTAGCCCGACAGGATTTCAAGCGGGCCCTTTATGCCGAAGCGTTCAATGAATGCTTGCGTACTCCAGAGAATTTCAAGCAACTTTGGGTCGATTGGCGCGGTTTCCTTGCCATGCACATCCCGCAACAAATGGCACAACTGCTGATAGGCCGACTGTTGCATCTCGCCATCTTTCCAGTAAAGCAATTTGGCTTGTTCGCCGCTGGCCGGACGGGTTACATGCAGCAACCTGGGCTTGATCCAGAATTCCAGATCCAGCGCCTGCGCATCGAACAGATCCGGCGGTGGTTCGAGCGCTCCGGTTTGGGCACGGACCAGTGGCGCGCCAGCGAATAGGCCAGTCGCGGTAAGCAATAAACCTTGTTTAAGAATAGATCGTCGAGACGGCATAAATCTGGGCAGATGGGGAAAAGCGCAAGTTCATTTCAGTGAGAGATAAGCGACCTTCAATACAAAACCCTGCTTTTCGAGAAAGCCAAGGCGTGCATTTAAAAAATGCCTAACGTTTCTTACAAATTGCTAATTTACTCATGACACTAATAAGCAACAAATCATACGGAAAAAACCGTGTTTTTGCACGGGATGTAATTTATTGGCGGAAAATGTATGCAGCCGCGCCACAGTCTTGCCTAAACGAAGCATTGCAACTGCGGAAACGCAAAGTGTCGCCACGTTCGAGCAGGTAACCTGCTTAAAAGCAGTGCACAAAAAGTCTTTACTTGAATGCCAAAGATGGATACACGTACGAAACACTTACTCTCAGGCCTGGCGGGCTTGACCGGAACGCTCTGGCTGGGACTGGTCGCTGCCATTACCGTTAAACAACAACAACTGGTCTTTAACCCGATCCGGGTCCGGGAAGTGGAACGGCCGCGTAGCGCGGGCCACCGGACCCGATCGGTCGTATTGCGCAGCAGTGACGGTACCCGGCTATGCGGGTGGCTCCTCACGCCGAATATTCCGCGTCCGAAAGGCGCCGTGATTTACTTCGGCGGCCGTTCGGAAGAAGTTTCCTGGGTTGCGCGTGATGCCGGCAAAATGTTTCCTGACATGACGGTGCTTGCCATGAATTACCGCGGCTATGGCGATTCGCATGGTAGCCCGGGCGAGCGCCAGATGATCGAAGACGGCAAATTTCTCTTCGACTGGCTGGTGAGTTCACGCAATCATGCCGACTCCACCCAAATTGGCGTCGTCGGTCGCAGCCTCGGTTCGGGCGTGGCCGTGCAACTGGCGGTGCAACGACCGGTTGCGGCACTGGTATTGATTACACCTTATGACTCGATCCTGGCGGTCGCCAGGCGGCGCTTCCGCGCAATGCCGGTTGGGCTGATGCTGAAACACCGGTTCGAATCAGTCAAGTTCGCGGAAAAAGTATCCGTCCCGGTGCTGGTTTTGCGCGCCGCGGCGGATGACGTGGTGCCGCACTTGCATACTGACTTGCTGGTTTCGAAATTTTCGGGAGATGTACTCGATGAAACGATTCATGAATCGGACCACTGCAATATCCCGTATCTGCCCGAAACCCAGACCCGCATCGCGACTTTTTTTCAAAGTCGCCTAACGGCATCCGTTCCGGACAAGACGCAGGCCGCCACCCAGGCCGACATTCTCCCGGCCCCACAAATGCTGAATCAGGCTTGCTGACAGCGTCCGCTACAGGACAAGACCATGAAATAAAAAGCGCCTGGCGGCTTGCATGCCGCCAGGCGCTTTAAAGAGCTTACTGTTTCGAGCTTACTGTTTCGAGCTTACTGTTTCGAGGTTACTGTTTCGAGCTCACTGTTTCGAGCTTACTGTTTCGCCCGAACGAATCCCCTCGCCGCGTTATTCGACGCGGCGGACTGCTACCTATTACTTTGCGGAGGCGACTTCGCGGCTGGCGCCCAGAATCGCTTCGTCGCTCTCGATCGGCACCGGTTCCCAGTTGAGCGAGCGGGTGAATTCGCCGCGCGGATTTGGGACATCGTTGGGACGATTGGCGCAACGGTTGTAAGTGATGTATGCCTGCCAGCGGCTGTCCGGCGACATGTTGACGCCCGAACCGTGGATGGCGAGGCAGTGGAAAAGCACCAGCGTGCCGGCCTTGCCAACGATGGGCACCGGCTTCGCCGTTTCCTTCATAACTTTCTTGAGCCGATCGACTTGCACGGCGCGCTGTGGCAGCTGGAAAGCGGCCTTGCTGTCATCAAAATAATGGTCTTGCAAACCAAGCTTGTGGCTGCCCGGAATAATATACAGCGAACCCTGGATTTCCTCGGTGTCGCCCAGCATCACCATCGCCGTCAGCAAGTCGTCTTCCGGATAACCGTCATGGACCCAGTAGCCATGATCCTGATGCCAGAGCCAGCCGGTGCCTTCGAGGCCGGGCTTGACGTTGATCTTGGTATGCATGATGTAGGTCTTGTCGTCGCCCAGCAATTGGTTGGCAGGACCGAGCACGCGCGGCGAGCGGGTCAATGCGCGGAACGGCTCGGAATAGACCGGGCTATATTTTTCATGCACCAGGAAGATCGAACGGATCGCGCCGTCACGCTCGCGGAAAATGGTTTTCGCCTCGATGTGGTGCAGCCGGTCGATCTCGCTGCGCAGCGAGTTGACTTCCTCGCGGCTGAACGCATCGGGAATGATCAGGTATCCATCACGGTGGTAATCGGCGATCTGTTCCTTGGTAAGTTTCATTTTGTCTCCTGGTGGTGTCGGTCGTATCAACGATTGATCAATGGTTCGAAATGCGCGGAATAGGTTTAGCGATTCGGCTGGATGCCGGCCTCGGCCCGGTTTCAATATCCACTGCTTAATCATGCATGAGCAATTGCCGCACCGTAAAGAGATGGTTTACGAAGTCACCATCGCAATTGAAGATGGCTGGCCTGATAGTGCCAGCGCGACCTGATTAATGCTTGCAGCCAGATCAGGAACATCACGGGCCAGTCGCTGTTTCCTATAAGAATGCACAGGATGGCATTCGCGGAATCCTGATTCATTGCGCGACACATATCATACTATTTTGCATTTCTTTCGGCTACACCCGCCGGGCAGTCAGGTGCATCACCCAGACCGTCAACAGCGACGGCTCCTGAAAATTGCTACACTGGTCAAGCATGACTTGCCATCGTTTGGCGCGATGGTGACTTCGCAAATCAATTCTTTACGCCCGAACTGCGGCTCATGCATGATCGCTGCATGATGCCGGGCGCATTGGTTATCCAGATAAAACAAATGGAGATACGAGATATGAATGATCGACTTTCACCCCAGGCGCTCGCGAGCGCGGGCACCCTGCAAAAATTCAAGATGTTCATCGGCGGAGAATGGGTCGATTCTGCGTCCGGCGAATATTTTGAAACGGATAATCCCTATACCGGATTGCCATGGGGCCTTATCCCGCGCGGCAATGAAGAAGATGTCGATCTGGCTGTCAAGGCTGCCCACAAGGCACTGCATTCGCGTGAATGGCGCGGCCTGACCGCGTCCAATCGCGGCGCCCTCTTGCGCGCGCTGGGCGACGCCCTGGGCGAGCATGCTCCGCGCCTGGCTGAAATCGAAGTACGCGACAACGGCAAACTGTATGCCGAGATGAGCCAGCAGACCGAGTATCTGCGGCAGTGGTATTACTATTTCGGCGGTCTGGCCGACAAGATCGAAGGCGCGGTCATTCCGATCGACAAGCCGGACAATTTCACCTATACCCGCTATGAACCGATCGGCGTGGTTGCCGCCATCATTCCATGGAATTCTCCGCTCTTCCTGGCGGCATGGAAAATTGCGCCGGCCCTGGCTGCGGGCAACACGATCGTCCTGAAGCCATCGGAATTCACGTCCGCTTCGCTGCTCGAATTCGCAAAGGTTTTCGAAACGGTCGGGTTTCCACCCGGCGTACTGAATGTCGTCACCGGTTTCGGCGCGGAAGTCGGCGCACCGCTGTCGGTGCACCCGCTGGTGGCAAAGGTGGCATTTACCGGGTCCGAAGCGACCGGCAAGCGTATCTATGCGAGCGCAGCCAACAGCCTGAAGAAAGTGACGCTGGAACTCGGTGGTAAATCGGCCAATATCGTGTTCAAGGATGCCGATGTCGATAACGCGGTCAAAGGCGTCATTTCGGGCATTTTCGCCGCCTGCGGACAAACCTGCGTGGCAGGCTCGCGCCTGGTAGTGCAAAAAAGCATGCATGATGAATTCGTGGAAAAACTGGTGGCGCTGGCCAAGTCCGCCAATCTCGGCGATCCGATGAAACCGACCACCCAGCTCGGACCGGTCACCAACCGTCCGCAACTGGCCAAGATTCTCGACTACATCGACATCGCGAAAAAAGAAGGCGCGGAAGCGGTCATTGGAGGCAAGCGTCCGGTTGAAGAAGCCTTGCAAAACGGCTGGTTCGTCGAACCCACCATCTTCGCCGGCGTCAAAAATTCCATGCGGATTGCGCAGGAAGAAATATTTGGACCGGTGCTGTCGGTCATTCCATTCGAGGATGAAGAGGAAGCGATCGCGATCGCGAACGACACCACTTTCGGACTGGCTGCGGGCCTGTGGACGACCGACCTGCGCCGCGCGCTGCGCATGCCGGCGCGGCTCGAAGTGGGAACGGTATGGGTCAACACCTATCGCGCCATGAGTTATATGGCGCCATTCGGCGGATACAAGCAGAGCGGCCTCGGCAAGGAAAGCGGCCAGGACATGATCAAGGATTACATGCAAAAGAAAACCGTCTGGATGTCGACCCAGGAGGAAGTGCCGAATCCTTTCATCATCCGCTAACCAAAACCGAGGCAAGACCGGCATTGCCGGTCAGTTTGAAAGTATGCGGCAGAATGAAATATGAAACTTGATCCCCTGTCCCTGCGGTTGTTCGTCAGTGTGATTGAAGAAGGAACGATTGCCGCGGCGGCCGCAAGGGAACACATCGTGGCGTCCGCCGTCAGCAAGCGGCTGAGCGAACTGGAAATTGCGCTGGATACGCAACTGCTACAGCGCAGCAACAAAGGTATCCAGCCGACCGAAGCCGGCCTTGCGCTGCTAAGCCTCGCACGCGGCGTGCTGCATGACCTGGACGACGTCTATGTGCAGATGCGCGAATATTCGAGTGGCACCAGGGGATATGTCAGGATGTTTGCAAACATATCGGCCATTACGCAATTTCTACCGGCGGAACTGAGCCGTTTCGTGGAAGCATATCCGCTGATCCAGGTTCATCTGGAAGAAAAAATCAGCTCGGTCATTACGAAGTCGGTGGCCGAGTCGGTGGCCGATATCGGGATTTTTACCTTGGGCACGCATGCGCAGAATCTGGAAATTTTTCCTTATGGCGCCGATGAACTGGTCTTGATCACTCCCAGGAATCATCCGCTGGCAAAAAAGAAATCGGTCAGGTTCAGTGAAACGCTGGAATATGATTTTGTCGGCTTGCATGCCGGCGGCTCGATGCATGTGCAGCTGGCCACTGTCGCCAGCCAGCTTGGGAAATCGTTGAAGCTGCGCATGCAGGTCACCAGTTTCGATGCGCAGTGTCTGATGGTCGAGGCGGGCATGGGAATCGGCATCCTGCCGCGTAACAGCGCGAAAAATTTCCTGAAGGCGTTGAATATTAACGTCGTCACGTTGAACGAGTCATGGGCCATGCGCAAACTGGTGATATGCGTCCGCTCGTACGATGCGCTGTCACTGGCCGCGAAGTTCCTGGTGGATCACTTGCGCAAACCGCCCTCGCCGGCGCAGTTGACGCAGATTGCAACACAGAAGAATTAATCCGGGTGCATCCGGTCCACTGCGATAGCACTCACCTCCGCCTTGATATAGAACTGACATTTTTAACCGGACGAAAAGATGGAAAAAAATAAAGCGCTGCCGTTAGCCGGGATCCGCGTACTGGAGATGGGATCCCTTATTGCCGGGCCATTCGCCGCAAAAATCCTGGGTGAATTTGGCGCCGAAGTTATCAAGATCGAGCCGTCCGGCAGCGGCGATCCCTTGCGCAAGTGGCGCAAGCTTCATAACGGCACGTCACTGTGGTGGCAAGTCCAGTCGCGCAACAAGAAATCGGTTGCGGTCGACCTGAAATCGGAAGCCGGCCAGGAACTGGTGCGCAAGCTGGCAAGCACCTGCGACGTGGTGGTCGAGAATTTTCGTCCGGGCACGCTGGAAGGCTGGGGCTTGGGCTGGGAAGCCTTGTCCGCGATTAATCCGAAACTGATCATGCTGCGCATATCGGGCTATGGCCAGACCGGGCCGTACCGCGATTTGCCGGGCTTCGGCGTGATCGGCGAGGCGATGGGCGGCTTGCGCTACGTGACGGGTTATCCCGACCGGCCGCCGGTGCGCGTCGGCGTCAGCCTCGGTGACTCGCTTTCTTCGCTGAATGGCGTCATGGGCGTGATGTTCGCCCTGTATCATCGCGACTGCCATGGCGGCAAGGGTCAATTTATTGACGTCGCCCTGTATGAGTCGGTATTTAACGTGATGGAAAGCCTGATTCCCGAACAGGATTTTCTCGGCCATACCCGCGAAAGGACCGGCAGCGCGCTGCCCGGCATCGCTCCGACCAACGCCTACCGCTGCAATGACGGCAACCATGTGCTGGTGGCCGGCAATGGCGACGGTATTTTCCGGCGGCTGATGACCACCATCGAGCGCGACGATCTCGGCAACGACCCGCGCTTCGAGCATAACGACGGCCGCGTCACGGGGGTTGAAGAAATCGACGCCGCAATCGAAGCCTGGACCTCTGAGCGCTCGCAGGATGCCGTATTGGAAGCATTATCGAAAGCCGGCGTGCCGGCCGGAAAAATCTACTCTGCGTCGGACATCCTTAAAGATCCGCATTACAAGGCGCGCGACATGATTTGCGAAATCGAAACCAAGGATGGCGCGCGCCTGAAAGTGCCCGGGATCGTACCCAAGCTGAGCGAAACCCCCGGCCGGATCCGCGAATCCGCGCCAAGGCTGGGCGAGCACACCGATTCGGTATTGGCGGATCTTGGTTTGAGCGCCGCGGAGATTCACGAATTACGCGCGCAGCGCGTGATCGGTTGATACAGGAGCATTCTGATGCAAAACGGTAAAAACAAACGAATTTATATCCAGGATGTGGCCGTGCGCGACGGGTTTCAGATCGAACCGCGCTTCATTCCGACCGAGCAAAAGATCGCCTTGATCGACGCGCTCAGCCAGACCGGACTTGCGAAGATCGAGGTCACCTCCTTCACCTCGCCGAAAGCGATCCCGGCGCTGGCCGATGCCGAGGACGTCATGAATGGCATTCAGCGTGTGCCGGGCGTGATATATACAGTGCTGGTGCCGAATATGCGCGGTGCTGAACGGGCACTGGGCTGCCGTGCCGACGAGCTGAACCTGGTCATGTCGGTCAGCGAAACCCATAACCTGACGAACCTGCGCATGACGCGCGAACAGTCTTTCGCCCAACTGGCCGAAGTGATCGATTATGCCCGCCCCAGCGGCGTGGCATTGAACGTGTCGCTGTCGTGCAGCTTCGGATGCCCGATGGAAGGCGCGGTTCCGAAAGAAGAAGTATTCGGCTGGGTCGACCGTTTCATCAGCCTGGGAGTCCACGGCATTACGCTGTGCGATACGACCGGCATGGCTTACCCAACTCAGGTTTACGACATCTGCAGCGAGTTCAGGCAACGCTGGAGCGCCGCCGAACTCACGCTGCACTTCCATAATACCCGCGGCATGGGGCTGGCAAACGCCCTGGGCGCGATCGAAGCCGGTGTCGACCGGTTCGACGCGTCGCTCGGCGGCTTGGGCGGTTGTCCCTATGCGCCCGGCGCCACCGGCAATATCTGCACGGAAGATCTGACTCACCTGCTCGGCCTGATGGGATACGACACGAACGTCAATCTCGACGCGCTGCTCGCATGCGCCCGCCAATTGCCGGCCATGGTCGGACACGAAGTTCCCGGCCAGACCATGAAAGCGGGAACCGTGACCGACCTGCACAGCAAGCCGGAATGGTTTGAGGAAGTGGCGGAACGCGCGCGGCAGAAACAGGCACAGCAAAACAGCCTGGCTACCAGCGCCGCGCAAGCCGCGGCTCTATGAGAGTCATCGAAATCCGGGAGCGCTTCGGCATTGAACATCTCGCTCCCGGAGAGCGCGACCTGCCCGAACCCGGACCGGGAGAAGTCCTGGTCCGGCTGAAAGCGGCGTCCCTGAACTACCGCGACCTGCTGGTGGTCAACGGGACACGCAAGATACCCTTGCCGTTGATCCCGGTTTCCGACGGCGCCGGTGAAGTGGTCGCGGTCGGGGACAATGTGACCCGCTTTTCAGCAGGCGACCGCGTCATGCCGATGTTTATCCAGGGATGGATTTCGGGACCGCATCCTGATATTGAAAACCTTCCTACGCTCGGCGGCCCGCTGGATGGCGTGCTGGCCGACTTCGGCGTCTGGCACGAATCGGGACTGGTGCGGATTCCCGCATTCCTGAGCGATGCCGAAGCTGCTTGCCTGCCCTGCGCTGCGGTGTCGGCCTGGAATGCATTATTCGTTTCCGGGTCGCTTCGTCCCGGCGAAACAGTTCTGCTCCAGGGCACCGGCGGGGTTTCCCTTTTTGCCCTGCAATTTGCGAAAGCGGCCGGCGCAAAAGTCATCATCACCTCGAGCAGCGATGAAAAGCTCGACCGCGCGCGCCTGCTGGGCGCCGACCATTGCATCAACTATCTGCGCACGCCCGAATGGGGCACCGCGGCGCGCGAGCTGACGGGCGTGGGCGTCGATTATGTAGTCGAAATCGGCGGGGCGCAAACGCTGGCGCAATCACTGGTCGCCATTCGGAACGCCGGCCAAATTAGCCTGGTCGGGTTTGTTTCCGGCACGGCCACCGGGCTCGATGTAAGCCAGGTAGGCATGAAGAGCGCGGTGATCCGGGGAATCCGCGTCGGCAATCGCGTAAGCATGGAAGCAATGCTGCGGGCGGTTTCGCAGCATGCGATCAAACCGGTGATTGACAGCCAGTTCGAATTCCACGATGCCCCTGCTGCCCTGCGCTATTTGTCCGAAGGCAGGCATTTCGGCAAGGTGTGCATCAGCCATACATAACGATTGCGACGCTGGCCAATCCGGGCCGCGCCGGTTTGATAGAATTGCTGCCTCTTCCTGTAGTGGGACGAGGGATAAGCGACTCATAGAAAATGAAGGAGACTGTAGTGAGCACGGACACAAGCAAAGCCTTCAAGGCAAGCTCGATGCTGGAACCGATTGAAGCGGCAGGACGCGACCTGGACCGGCCCGAGTTTA
>JAQGMO010000091.1 GCA_028292315.1 Herminiimonas sp. | reverse complement strand
GTACTTCGGAGGGATGCATGTGCGGCGACGCTTCAGGTGGGTGCTGGTGATCTGGAATTTTGTTCAAAATTGCCGGGCAGGGGGCGCGTTGTTGACGCGCTCCGCTTGCCCGGCCAGTGCTGATGCTAATACTTGTACTGCGTACTGCATGCTGGCCGGTTTGTCCGGCGCAGGTTTAGCCTACCAGGTGTTTCACGCCTTCACGCTCTTCCATCAATTCCTTCAGCGTGAGGTTGATGCGCTCTTGCGAGAACGCGTCGATATCGAAGCCCTGAACGATCTTGTACTCGCCATTCTCGGTGGTGACCGGGAAGCCGAACATGGTGTCCTGCGGAATGCCGTACGAACCGTCGGATGGAATACCCATCGTGGTGATCTTGCCGTTGGTGCCGAGAACCCAGTCACGCACATGGTCGATCGCCGCATTGGCAGCCGAAGCCGCTGACGACAGGCCGCGCGCTTCAATGATCGCGGCGCCGCGCTTGCCGACGGTCGGCAGGAATACATCACGGTTCCAGACGTCGTCGTTGATCATGTCCTTGACCGGCTGGCCATCGGCGGTCGCGTAACGGTAGTCAGCGTACATGGTCGGGGAGTGATTGCCCCATACGAACAGTTTTTCGATCGAGGCGACCGGCTTGCCGATCTTTGCCGCGACTTGCGACAGCGCGCGGTTGTGATCGAGGCGCAGCATCGCGGTGAAATTCCTGGCCGGCAGATTCGGCGCCGATTTCATGGCGATGTAGGCATTGGTGTTGGCCGGGTTGCCGACGACGAGCACCTTGACGTTGCGCGATGCAACCGCGTCGAGCGCCTTGCCTTGCACGGTAAAAATCTGGGCATTTGCTTCGAGCAGGTCCTTGCGCTCCATGCCGGGGCCGCGTGGACGGGCGCCGACCAGCAGGGCAACGTCGGCATCCTTGAACGCCGTCATCGGGTCGCCATGGGCGGTCATGCCTGCCAGAAGCGGGAATGCGCAGTCGTCGATTTCCAACATCACGCCCTTGAGCGACTTCTGGGCTTTCTCGTCGGGGATTTCGAGCAATTGCAGGATGACCGGCTGGTCCTTGCCGAGCATGTCGCCGTTGGCGATGCGGAACAGCAAAGAATAGCCGATCTGGCCGGCGGCGCCGGTGACGGCGACACGCATGGGGGCTTTAGCCATGTTGAATCTCCAAAGTGGTGATGAAAAACGATAGACGTCCGGTTCAGGAAGACTGTAATAATACCGTTGAAACCATAGCCGCGTCAGCTTGATTGACCTGACAGTGCGTTCCCCTCAAGGGGTGCAATGAATCAGTCAGGGCAATGGTCCGACGCTTGCTGCCAGGGTGCTGAGGTGCTTGCGCCCTGGCTGTTTAAGTGCCCGCACCAATAGTGCTGAGATTTCTTTTAGGCAGCTTAAAATATTGCACGCGAGTTTAGGCTGCTGTAACTTGTCTGTCAATGCCCATCTTATATCTTATATAAGACATATCACTACAGTTTTTGCTGGACGGAAAGCGGTATTTTGTGGTGAAATAACAAGTTATGTCTTCCGCCCCTCCCAATCTGCCCAGCCCCAATTCGCCAGGCGCCGGGGCCGGGGCTTCAAGCCCCGGAAATTCGCCGACTTTCAGTCCGCTGTATCAGCAGATCAAGGCGCTTATTACCCAAAGCCTGCAGTCAGGGGAATGGAAGCCGGGCGAACTCATTCCAAGCGAGGTTGAGCTGGCCGGCCGCTTCAAGGTCAGTCAGGGCACCGTGCGCAAGGCAATCGATGAGTTGTCCGCGGAAAACCTGGTGGTGCGAAGACAGGGTAAAGGAACATTCGTTGCGACTCATCATGAAGCGCGCGCGCAGTTTCGCTTCCTGCGGCTGATGCCGGATACCGGCGAGGTGCATAATCCCGATAATCGGATACTTGAAGTGAAGCGCACGCGCGCACCGGCCGATGTATCGCGCCAGCTCGATATCAAATCGGGCGACTCCGTGATTTTCATCCGGCGGGTGCAGTCCTTCGATGGCGTGCCGACTATCCTGGAAGAACTTTGGTTGCCGGGCGCGCTGTTCAAGGGATTGACCGCCGAGCGCTTGAATGAATACCGGGGGCCAATGTACGGTTTGTTTGAAACCGAGTTTGGCACGCGTATGATACGCGCCACCGAAAGCATCCGGGCGGTCAGCGCGGAACCGGCGGTTGCCGAGGTTCTCGGTGTGGCGGCCGGCATGCCATTGCTGAGCGTGGAGCGGGTTTCGTTTACCTATGGCGACAAGCCGGTGGAAGTGCGCAAGGGTTTGTATCTTACCGACCGTCATCATTATCAAAATGAATTGAGCTGACCGCTTGCTGTGCCCGAGGCGTTGGGCGGTCGGATTCAACAGTGGAGCAAGCGAAGCGGCAGATATATTCTCCCGAATGCATAATATGTATTGGGGTGCTGCACAAAATGAGCGAAAATTCGGGATTATTTGCTAGGAGAGGTGTTTTATGTCAGAAGCCGTAAAAAAGAATCGGCCGCAGTATACGAATATTCATGTGACGCAGCTCATGAATTATCGAATGCCATTGGCGTCGGTGGTCTCGATTCTGCATCGTATCAGCGGAGCATTCATGTTCCTTTTACTGCCATTCATTTTGTACCTGCTGGAAAAGAGCCTGACTTCGGAAATTTCGTTCAGCTATTTGCAGGGCATCGTTTCGCACTGGTTCGTCAAGCTGATTATCCTCGGGCTGGCCTGGTCCTACCTGCATCACTTCGCGGCCGGCATCCGTCACCTGTTCATGGATTCGCATATCGGGCTGACCAAGGATGGCGCGCGCCAGACTTCGGTCGCGGTTCTGGCGATCAGCCTGGCACTGACCTTTTTGGTGGCATTGAAATTGTTCGGAGCGTTTTAAATGGGAACTTACGATAAAAATATCGGGCCGCGGCGCCAGGTCGTCGGCGCGCATTACGGCTTCAGGGAATGGCTTGCGCAACGCGTTACCGCGGTGATCATGGCGGTCTACACCGTGATCCTGCTGGTCTCGTTCCTCACCGGCAGTAACTTCGGCTATGAAGGCTGGGCCGGTTTGTTTGCGCAACAGTGGTTCAAGATCGCAACCTTCGTGACGTTTCTTGCATTGTTCTACCACGCCTGGGTCGGCATGCGCGACATCTGGATGGATTATGTGAAGCCGGTGGCAATTCGGCTGACATTGCAAGTTGCCACGATAGTGTGGCTGATCGGTTGTGCCGGATGGACGGCGCAGATTCTCTGGAGAACGTAAACGTGGCAGCAATCAAATCAAAAATTCCTTCGCGCCGCTTCGATGCAGTGATCATCGGCGCCGGTGGATCCGGCATGCGCGCCTCGCTGCAACTGGCCGAGGCCGGTTTGAACGTGGCTGTGCTGTCAAAAGTATTCCCGACCCGTTCGCATACGGTGGCGGCGCAGGGCGGCATCGGTGCTTCGCTCGGCAACATGTCTGAAGACAGCTGGTACTGGCATATGTTCGACACCGTCAAGGGTGGCGATTATCTCGGCGACCAGGACGCAATCGAATTCATGTGCCGCGAAGCCCCCAAGGTTGTGTACGAACTTGAACATTTCGGCATGCCGTTCGACCGTAATCCGGACGGCACGATTTACCAGCGTCCGTTCGGCGGCCATACCGCCAACTTCGGTGAGAAGCCCGTGCAGCGCGCCTGCGCCGCGGCCGACCGCACCGGCCATGCAATGCTGCATACGCTGTATCAGCGCAATGTGCGCGCCAAGACCCATTTCTTCGTCGAGTGGATGGCGATCGATCTCATCCGCGACGCCGAAGGCGATGTGGTTGGCGTGGTTGCGCTTGAGATGGAAACCGGCGACGTGATGATCCTCGAAGCCAAGACCACGATTCTCGCGACCGGCGGCGCCGGCCGTATCTGGGCCGCGTCGACCAATGCCTTCATCAATACCGGCGACGGCATGGGCATGGCCGCCCGCGCCGGCCTGCCGCTGGAAGACATGGAGTTCTGGCAGTTCCACCCGACCGGCGTGGCCGGAGCAGGTGTGCTGATCACGGAAGGCGTGCGCGGTGAGGGCGGCATTCTGATCAACAGCAATGGCGAGCGCTTCATGGAGCGCTATGCGCCGACCCTGAAAGACCTGGCGCCGCGCGACTTCGTGTCGCGCTCGATGGACCAGGAAATCAAGGAAGGCCGCGGCGTCGGTCCGAACAAGGATCACGTTCTGCTGGACCTGCGCCACATCGGCGCCGAAACGATTCAAAAGCGCTTGCCGTCGATTCTTGAAATCGGCCACAAGTTCGCCAACGTCGACGCCACCAAGGAACCGATCCCGGTGGTGCCGACCATCCATTACCAGATGGGCGGCATTCCGACCAATATCTATGGTCAGGTCGTCGCGCCAAGGAACGGCAACCCGAATGAAATCGTCAACGGCCTGTACGCGATCGGCGAATGCGCCTGCGTTTCGGTGCACGGCGCCAATCGCCTCGGCACCAATTCGCTGCTCGACCTGCTGGTATTCGGCCGTGCCGCCGGCAACCACGTCGTCGACAGCAAGCTGAAGGCGCGCAGCCACAAGGACTTGCCGGCCGATGCCGCCGATTTCGCCGTGTCGCGCCTGGCGCGTTTGGAAACCAGCACCGGCACCGAGCGGGTGCAGGATGTCGCCAATGCGATCCGCGCGGCGATGCAGAATTACTGCGGTGTGTTCCGCACCGATGAGCTGTTGCAGCAAGGCTTCAACGCGATCATGGAGCTGGACGAGCGGCGCAAGCATGTGTCGTTCAAGGACAAGTCGAAGGTCTTCAATACGGCGCGGGTAGAAGCGCTCGAACTGGATAACCTGATCGAGACGGCCAAGGCGACCATCACGTCCGCAGTGGCGCGCAAGGAGTCGCGCGGCGCGCATGCGCATCGCGACTATCCGAACCGCGATGACGAAACCTGGATGAAACACACGCTGTGGTTCTCGGAAGGCAACCAGCTGCAATACAAGCCTGTGATCACCAAGCCGCTGTCGGTTGAAACCTTCAAGCCCAAAGCACGTACTTTCTAAGAGATCAGAACATGCCACGCACTCTCAAATTTCAGATTTACCGCTACGATCCGGACAAGGATGCGAAGCCCTACATGCAGGACCTGACGGTGGAGCTGCAGGACACCGACAAGATGCTGCTGGATGCCCTGCAGCGCATTAAAGCCGACGTCGACGATTCGCTGGCGCTGCGCCGTTCCTGCCGTGAAGGCGTGTGCGGGTCGGACGCCATGAACATCAACGGCAAGAACGGATTGGCGTGCACCACCAATCTGAACGAACTGTCGCAGCCGATCGTGTTGCGTCCGCTGCCAGGCTTGCCGGTGATCCGCGACCTGATCGTCGACATGACCAATTTCTTCAAACAGTACCATTCGATCAAGCCCTACCTGATCAATAACTCGATCCCGCCTGAAAAAGAGCGGCTGCAGTACCCGGAAGAGCGGGAAGAGCTGGATGGCCTGTATGAATGTATCCTGTGCGCTTGCTGCTCGACGTCATGCCCGTCGTTCTGGTGGAATCCCGACAAGTTCGTCGGTCCGGCCGGCTTGCTGCAAGCTTACCGTTTCATCGCGGACAGCCGCGATGAGGCGACCGGTGATCGGCTGGATAACCTGGAAGACCCATACCGTTTGTTCCGCTGCCACTCGATCATGAATTGCGTGGATGTCTGTCCGAAGGGCTTGAATCCAAACAAGGCCATCGGCAAGATCAAGGAACTGATGGTACGGCGCGCGGTGTAAGCAGTTTCCTGCTGCACTGCAAGCTAGAACATTTAAAGTGAATTAGAATCGATGGCAATCACACATCAGGCCGATCCGGCAAACCGTGCGCGTCTGCGCTGGCGCAGCCGGCGCGGCCTGCTCGAGAATGATTTGATACTGACGCGTTTTCTGGATGCCCATGAGGCGACGCTGACCGACGAGGAAGTCGACGCCTACACGCGGCTGATGGATTTGCCGGATAGCGAGTTGATGAGTTTGCTGCTCGCGCGGAGCGAACCGGAAGGCGAGGTGGATGTGCCGCATGTGCATGCCCTCCTGAAGCGCCTGCGGGCAGCCTGATTCATGATTCCAGCTGCCGGATGACGTCATCAGATTGAACTCACCAGAAATTCCAGTTTCTTTAATAGCAATTTTTTATCGATTCACCGCTCACTAGAAGGAAGAGCCATGACCAACTCTGATAGCAAAGCTACCCTGTCGTTTTCCGACGGCACCCCCTCGCTGGACTTCCCGATTTACAAAGGGACCATCGGACCCGACGTGGTCGACATCCGCAAGCTGTATGGCGCGACCGGCAAGTTCACCTACGACCCGGGCTTCATGTCGACCGCTTCCTGCAATTCATCGATCACGTATATCGATGGCGACAAAGGTGAATTGCTGTACCGTGGTTACCCGATCGAACAGCTGGCAGTGAACTGCGACTTCCTGGAAACCTGTTACCTGCTGCTGAACGGCGAGTTGCCGAATGCGCGCCAGAAGGACACATTTGTCGACACCGTGACGCATCACACGATGGTGCATGAGCAGATGCAATTCTTCTTCCGCGGTTTCCGTCGCGATGCGCATCCGATGTCGGTGCTGGTCGGCACCGTCGGCGCGCTGGCTTCGTTCTACCATGACTCGCTCGACATCAATGATCCGCATCACCGCGAAGTATCGGCGATCCGCCTGATCGCGAAGATGCCGACGCTGGTTGCGATGGCTTACAAATATTCGGTCGGTCAGCCTTTCGTTTATCCGCGCAACGACCTGTCGTACAGCGCGAATTTCATGCAAATGATGTTCTCGACCCCGTGCGAGGAATACAAGGTCAACGACGTGCTGGTGCGCGCGCTCGACCGCATCCTGATTCTGCACGCGGATCACGAGCAAAACGCATCGACTTCGACGGTCCGCCTGGCCGGTTCGAGCGGCGCCAACCCATTTGCCTGTATCGCGGCCGGTATCGCCTGCCTGTGGGGTCCTGCCCATGGCGGCGCCAACGAGGCGGCGCTGAACATGCTCAAGGAGATCGGTTCGGTCGACAACATTCCCGAGTTCGTCAAGCAGGTCAAGGATAAGAACTCCGGCGTCAAGCTGATGGGCTTCGGTCACCGCGTGTACAAGAACTACGACCCGCGCGCCAAGCTGATGCGTGAAACCTGCCATGAAGTGCTGAACGAACTGGGCCTCGAGAACGATCCGCTGTTCAAGCTCGCGATGGCGTTGGAGAAGGTTGCGCTGGAAGACGAATACTTCGTCTCACGCAAGCTGTATCCGAACGTCGACTTCTATTCCGGCATCGTGCAATCGGCGCTGGGCATCCCGGTATCGTTGTTCACCGGTATCTTCGCGATGGCGCGCACCGTGGGCTGGATCGCACAATGGAATGAAATGATTTCCGATCCGGAGCAAAAGATCGGCCGTCCGCGTCAATTGTTCGTCGGTTCGCCGGTGCGCGAAGTGCCGTCGATGGAAAATCGCTGATCGGCAGGACAATCAGAAACTTTCAGGGACTTTTGCCCGGTGCGCGGGGCCATTATGGCTTCGTTATCCGGGTGGAATAAAAAACGCGGCCGGTCCGCGTTTTTTTATTTTCCGGTCCAATTTTTTCCGTGCCGATATGCTATGCTTGCGCCCTAGAGCCGATTTCCGACGCCTGTACGCGCCCAATCTCGAGCCTGCAATGCGCACGTACCAAGGTATGTTTACGCTTCTCGCACCGAAATTGTCTCCCGTACAGCCGCCCGAAATCCACTCCAGGTACCTTGAAGGTGCAGGAAAACGAAGCCCTTCCCCACAACTTGATGTGCAATCCGCTAACCGGTCAGGCCGTGTCGCGGAAGGTTAACTAACCCGCTAATCTCGCGAAACGCGAAGAAAGGTGAGCAAGATGATGCAGCAATCTCTCTCCAACTCGTATTTATTTGGAGGTAATGCGCCGTACGTTGAAGAATTGTACGAAGCCTACCTCAACAATCCCGGTTCGGTACCTGATAACTGGCGCGCATATTTCGACGCGATGCAGCATGTGCCTGCCGTCGATGGCTCGACCAAGCCCGATGTCGCCCATGCGCCTGTGATCGCTTCCTTTGCGGAACGCGCCAAGTCCGGCCCGATTCGTACTGTTACCGCTTCGGCCGATGCCGAGATGGGACGCAAGCGCGTCGCCGCTACCCAGCTGATCGCCGCCTACCGTTTCATGGGCAACACCTGGGCCAACCTCGATCCGCTGCAGCGCCAGGAACGTCCCGCCATTCCCGAACTGGAGCCGAATTTTTACGGCTTTACCGATGCGGACATGGATATTGTTTTCAATATCAGCAACACGTATTTCGGAACAGAAACGGCAACACTGCGCGATTTGCTGAATAACCTGCGCGATACCTATTGCCGTTCGATCGGCGCGGAATTCATGTATATCAGCGATCCGGCGCAAAAGCGCTGGATGCAGGAGCGCCTCGAGTCGGTTCGTTCGACCCCGAGTTTCAGCCCGGAAAAGAAGCGTCATATTCTCGATCGCCTGACCGCTGCCGAAGGCCTCGAACGCTATCTGCATACCAAGTATGTCGGCCAGAAACGGTTCTCGCTCGAAGGCGGTGAAAGCTTTATCGCATCGCTCGATGAAACCATCCAGCGCGCCGGGGAAAAAGGCGTGCAGGAAATCGTGATCGGCATGGCCCACCGCGGCCGCCTGAACGTCCTGGTCAATACCCTCGGCAAAATGCCGCAGGAGCTGTTTGCCGAATTCGAAGGCAAGCACGGCGATGACCTGCCGGCCGGCGACGTTAAATATCACCAGGGCTTCTCGTCCGATATCAGCACCCCGGGCGGTCCGGTCCACCTGTCGCTCGCCTTCAACCCTTCCCACCTTGAAATCGTCAACCCGGTGGTCGAAGGGTCGGTCAAGGCGCGCATGGAACGGCGCGGCGATAAAGAGGGCGATCAGGTTCTGCCGATCCTGGTGCATGGCGATGCGGCGTTTGCCGGGCAGGGCGTAGTCATGGAAACGCTGAATCTGGCGCAGACCCGCGGCTATGGCACCGGCGGCACCGTGCATATCGTGATCAACAACCAGATCGGTTTCACCACCTCCGATCCGCGCGATTCGCGTTCGACGCTGTATTGCTCGGACGTGGTCAAGATGATCGAAGCGCCGGTGCTGCACGTCAATGGCGACGATCCGGAAGCCGTGGTGTTCGCTACCCAGATCGCGCTCGACTACCGGATGGAGTTCAAGAAGGATATCGTGGTCGATATCATTTGCTTCCGCAAACTCGGTCACAACGAGCAGGATACGCCGGCGCTGACCCAGCCACTGATGTACAAGAAGATCGCCCAGCATCCGGGCACCCGCAAGCTGTACGCCGACAAGCTGAGTACCCAGGGCGCGATCCCGCCCGATGGCGGCGACGAGAGGGTGAAAGCGTATCGCGCGGCGATGGACGCCGGCCGGCATACGATCGATCCGGTCATTTCCAACTTCAAGGGCAAGTACGCGGTCGACTGGCTGCCGTTCCTGAACCGCAAATGGACTGACGCGGCCGACACCGCGGTGCCGTTGGCGGAACTGAAGCGCCTGTAGACCCGCATCACCACGGTGCCGGAAAACTTCAAGGTCCTTTCGCTGGTCGAAAAGGTGCTGAACGATCGGGCCGCCATGGGCCGCGGCGAAATGAACC
>JAQGMO010000075.1 GCA_028292315.1 Herminiimonas sp. | reverse complement strand
ACCTGTTGGATCAGTTGATTAAGCGCCTGTTCAAGCTCCGGCGTACGATTATTGCTCCTTTTAAACGGCAGAACCCAAGCGTTGAACCTTATCGCAAGTAGTTTAGCAGACACGTTTATCAGTCCATTGCTGGTCAGTAGTACACGTGATAATTGTCGCTTTCGACGCAATCCGCTCCAGAGGCTTGGGCTACTGGTTTGTTACGGCACCGCACCGATGCCCTGTAAGCATGAAATCGCAAATTACGATAGTCTAATCCAGTAGCTTTTGATATTCATCATCCAGCCCGTAACTCAAAATTTTTGGATGATGCAGGAAAAATTCCCAAAACTCCTTGTCGGATTGAAACGGAAGGAATCCATAAATCTCATCCAACCGCTCCACTACATTCTTTAAGTACAACGGTGTCGCATATTTTTGCACCACTGGGTTGCTCTTGTAATGATTTTCCTGTCCTATAGCAATCATCCATAACAAAGGTCGCCACCAGGAGTACGAGAAATCGCAGCGTGCAATAATTTCCCGTGAATTGCTCCGTCCCACCAAAAGCGTAAAGAAGTTGATTAATTCGTCGAGCTTATAGCGATAGCGCTGCTCTTGCTGTACGAATTCTTCGAAGTTTTTACAGTAGGTAACGCGCGACACCTTTTCCCAGCACGCGGGTGGAAATGCCAGTTGGCCGGCCACAAAAAAACGGCTTGCCACAAAATCGCAGTATTCTTTGCTTGCGACACAGGGAATCAGTACACTCATTGACGAGTCCTTCACCACTTGAAAGTAGTCGCTGCAGTAGGTCTGGAATAACTCGAGTACGGTTCTCTCGTCGGAATGTGTGGCCATCTTTATGCTGGATTCGGCCATTGCCTGATTCGCCATGGCGGTTTTTTGTAGCTCGTCCCTAGTCTCCTGAAGCTCATACATCTGAAGCCAGATCGTCAAAATCACACCGCCAAAAGCACATCCGGCGAAAAGCGCATTGATCCCGCTAAAAGCATCGGCGAACGGTTGCTGGGTATAGTTTTTAATGGCTGGCTGCATGCCGAGGTAAATAGCCAATATCCACAGTCCTAAAATGAAGACGCAGACCGTGGTGATTAGTATTGCAATTGACCTTGCTGTTCTCGTTCTCGATTTCATGCTGTCGCCCACGCTTGTCTCCCATTTTTTAAAGACAGCAATTATGATCGATTGAATTGCTTTATGGAACTTGGACTCGACCTGCGGCACCTGGCCTTCTCCATGCGGATGGATGCCGCAGTTAGGGCAGAACCGATGCTTGACGGCGTGCTTGTCGAAGGTATAAGTACTCGCCGCTCCCTCAGAGCTGATCGTCAAAAACCGCTTTAGTGCTTCGCGTGGATGATCGCTCGTTTCAGCTGATGAGCGGGAGGTTCAGTTCGGTGCACGGAGTCGCTGGGTCCGCATTCGGCTCCGTACCCGTCAGGTAGCATTCCCAAAGGCTTTCGCCCGGTGTATGTCCGTTGGCCTTGGTCCAGGAAATGAATTCGCCCCAGGCGTCGCCGAGCTCCTCGTAGGGGCCGCGGAAGACTGTCCGTGCCACCATTACAGCGGGCAAATGGCTTGGCCTCACGCGGCCGACAGCGACAATCGGTGCTGCGACGGGGATACTGATCTCAAAGTCAAAAACAGCTGGATCCATTCTCAAATGATGCGAAAACCATGGTCCGGCGGGCGCGATGCCCTGAGCCGCGATGGCTGATCTGAGCTCGGCAAGGCCCGGTCCCATGACATGGCGAATCGCTTCGCGCGGAATGGTAAGCGGGATAACGGCGGTCAATTGCGCAGTTGAGCGCGTAATCTGTGGCTTTTCCAGCATGGCGTCTCCTTACTTTCGTCGTCTCCGGAACCAGCATATTGCACTTCTTGACCAGACTTTAATGGTAAAGATCCGGCCGCGTTCGATCCATGCGCCAAACGGCCTCGCAATGCCGTACGAAGGCGTACTGACGATGAACTCCTTGATACCGCACCGCGACCTGTTTGAGCGCAAGGCGGCGTCCTGTTGCGCCCGATGGCCGTGGCTTCGGATTGCCTGGTCGCCTGCCGGCCGCAGGATTGCGTTTCGGCTTAAAACAGCCGTAATGTGTACACTACCGCGCTACCGATTTATTTTGACTGTACCATGACCATTACTATCAACGAAGACCTCCGTGCCTATATCGATCCATTGACAGAAGACGAACACGCTGCGCTGGAGCGCAGCCTGCTCGCCGAAGGGTGCCGTGATGCCCTGGTTCTGTGGGGCGATCTTCTGGTGGACGGACACAACCGGCATGCCATTTGCCAGAAACATGGAATCCCTTTCAATACCGTGCAAAATCAGACGTTCCAGTCAATGGACGACGTGCATCTTTGGATGATCGACAATCACCTGGGACGGCGCAGCGTATCGGATTTTCAACGGGGCGTACTTGCACTGCGCAAGAGAGAAATCGTATCCGCGCGCTTAGCGCAAGAGCAAGCCCGGCAGTCCTCTGCAGAGCCCGCCGGAGCTGAGGTCGCCGCGCAAGCCGAGGCGCGGCCACCATTGACTCGCGAGTCAATGGCGCGCGCGGCGCGCGTAAGCAGTGCGACCCTTGGTCAGATCGAGAAAATCCGGAAGACGGCTGCGCCTGAACTGGTCAGCGCAGTAAAGGCAGGAGTGATTTCCATTAATGCAGCGGCTGCCGTAGCCTCCTTACCCGGCGAGAAGCAGGTGGCGGCTGTCGCTGGCGGCAAGAAAGAATTGCGCCAAGCGGCCAGGCAGGTGCGCGAGGCGCGACTGCCACCCAAGCCTGAACTGCCGCCTCCACCCGACGATGCCACGCCCGATCAACTTGAAATTCACCGCCTGACGCTATTGGTTGCCGAACTCGCAGAAGAGCGCGATCAGCTGAAAAAGAAGGTACAGCACTTGACGATTGCGCTTGCCGAGGCCCGCGACGGCCAATAGTCTGATGCGCAGGATGCGATCCAAAAATTGACTGTTCCCGACTTAAAGCGACAGTGCCACCGTTACAAAACGAGACCTTTGAAGGTCTTGACCGGGTGCACTTTGCCCATCCATCAGGAGCGCACATTACGATCGGCTAATCAAGTACGGTACTCTCGTTCGAATGTGTGGCCGCCTTTTGTGTAGCCACCTTTACGCTTGATTCGGCCACTGCCTGCTCGCCAGTGGCGATTCCATGGGGCCAAAGGCTTCGTGAACTCACTCATCGGTTAGTTTGAGGTCATGCATGGCCTATTTAAAACGGCCAATCATTTTTTCGCATGCCACCATTTTTTCTTTCGCCGCGCTTTCGCCCGCACCAGCGATGCGGTCGAGCGAACCGGCCAGCAGGCTGAAACAAGCTTCGATGCGCTCAATGGCGGCAGCGCTCAGGCGCCGGCCTTCGAAATGGGCGCTGGTCAGCAGGTTGTTCAATGCGCCGATTAGCTGGATGAGCATGTCGCCGCAGGATTCGGCCGGCATTTTGAGCACGCAGCCATGCATGACTTCAATCAGTGCGGCCATTGCTTCATGTTCTTTGAGGTGCGATGCGGACCCCATGAAACCCTGAAAAAGTGACAGGAACCGCGGCAAGAATCTGGCCAAGTGCTCGGGCGGTAAATTTACTGCCTGGTCGACAACCAAATCGCAGGCAGCAGCCGGCGTGTCGAGTCCAATTCGATCGAATCCCTGTTTGGCGTGCTCCGCCATAATTCCTTCAAGCACTCGTGCACGCAGCACCGGGCGTAAATCTTTTACATTCTTTTGCAGCCTTTCCCACCGCTCATCGAGAATGTGCCTTCTGCATGCCGTGTGCAATCGCGATACACGTTCTTTGGCTTCCTTCAATCGGGTCTCTTCGTCCGCCGTTGGCGGCGACTTTTCAAATTCCAGACCGCCGAATCCAGAAAATGGGGAGAGATCATCAACAAGGCCGGCATGGAAAAAGAATAACCGGGCCGGCCAAACGCCCTGGCGCATCAGACCATGCCGGTCGATTTTGCATTTTGCTCGCGTTCCAGTTTCAGGATATAACGCTGCACCATCGCCTGTACCTGGTTCGACATATCCGAAAACCGGCATCCAATGCGTCGAGCGATCTTGCCGTTCTGCAGGGCGGCTTCGCTGGTATTGCGGATTTCCAGGGACACCGTCACCGGACTTCCCGGGAAATCGATGCGGCAATCGCGGTAGATGCGGCCGGTGTCCGTGTCGGCTAGCTGAGCCGCAAGATCCATGACGGCGATGCCGCCGTTGCTGATATTCTTTAGCGGCAGGACCACCGTCTTTGGCGCCGCGGTTTTATCCGCTCCCGCAACGAAGAAAGTGCAGCGCACCGGACTGGCGACCGGCGTCGCGACCCGATAGAATTCACGCCGTTGCAGGCGGATCAGGCTGTCGGGAATATCCATGCGGAATGCGGGAAGCCCATCGTATTCGCACAGTTCCGCCTGCGTGCCGAAGAACGCGATGCGGATGTGATCGAGCGAGGTATCAAATGCGAGATCGGTACTGGCGGCGATGCGCCGGTTTTGCTCCTCTTCGGCGGCGACATCGATCACTACGCTCCCGCTCTCTTCGTCGACGTCGAGGATGGAAGTGACGACCGAGTCGGCGCCGTCGTCGAATATCATGCGCACGAACTGGTTTTGCGCGCCGATGCCGCGTAGCACCGAAACGATTTCGCGGCGCGCGAATACCCGGTAGGGATCGAGATCCGACACGCCAAGATCAATAGTCAATTTCATCTGTCAAATAGCTCAAAACACGGGCGCAAGCGCTGTTCGCCGGCTGAAATGGGCGAGTCCGTGGAGTATACAGTAGACAGCAGGGTCTTCATTTTTTTTCGGTGCTCATTGCGCCTCCGTTCCCTCCGCGGGCGGAGCCTGGCCGACGCCGGACTCGAGACGGTAGAGCCAGGCCAGCAGCTCGGCCACCGCGCGATACAGCGCAGGCGGAATCTCGCGGTCGAGATCGACTTGCATCAGCAACGCGACCAGCTCCTTCGATTCATGCACGAACACGCCATGCTCCTTTGCGCGTGCGATGATTTCCTCCGCGATCGGCCCGCGCCCACGGGCGACCACTTTGGGCGCCGACTCGCCGGCCTGGTAGGCGAGCGCAATGGCATTCTTCACTGCCTTAGGCGTGTTCATCCTGCTTTACGGTGAGCAGGTCAAGCGGCGATCCCGCGGCATCGAACGCATCGGCCAGCACGCGGCTTTCGGCGTTCAGCAGGCCGACGGTCGCGCCGTCGGCGGCGCGGACCTGGATGCGGACATGGTTACCTTGCAAATGCAGGGTCGCGCTGATTGCGCCCAGTTTCGGCAATTCGAAGCGGACTACGCTTTGCCATGCCGCCACGGCAGGGCCGGCGTGGCCCTTGCCATCGTCCGGCGCGTCTTCGGCGACGTCCCATTGCAGCGCCTGGCCGGGCCAAAGCTCGCCTTGCCAGGCCGCGCGCCTGTGCTCGAGCAGGTCGAGTTGCAGGCTGACCAGCCGCGCAGCGTCCGGATTGTCTTGCGGCGCAAGCGGCAGCAGCGTGTCCGCCTGGGGCGCGGCGCTGGCGCCCGATGCAACCGCCGCATCCGTGAGCAGCGCCCGTTCCGGGGCGGCCGGACCGGGATCCGCCGCAGCGCCCGCAACCCCGCCCGGCAGCGGCACACCGCCGCGAAATCCTGCCTGCGGCTCGCGCATCAGGGTTTCCAGCGGGCGCGTCCCGCTGGCCCATTCGCCGACATGCGATTCATAAAACAGGCCGCTTACGCCCAGGCTATCCCGGAGCGCCAGCGCGATCCGTCCCGCCAGCGGAGCCGCGCCGGCATCCGGCGCATTCAGCAGCGGAGTGGTGCCGGCGACCCGATCGGGCCGCCCCTGCCGTTGCGCCAGTTGCAACATGCGGTCGATCAGGCGGCCGGCATCGCTGAAGGAAGTCGTTGCGCTGCGGCCGTCCGCGTCGGGGGTCGCGGCCAACAGGAAAGTCGGACGCGGCCGTGCCGCAACCAGAATCAGCCGGATATCGTCTCCTTCCCGCGTGCCCGCCGGCAGGGCCATTCGTGCCGCCGCATTGGCGATGCGCACCAAAAATTGTCCATCGCCGAGCCGGGTCAACACGGACGCCCGGTATTCCGTGCCGAGCGCGATTTGCGACAGCCGCGCCAGCGCTTCTTCGCGTGCGTCGGAAGGGGACCTGGCGGGAGCGGCCGCGTCGACCGCCGCCAGCGCGCGCAGCCCCGTCAGCCCGGTCGGCGTCACCATGGCATCAGCGGCGCGGCGTTCCGCCGTAGGCCTGCGACAGCTTGCGTTCGGCGCCGGCGCTATTGATCAGGGCTGACAGCCGCGTCATCCACGGCTCGGTGAGGACGCGGATTTCACGGTCGTCGGCGAGGATCCGGTTGATCAACTCGACCTTCCGATTACGCTGTTCGCCGGCCAGGAGCGCCGGCGGATAGTCGTCGCGCAGGACTTGCACCTGGCACGAGCAATGCGATTCGAGTTCCACCAGGCGAGCCCAGTCACCGTCCCGCGCCGCTTCAAGCATGCGGCCAGTTAGCGCGGCGACGTTCTCGTACAGGGAAATGATTTCATGTCCGTTCATCGTAAATTACGCCTTTTGAATTACGCCTTTGCCAGCCGTGGAATGGCCGGGCGCAGCGCGTCATCGGTGCCGGCCTGTGCGGCCGGGGCGACATCCGGATCGATCGAGACCCATGCGCTCCGGATGTCGATCAGCAGGTTACGGACTTCTTCGAGGATCTCCGGCCGGTTGTCGAGGTTGGCCACGAGCAGGCGATTACCCATGTATTCATACAGCCCGTCCAGGTTGGCGGCGATTTCGCCGCCACTGGTTTTGTCGAGGCTGGCGCGCAAGCCGCTGTCGATGATCATGATGGCCTTGGAAATCGCCTGACCTTTGGCCGCTACATTTCCCGCGCGCATATTCAAGAGCGCATTGGACAGGGCGACTTGCGCGCCGTCGAACAGCATGATAATCAACTTGTGCGGATTGGCTGCCGCCACTCCGGTTTCAACGCCAACCCTGGCGTAGGCGCTCGCTCCACTTTTCGTTGATCCAAACATTGATAATTCTCCTGATTTTTTCCCGGATGGCTTGATCACGACGACTGGCTGCTGAGCTGCGCCAGTTGTTGCGTGAGAAAGCTGCTGGTGGTGCTCATGTTGCCGATCGCGACGTCGAGCGCGGTGAACTGCGCGCGGTAGCGTTTTTCAACTTCGGTGAGGCGCAGCTGCATCGCCTCGCGCGCCTTGCCGATATCCTTGACGCCGCGGCTCAGGCCGTCTTTGCCGCCGGCGATCATCCCCGAACTGCCGAGGAAGCCGTCGATCAGCTTGCTCAGCCGGTCGGCGTAGCCCTGCGAAAAATCGAGCGTGCCGCGCCCGCCGATCGCGCCGCCGGTAATCTCGAGCTTGAGGCCCTGCGCATCCGACCCGGCCGCCGCGCTCAGGAACTGTCCCGACCCGAGCGCCGTCATGCCGCCGATGGTGCCGTTGACATCGACGCCGACGTCGGCGACCGGCGTGGCGCCCAGGATTGCCGATGCCGCCGTGCCGGTGGATGAACTGACGCTGACCTTCGATGAAGAGCCGAACTGGTTTGACTGGATATTTATAAAACCGCTGCCGTTGATCGTCGCCGTAACCGCCGAGCCGGCGGCCGATAGGGTGGAAGACCCGTTAATAGCGGATTGCACCAGCGACGCCAACTGCGCCGCGGTATAAGTGCCGGCGGCAAGTCCGATCGTGGCGCTGGCGCCGTCGACCGAAACGTTCAGTGTCGTGCCGGCCGCGATCGTCGTGCTAGCCGAGTTTAAATTCTTGTCGCCGGTCAGTTCGCCTTTGGTCGCCAGCGCCGTCACGGTGACAGGATAGTTGCCGGCCTTGGTGGAGGTGGTCGAGGACGTGAAATTCACCAGGCTGTCGGTGGCCTTGCCGAACGTCGCGAACAAGGCGCCGATATCCTCGTAATTGCTGGTCATGGCGGCCTGCAACTTGGCCGAGTCGAGCGCCAGGGTGCCGTCCTTCTGGAAAGCGACGCCGATCTGGGGCAGCGTCATGATGCCGCTGTTGAGGCCGGCCAGGGAAGAGCCAAGCGTCTTGCGCACCTGCGCCTGGATAGTCCGTACGGTCGCGTCGCCGATCAGCGGGCCGGCCTGTCCGCTCGCGGCGTTATAGCCGCTCAGGCTGTTGAGCGTCGTGTTGAATTCATTATATGCCTTGACGAAGCCGCTCACCGCGGTCTGCACCGCCGACGTATTGCGCGACACCGTGAGGTTACTGCTGCCGATCTTGGTGATATTGAGCGTCACGCCCTGCACCGCATCGGCCACGCTGGCCGTGGCGCTGCTGACGGCAATCCCGTTGACCGTCAGCAGGGTGCTTTGGGCAGCAGAGCTTTGGGTCATATTTTGCGTCGCGGCCGGATTGTAGGCCAGCAGGTTTTGCAGGGTGGCGTCGCCGCTCACGCTAATGCTCATGCTGGACGTTGCGCCGGTCTTGGCGGACGTGAATACCAGATGGTGCGGGGTAGCGCTGCCGTCGGCCACGATGGTCGCGGTGACGCCGATGTTCGCCGCATTGACCGCGTCGCGGATGCCTTGCAGCGAGTTGTTGCTGGCGTCGATAGTGACGGTTCCGGTGGTGCGGCTGGCATCCTGCGTGAATGACGCGCCGGTATAGGCGCCGTTGGCAAGTGTGCCTCCGGCAATCGTGCCGAACTGGAAGGAAAGCGTCGTCGTCGCATTGGCGCCGATGGTCGCGCTGGTGCTTGCCTGGCCGGCGGTCGAAATGGTTTGCGCCTGCGCCAGTTGCGTCACCTGGACCTGGTAGGTTCCGGGAACCGCCTGGCTGTTTCCGCTGGCGGTAAAGATGGATGCATCCGCCGGCACCGCGCTGACGCCATTGAACAGGGCGGACGTGCTGAGTCCGGACAGCGCTCCCTGCAGGCTGCCCAGAGCGCTGCCGAGGTTGCCATATGCCGAAAGTTTGGCCTGATAGCTCGCTTCTTTTCTTGCGAGGTTTGTCAACGGCTGGCTTTCAACCTGCATCAGCTTGGTAACGATGCCATTGACATCAAGGTTGGAACCGATGCCGGGTGAAGATATAGCCACCTGCTTCTCCTGGAATAAAGTTGCAATACAGCTTGCAATGTACTTTGATAACGGCCGGGACGATCGGGACTTTAGGGGATGTTTTACATCGCTATTCCGCCGCGTTCGCCGCTAACCGGAAAAGGCCGGGCCGGGCTCGAGCCCGGGCCGGGCTCAGGCTTGTTGTTTAATCAACAGCCCCTGGACTTTGTCCAGGGCTTTGGCGATTTCGAGCGCTTCCTTGGTCGGCATCTGACGGATGATTTCGCTGGTTGTCTGATCCACCACCTTCACGATCACCTGGTCGCTGTCGGGGTCGATTGAAAATTCGAGCCCGCGCGACGGCTCCCGCATTACCCTGTTAATGTCCTGCAGCGCCTGTTTGGCTTCGCCGGCGGTCGCCGGCCTGGCTACCGGTTCGACCGCCGCCGCCGTCTGCACCGGCGCGGCGGAAGGCGGCGCCACGGCGCTGGCGCCGCCGGAGACGCCATTCGCCGAATTCCATTGCGCCGGCGGGACGGTGTTGCCGATCGTAGAGATTTGCATGATTATCCCTCCCCATGTAAAAACTCCCCGGTTGGAATCCAGCCAGGGATGTTCAGCTTTCAGAGGTTCAGCTACTCAGCCGATTAGCCGATTAGCCGATTAGCCGATTAGCCGCGCAGCAGGCTCAACACGCCGTTCGGCTGTGCGTTCGCCTGGGCCAGCATCGCGGTACCGGCCTGTTGCAGGATCTGGCCGCGCGTGAGGTTGGCCGTTTCCGCCGCAAAGTCGGCATCCAGGATGCGGCTGCGTGCCGCATTCAGGTTTTCCGAGGTCGTTTGCAGGCTGCTGATGGTGCTGCTGAAGCGGTTTTGCAAGGCGCCGAGCGATGCGCGCTGGGTGCTGATGTTGCTCAAAGCCGAATCGATCACTTGCAGCGCATCGTTGGCGCCGGTTGGAATACCGTTCGTCACCGTGGAGATATTGATGTTCGCCACCGACGCCAGGGCGCTTGAGTTGCCCGCCGCCGTGAACACCGTGCCCGCCGCGGACGTGTTGACCGTGAAGGACGACGACGAATTGAAGGCCAGGGTGCCGCCGACCGTCATGGAGTCGCCGACCGCTGCCGCGTTCGCGGCGCCGCGCACCAGCGCCTTGGCGGTGCCGGTGCTGCCTTGCAGTGTGGTCGAGTTGTTGGCGGTCAGGTTATTGGTTACGCCGATATCGTAGCCTTTGTCCTGGGTCAGGGCGATCTTGCCGGTGGCGGTGTCGGCTACCGCGGTGATGCCGGTGATGCCGGATTGCGCATTGATGGCGGCGGTCAGCCCGCCGACATCGGTGGCGGTTGCCATCGTCGCCGTGATCGTCACCGGGTTGGCGGCGCCGGCCGCTGTCGGCGCGCCCTGGAGCGTGAACGATTGCGAGCCGGCTGTGAAGCTGCCCATGGCGGCCGTGGTGGTCGCGGTAGCGGACACGCCGGTGGAGCCGGAAGCGGCATTGACACCGGCGGCGATCGCATAGGCGGTGGCGCCGGCCGAGGCGAACGCGGCCGTTGCCGTCGTGCCGTTGCCCTGGATCGTGAAGGTTTGAACGGCATTCTTGTTCACGCCGATGGTGCCTGCGACGGTGCCGGCGAAAGAGGAGGCGCCCGATGTGTCGCCGGTCGCCGTGCCCTTGACTGAATTGTTGCCGATCGCGCTGGCCTGTGAGCTGCCGATCGAGAAATTGATGGTCTGGTTGGCATTGGCGCCGACCTGGAACTGGGCATTGTTGAGCGAGCCGTCAAGCACGTTCTGGCCGTTGAACTGGGTGGTGCTGGCGACGCGGTTCAGCTCTTGCGACAACTGGCTGATTTCCAGCTGGAGGGAAGCGCGGTCCGATGCGGAGTTCGTGCCGTTGGCCGATTGCACCGCCAGGGTGCGCATGCGCTGCAGCAGGTCGGTTGCCGTGGTCAGGCCGCCTTCAGCCGTTTGCGTCAGGGAGATGCCGTCGTTGGCATTGCGGGCCGCCTGGTTCAGGCCGTTGATCTGGCTGGTCATGCGGTCCGAAATCGCGAGGCCGGCGGCGTCGTCTTTCGCGCTGTTGATGCGCAGGCCGGAAGACAGCCGCTGCAGGGATGTCGCAAGCGAAGTCTGCGAGCTGGTCAGGTTGCGCTGCGCATTCAGTGACGAGATGTTGGTGTTGATTACTGAGGCCATTTTGATGCTCCTGTCGTGTTATGGGGTGGAAATCAGGGCTTTAAACCTGTCAGCATCTGTTTCCCGGTACTGATTTTCTGTTGCTGCGGGTGGGAAATCGGGCTGCTTATTTTTCTTATCGGACAGATCTGGAAAAAGTTTAATTCTTTGGGGAATTTTTTTTCATAAGTGTCCCGATCTGGCAGCGTAGTTGCTGTTTACGGCCTGAGAAGGGGATTACTTCAGAAAGACTTTTTTGAGGGGGGCTTCAAAGTTCGGGCGGCCGGCCCGGCGAACGGAGCAAGAGGTCTAACGGGAGCCAGCCAGCATGCTGCCCGCGCAGGATGCGGGGTTTGGCGAAAGGACCATGCGCCATCGAAAAACCGGGGCTGGACGAGCTTGGGCCGAGGAAAGATGCTCCGCCTGGCCATGCAGGGAATCGGTAGATCAATCCGGGCCGTAAGTGGCGATCCGGTTCTTGCCTGCCCGTTTAGCCTTGTACAACGCCTCATCGGCGCGGGCAATGACCGAATGGCTGTCTTCACCCCAGGCGCGCAGGACGACGCCCGCGCTGAATGTGACGAACAGGCGCTCATTCTTATGGGTGAAAATGCGCTCGGTCAGCTCTCGCTGCAGCCGGGTCACGATGCGGCAGGCGTCTTCGATGCCGGTGTCGGGCAAAACGATGACGAATTCCTCACCGCCGAAGCGGCCGATAATATCCAGCGTGCGCAAGGTATCGCGGATTACCCGCACCAGGTGGATCAGCACTTCATCGCCGGTAAGGTGGCCATGGGTATCGTTGAAAATCTTGAAATTGTCCAGGTCCAGCATCGTCACGCACAGCGGAAGCCCACGCCGTTCCGCCCGCGCTATCTCGCGTTCCAGCATGTCGTCCAGGCCGCGCCGGTTCAGGCTGCCGGTAAGCTGGTCCTCGCGCACCAGTTCGCTCAATTGCGCAAACTGCGCCTCGAGTTCCTGGATGCGCGCTTCGGCGTCATGGACATGGCGTTGCGCATCCAGCATGCCGTCGCGCGAGCGCAGCGCCTCGATCTGGGTGGCGCGGGTGTCATTCATGATCTTTTCAAGCACTTCGTTAAGCATGCCGATGTCGGTTTCCTGGCTTACCTGCTGTGCATAGTTGTCGATTTTTTCGTGAAAATCGCCGGTCGTCGCGGCAATCGATCCGAGATGATCGATAAAAGTGAGCATCATTTTCTTCACCGTCGACTTGGCGTCCACCATGCCCTGCTTTAAAACGCCCTGCCGGTAAATGACTTCCTTCAGGCCGCGCGCGGCATCGTCCAGCGCCCGGTGGTTGATCGGCGCGGACAGCAATGCATGCACGGTGGCCACTTGCCCGCGCATCCAGGCGTCGTCTTCGATGAATTCGCCGATGTTGTCGAGCAGGAGGCGGAACAGCCGCAGCAGCAGTTCCTGCTGTTCGGCCATGTCGCCGCTGCGCACTTCGATCTTGAAGCAGAGCTGCCGCAGACGTGCGGCGGACTCTTCGAGCGCGGCATCGCCGTGGGCCGTTTTCAATTCACTGCCGAGCTGATCCGCTTCTTCGGCCAGTTCGGCCGCACCGCGCAGCAGGGAAGTCAGGGCCAGGCTCAACGTGCGGGACAGCATATCGCGCAGCAGGGCCTCATGACGTTCGGCTGCCGTGGCGGAAGAGCGGGCCCCGCCGCGTGTAGAGAGATTGGGCAGGGAAAGCGCCGCCGCCGCCGATGCCAGGAATGTCTTCGGGGGAGCCTGCGGTTTTGCAATGGCGTCCGGCGCGGGGGCGGTGACGTCTGGGGTTGCCGCCTGGCGTGCCAGCAGGAGGCCGAGATGCTTGCCACACGCATCCCAGTCACGCGCCCCGATGGCACCCGCGATCTGGTTGCCGATCTGAGCGAACGGCCCATGGGACTGCGTGACGCTGGCGGCAAAATCGGCCAGGACCGTTTCCGCATCCGAACGGCGCGCGACGCCGGCTACCTCGTCGTAGGCGAGCCGGTAAGCGTCCGGGGTGGGAATGATGCGGCGTTTTACCAGTAAATGAAACGCGCCACGCGCAATCTCGGCCGGATTTTCTGGCCGGGTCGGCTCGGAATTCTGAATCATGAAAGTACTCGGCTCCACTGGGGAAGAACCCTGACTGCATTCATGTTAGGCGACCGGAAGTTCGTTCAATATCCCGAAAAGCGCTGGAAAAGACAGCCAGTTCGACTTTTCATCGCCGCTTTCAAGTGGCTTTCCATTGGTTTTTTCGCTGGGAACGCGATCTGTTGCTATTCCTGCACCAGGTTATTCCTGATCGCATAGTGCGTCAGTTCCGCATTGTGGCGGAGTTTCATTTTTTGTAACAGGCGCGAACGGTACATACTGATGGTTTTGACCGATAGCGCGAGCTCGGCTGCGATGTCCGTCACCGTTTTGCCCGACGCGATCATGGTCAGGGTTTGATATTCACGGTCGGACAGGCCATGGTGCAGCGGCTTTTCACGGTCCTCGCCAAGCTGGTTGGCCAGCTCCTGGGTCAGCGCCAGGCTAACGTATTTGCGGCCCGAGGCAACCTGGCGGATTGCATCGACCAGCTCCAGTGGGGTGCTTTTCTTGTTGAGGTAACCGGATGCACCGGCTTTCAGGGCGCGGATCGCATACTCGTCTTCGCGGTGCATCGAAAGCATCAGCACGGCGAGTTCAGGGAACTCTTTTTTCAGCTGCTTCAGCACGTCGATGCCGCTCCGGTCCGGCATGGAGATATCGAGCAGCAGCACATCGGCTTCATTATTGCGGTGGCGGCGGATCGCATCGACGCCGCTGTCGGTGTCGCCCGAGATCACGATGTCGGGGCTGTCGATCAGGATCTGTTTCAATCCTTCCCGCACGATCGCATGGTCGTCCGCGATCAAAACCTTGATTTTCTGTGATAGTGCCATGGAATTATTATTAATTTCCGGCTGAACGTCAAAGGCATCGACAGGGGAGTATTGATCTGTCCGAAAAGGTGCGCAGCGGGTTTGCTGCGATTATGACATTCAACCAACGGCGCGTCATTCGATAGTGGAAAAAAACCACAGCCCGGAGCCGTCCCAGGCTGAGTGCGCCGTCCAGCCCGGACGTTTTGCCCGGGGCGCGGCGTTACGCCTGCTTGCCCTGGCACCGCTATAATCCTTGATCCGGAGGCAAATCGCCTCGGGCGCGGCCGGCACAGTCGGGCTGAAACGGCTCTAGGCCGCGCCGCCACCCGGCAGCGGCAAACTGATCGCTACCACCGTGCCTCCGCCGGGAGCCTGGGTCAGCGCCAGGGTAGCGCCCAGCGCGTGCGCGCGTTCACGCATGCCGCGGATGCCATGCGACGCGAGCCTGGCGCGTTCGGACGGGCCAATGCCGCGCCCGTTGTCGGCAACCTCCAGCCGCAGGTTGTTGGCGCTGGCAGCCAGGCGTACTTGCACCCGGCTTGCACCGGCATGCTTGCCAATATTCGTGAGCGCCTCCTGGACGATGCGGAACAGGCCGATGACTTGATCTGGATCGAGCGCTGGTTCGCGGACGTCGGCCAGGAATTCACACGGTACGCCCAGCTGCTTTCCGAATTCTCTTACCTGCCACTCGAGCGCCGCGACCAGGCCGAGATCGAGCACACCGGGACGCAGGTCGTCGATGATGCGATGCATGGCATCGATGGTGCGGTCTACCAGCGCATCCACATAAGCCGCTTTTTCAGACAGGATCGGATTTTCCGGCGGCAAGCGGCGCGTCAGCAGCGCCAGCGCCATCTTGATTGCGGCCAGGTTACCGCCCAGGTCGTCATGTATTTCACGTGCAATGCGGGTGCGCTCGGGCTCATTGACCGGCTCGAAAGGAGGCGGTCCGGATTGGAGCATTCGGGGGTTTTTTTTCATTCGAAAAAGTCGGATCGCGCTGGCGTGCCCGGCGCGATCAAATGCCCATAGAGCAAGAGCGACCAAGCTGCGCAATCCGGACGGGCACCCACAAGACCGGTCCGGCAACGCAGCCGGGATCAATCCTGTTCTTGCGAGATGACGCTTGCTCTATTTGCATGGTATTGCTTCAATAGCAGAATGCATCCAGTCTAGTGCGTATCGGAATTTCATGCAACGGAAGTATCATCGAGGACCGGTCAATCACGCCGGTTCATCCGCGGGTAAATCGACGTTACTATATATACAGTCATTCTTCCGTGCCGTGCTATGTACCATATTCGCGGCGCGGCGTGACACGCTGTGAGCCTTTCCATGCGGGGAACCCTCCGGAGGATGTCGCCCCGGGGCCGGATTGGCTGCCGCGGCATTTGCATGGAATAATCACGCGGTCGCATTGAAAGGCTTACCGCTGCTTGCGCGCCGGCCTCCGTTGAGTTTAACTACTTTGATGAAAGTACTATCGACATGGATTTTGCCATTCCTCCGGAGCTGATTGAATTGCGTGATCGCACTCGTCAGTTTATTGCGGAGCACATCATCCCAATGGAAAACGATCCGCGGCTGACCTCCCACGGACCGAGCGAAGACTTGCGCCGCGATCTGGTAGCGAAAGCGCGCAGCGCGGGACTTCTCACGCCGCATGCTTCGCGTGAACTCGGTGGTTTGGGCCTGAACCATGCCGCCAAGGCGGTGGTGTTCGAAGAGGCGGGCTATTCGACGCTGGGACCGACCGCGCTGAATATCCATGCGCCCGATGAAGGAAACATCCACCTGATGGAAGCGGTGGCGACCGCGGCCCAGAAAGAACGCTGGCTGCTGCCACAGGTCGCCGGCCATACCCGTTCCTGCTTTGCCATGACGGAGCCTTCGCCCGGCGCCGGCGCCGATCCGTCGATGCTGGCGACGACGGCGGTACGCGATGGCGATGACTATGTGATCAACGGGACCAAGTGGCTCATCACCGGAGCCGAAGGTTCAAGCTATGCCATCATCATGGCGCGCATGGAAGATGGCTCGGCAACGATGTTCCTTACGGATATGGATCGTAAAGGCATCCAGGTCGTGCGCCAGATGAATGCGATGGATAGCTGCTTTACCGGCGGCCATGCCGTGATGGAGTTCAAGGATTTGCGGATACCTGCGGCCGACGTGCTGGGTGAAGTCGGCAAGGGCTTCCGCTATGCCCAGGTGCGATTGGCCCCGGCACGGCTTACGCATTGCATGCGCTGGCTCGGACAGGCAAGGCGCGCGCATGACATCGCGACCGACTATGCCCGCAAGCGTCAGGCCTTTGGCAAGGCCCTGGGCGAACACGAGGGTGTGGGCTTCATGCTGGCCGATAATGATATCGATCTGCAAACTGCCCGTCTGCATATCTGGCATACCGCATGGCTGCTCGACCAGGGGCAAAAGGCGAATTTTGAATCAAGCCGCGCCAAAGTCGTTTGTTCGGAAGCGGAATGGCGCGTGATCGACCGCTGCGTACAAATCCTTGGCGGGCAGGGCGTGACGACCGAGACTATCGTGATGCGCATCTTCATGGACATGCGCGCCTTCCGGATTTACGACGGCCCGAATGAAGTGCACCGCTGGAGCATGGCGCGCAAGATCACCGGCACTTAATCTATATCGAACTTTTTGAGGGATTCCGCGACTTGAGCGCGGAGCCAGACGTTCGCAACGTCGCGATGCGCCCGAATATGCCAATACTGATTCACTGTAAGACGGCCGGCGTCGAAAGGCAAGCTGATCGCTTTCACGCCTTTGACAGGAAGCAGCTTGAGCAGAAGGCTCGGTACTACCGCAATCGCATTGGTGTCGCGAACGATCACCGGGGCTGCCAGGTGCGACGCCACCTGCGCCAGCACGTTACGCTTCAGCTGAATGTGGGAAAGCATCTTGTCATAGGCCGCTCCCTTGATCCCCGGGGGCGCAACGACGACATGCTCCTCAGCGGTGAACTGATCCATCGTCACGGCTCGTTTGATGCGAGGATGGTTGACCCGTACCAGGCAGACTTGCTCATCCTGAAACAGGCGCTGCCTGTAGATGTTCGTGCTGAGCTGGTGGTTCTCCCCAATTGCGAGATCCGCCTCGCCCGACGCAAGTGCATCGCCATACCGGTCGCGAGGCAGCTGCACCACGGAGATGGAGACGCCCGGGGCAACTTTTGAAAACTGCCGCAGCAGCACCGGCAGATGAACGACTTCCCCCAGATCGCTGACAATGATGCGAAAGCGCCGCGCCTCCTTCGCCGCATCAAATGCCGGCCGGCTGTCCAGGGCCCGTTGTATGGTGCTTAGTCCTTCATGGATTTCGGCAAACAGCAGGTGCGCACGATCGGTAGGTTCGACGCCGTGGCGCGTTCTGACAAACAGCATGTCCTGAGTCTGCCGCCGCAGGCGCGTCAGCGCATTGCTGACCCCCGGCTGTGACATCCGAAGCTTCTCGGCGGCGCGCGAGACGTTCTGCTCCGCCATCAGGGCGGCAAAGACAACAAGCAGGTTGAGATCAAGTCTTTGCATATTCGCGCCAGGAATATTAGTTATCGGTTCATCTATTGGACAGCAATAATACGCCAATATATCCTGGGCCACAATTTCACCGGAGGCGTATCGGATTTGTCTGAACCGCAAAACCAATCAGGCCCGGTTGTTTGAACAGGAGAGACTCTATGAGCGTAAAACCGTATCCCGGTTGGGAAAAAATCAGCTGGCCCGAAAAGAAAAATCACATCCCCAAGGAAGTGTTTGTTCGGCCGGATGTATTCGAGGAAGAGCTCAAGCGTCTCTTCTACGGCAAAGAGTGGCTGGCTGTGGGACATGAAGCGGAGATTCCGAATCCGGGCGATTTCAAGACATTCATGATGGCCCGGGTGCCGCTGCTGATCACGCGCGACATGAACGGCGAAGTCAATGTGGTCTATAACGCATGCTCGCACCGCGGAAATCAGCTTGAAACAGAGAGCCGTGGTAACAAGATTGAGTTCGAGTGCCCATACCACCGCTGGGTATTCGACCCGAACGGTGACCTCATTGGTTGCCCTGCCAAGGCTTCCGAGTTCTCGCCGGGCTTCAAAAAATCAGACTATCCGCTTGACCGGCCACGGTTCGCAATCTCCAACGGCATCATATTCGTTACCTTCAACCTTGATACGCCAGAACTGTCCGAACACCTCGGCAAACAGGTCGAAGATCACACCGCGATGGTTCTCGGCGGCGGAAAGCTGAAGCTGATCGGCTATCACAAGATCATTTTCAAGGCGAACTGGAAAGCCTACGCGGACAACGACTCCTATCACGCGCCATTGCTGCACACCGCCTTTCGCATGCTGAGCTGGGGCGGCGGCAAGGGCTCGCGTTTCGCCAACGAGAAGGGCCAGCGCGGGTTTATCAGCGAGCTGTCTCTGCCGCGGGACACCGGCATGCTTAAAGATCCGTCCCTGATCGAATACAAGAGCGGCGATCTTTCCAAGGGATCCACCGCTGTGCACATGTTCCCGATGTTCAGCATCGTGCACCATCTTGACGTGATCAACCTGCGCTTCGCAACCCCGCTGTCGGCTGACCAGACAGAAGCGCATTATGCCTATTTCTGCCGCGAAGACGATGACGCCGAAATGGTCCGGCATCGGGTGCGCCAGTCTTCCAATCTGATTGGCCCCTGCGGAATGATCAGCATGGAAGATGCAGCAGTTTTCCAGCGTCTCCACATCGGAGGTTTTACACCCGGCTCCGCGATATTTCAGAAGGGCGTCAAGGATGAGTACGCGCTCCCGACCGATTTCTCGCAAAACGATGAGGCGGCTAACCTGTTGTGGTGGGAGCACTACCGTAACGCAATGGAATTTGGAGGATCGAACAAATGAGAACCATATCCAGCGAATCCCTGTACCGGATCGATGCCCTTCAGAACGCATACATCGGCGCGCTCGATGCAAAGGATATGGATGGCTGGCTGGCCACGTTCTCGGGGGATGAGGCGGCTTCGTATATCTGCACGACCGCTGAAAGCGTGAAGGCGGATTTTCCGGTTGCCATGATGCTCGACGATTGCCGCGGCCGCATCGAAGACCGGGTTACTTTCATCACCAAGATGTGGGCCGGCACTTATCAGGACTACCAGACCAGGCATCTTTTGCAGCGCATTGCGTGCACCGAGGTCGGAGAAAATCAGTTCGAAGTCCGTTCCAACTTTACTATCTCTTATGTGCAGTCGCATACAGGCACCGCCGAACTGTTCCTGACCGGCGTGTATCTCGACAGGATCCAGCTGTCCGAGAACGGCGATGTTTTCCTGTCGAAGAAAGTGATTACCGATTCACCGGTTTTTCCACATTACATCGTATATCCGCTGTAATCCTGATCGCTCCGGAGATGGCATAAAAAAGGGTGTTGAACAAACACCCTGCGCGGCCCGCTGTCTGGAACGATTTTGCTTACCAAAACTAATAAAACACCAGGAGACAATATATGCGGATCGTTAGAGCACTGGCAGTCCTTGCGATTAGCCTGCTTGCGTTGACGGCGGCGCACGGGCAGTCCAAATTCCCTGAGCGGCCGATTACGATAGTCGTGCCGTTCCCTCCGGGAGGCGCTGTAGACATCATGGCCCGGCAGGTAGGGAACTCGATGGAAAAACGCCTGGGTCAACCAGTCGTGATCATGAACCGGCCCGGTCAAAACGGCAGCATCGGCGCGGCCTCGGTGGCGCGGGCACAAGCGGATGGCTACACGATACTTTACGGCACGAGCTCCACGCAAGCCGCCAATGCGGCGCTTTACCCCCAACTGGCCTATAACCCGTTGCGAGACTTCACTGGCGTAGCGATCGAATCCGACTCGGTGCACGGGCTGTTTGTCAGTCCAAAATACAAAGATCTTTCCGTGAAAGAGTTGATCGAGAAGATTAAGCAGGATCCGAGGGAGTTTGCATTCGCCGGCTCGTCGACGACGCATGAGTTGATGGACAAACAATTGCGGGACGGCTTCAAGCTCGATCACACTTATGTAAACTACAGGAGCTTTGCCACTGCGGCTGCCGACATAATTGGCGGTCGCCTGGCCGGGGGCTGGGCGCAAGTGGCCACGGGGCACTCTTACGTCAAATCCGGGAAGCTGCATATCGTTGCGCTAGGTGCGCGGGAAAAGATGGCTTCATTCCCCGACACACCGCTCTTCTCGGAAGTGCTGCCGTCCATGAACTTTATTCCCTGGACCGGGTACTTCGTGCCGGCCGGAACCCCGCCGGCCGTTGTCGACATACTATCCCAGGCAATGCTGGCCGCGTTCAAAGAGCCAGCGACGCTCAGGTTGATCGAACTGGGTGGCCGGCCGGTTCCGTACACGCCAAAGGAAGTGGAAGTCTTCGTACGAAACGAATACTCGAAGTGGACTGACTATATCAAGCGCGCAGGCGTGACGCCGAACTAACCCTGCGCAACGATACGGATGCATTCTTGTCGGCAGGCAGGAGGATTTCCTTCGATCTGCCGGGAACCGCGATTCGGCTATTCACACTCGTCGGTTCTATCGGATTTGCCTCTCAATTTTCTAGAGAAGCCGGATCCGAAGCAAAATCCGATGATCAGCATTCGAATCATCGGCTCCGATCCAATCGATGGGTTGCCAGTATGGCTATAAGTTTTTGTCAGATGCCCGCGAAACTCCTCCGAC
>JAQGMO010000072.1 GCA_028292315.1 Herminiimonas sp. | reverse complement strand
CACGCTCAACGCCATTTGCCGGGTTGAGCGGGATGACAGGCTTGCCGAGCAGGGCGGCTAGACGGGCAATGCCTTCCGCCCCGCCAGGCGGACATTGATTGTAGTTGGTCTCGCCCTGTGCAATCGCTTCGGCGTAGGGACGACAGGCCGGGTAACCGCACTTGGTGCACTGGGTCTGCGGCAGCAAATCTTCGATCTGGTCGGCCAGCGATTTTCGGACGGGAGAAGGTATGGATGAGTTCAGTGGCATAAGCCGCCATTATCCGGGCAAATGCAGTGCCCTTCAAATAAAAAAACCGTTCACCCGGGGGCGAACGGTTTCATTGATCACAGCGCCGGATCAGGAATGTGCTTTGATAAATTCGCCGATCTTCGGACAAATGATTTCACGCCAGCGGCGGCCGGCAAAGATGCCGTAATGACCGCATTTGGGTGCAGTGAAATGTTGCTTCTTCGACTTTGGAATGCCGGAGCAAAGGTCTTGCGCGGCCTCGGTCTGGCCGGAGCCGGAAATATCGTCGAGTTCGCCTTCGATAGTGAACAAGGCGACCGACTTGATATCTTGCGGACGCACCAGCTTACCTTCGACTTCCCAGGTACCTCGCGGCAGGCGGCATTCCTGGAAGACAGTACGAATCGTTTCAAGATAATACTCGGCAGGCATGTCGAGGACCGCATTGTATTCATCATAAAACTTGCGATGCTCTTCAGCCGACTCGTTATCGCCTTCCCGCAGATGCATGAAGAAATCCCAGTGGCTTTGCGCATGACGCTGCGGATTCATGGCAACGAAACCGGCATGCTGCAAAAAGCCCGGATAGACCTTGCGCCCATAACCGGGGTAGGTTGGCGGCACACTGTAGATCACGGTGTTTTCAAACCATGAGAATGATTTTTTTGTCGCGAGATCATTGACTTGCGTCGGCGATTTGCGCGGGTCGATCGGGCCGCCCATCATGGTCATGGTTTTCGGCAGCTTCGGGTCGTTTTCACTGGCCATCAGCGAGATCGCGGCCAGCACCGGGACCGTAGGCTGGCATACTGAAATCACATGCACGTCGGGGCCGAGCTTGCGGATGAAATCCTGCACATAATAAATGTAATCATGCAGGTGGAAGGGGCCTTCGCTCAAAGGCACCATGCGGGCATCGGTCCAGTCGGTGATATACACGTCGTGGTTCGGCAGCAGTTCGCGCACGGTATCGCGTAATAATGTTGAATGATGTCCGGATAACGGAGCGACGAGCAAGACCGTTGGCTGTTTCAGCGTTGCCGCTTGCTTAGCGTTGAGATCCTTCTTGAAATGCAATAATCTGCAAAACGACTTGTGCTCGGCGACTTCCTCGAACACCGTTACCGTCACATCCCCATCAATCACAGTGGAATTGATGTTAAACGGTGGTTTCTCATAATCTTTGCCGAGCCGGAACATCAGTTCGTAACTTGCAGCGATTCTTTGCGAGAAAGGCGTATGCGCCAGCGGCGAAATGGGATTACTGAACAACTTGGACGACGCTTCGGCCCACTGGACCAGCGGGCTGAGAAGCGTGCGGTTCATTTCGTGAAATTGGTAAAGCATGGTATCGCCTCTCAGATGGTACAAAACGATTTTGGACTCAATCGCTTGTTGCCGCAATGCATGGTATACAATTTTGTTAAATTCCGTCCCGAAATGTATCGGTTTCGGTACGATATCTCTTCTCACATGTAATTTCGACATGTATTACATACAAACAGTCAAACATTTCGCTTATTGTCAGGGGCGGTGACCGTTTTTCCCCAGCATTATTAGGTACATTGCTTACACCAAGTACTAATGCTTGCCGAGTCACATCGGTGGACAGGCCGGATCCCTTTATTAGTAAATTGAGGGTGCGGTGCAATAATTCAATGCATCATGGCTCGCAAAAAACATGCCCAGGCAGGAAACGAGCTGCCTCATGCCCAGAATTGTCCTGGTTCACTTATATCGGAGGAGTAGTCGCATTCTTTAATCAGCCGGATGTGGTCGCGGGCCAACCCAAAACTCTACTGATCGGATCTGGAGCGGCAAGTAAAAACGCCCTTGCCGTGAAGAGAGCAAGGGCGTTTTTTAAATAGGCGCTTAAATAAGCACTGTAGACTGGTCAGTCGAATACCGGACTTTCCACGCCAAGAATTTTGTGGAGCTTAGGCGAGGTCGTCGTATATTGCATGTGAATCTTCTTGTCAGGGAAGATATACGGTGCGGCGCCGAACGCAGCCAATGCCGCTTCGTGAAAGCCCGAAAGAATTAGTTTTTTCTTGCCTGGATAAGTATTGATATCACCAACCGCGAAAATGCCGGGCACATTGGTTTCAAATTTCTCAGTGCCGACTTTCAACTGCTTGCGCTCGATATCCAGGCCCCATTCGGCGATCGGACCGAGCTTGGGCGACAGGCCGAAGAATACCAGCAGGTGGTCCAGCGGCAAGCGGCGGGTAACGCCGTCCTGGCCGGTGACCTTGATTTCGGATAACTTGTCATCGGCGGTCTCGAAGCCGGTTACTTGGCCTACGACGAGCTGCATTTCATAGTTTTCGCACAGTTCCTTCATCTTGGCCACCGAAGCGGGTGCCGCGCGGAACTCTTCGCGACGGTGTAACAGCACAACCGATTCAGCTTTGCCGACGAAATTGAGAGCCCAGTCGAGCGCCGAATCGCCGCCGCCGCAAATCACCAGGTTCTTGCCCTGGTAACGTGCCGGGTCCTTGACGCGGTAAAACAATTGCGAACCCTCGAAACGATCGATACCGTCGACCTTGATGGTGCGCGGCTGGAATGAGCCGACGCCCGCTGCGATGAAAATGGTCTTGGTGATGAAGCGGGTACCGGTCGAGGTTTCAAGATTGAAACGGCCGTCATCGCGCCGCTCGACCAGCGTCACTTCCTGGTTCAGATGGAAAGTCGGTCCGAACGGTTCGATCTGCTTGAGCAGGTTATCGGTCAATTCCTGACCGGTGCAGACTGGCACGGCCGGGATGTCATAAATCGGTTTGTCAGGATACAGTTCGACGCACTGACCGCCCACCGCCGGCAGTGAATCGATCACATGTGCCTTAATTTCCAGCAAGCCAAGCTCGAACACTTGAAATAGGCCGACCGGACCGGCGCCAACGATCACTGCATCGGTTTCAATCGGTCCATTGCCTGCGGATGCAGGCACGGTACCAGGGGTCCGGGTATTCTGGGTGACGCCTTGTGCGGAAGTGTCCATACGACTGTCAAGTTCCTGTTTCATTCAAAAATGCATTCAAAATCGCCTAACATAGCGGGCGTCCGCGGGGACAGCCAACCTGTTTTCAACCACGTTTCATCTTGCCTGCGTCAGACTTCGAGCAGCGGCAGTTTTTCCTGAACGTCCTTCCACTGGTCCGCATCGGGCAGAGGCGCCTTGGTCTTGGTAATGGAAGGCCACTTGCGCGACAATTCAACATTCAGTTTGATGAATTGCTGCTGATCGGCCGGTACGTCTTCTTCCGCATAGATCGCATTGACCGGGCATTCCGCGACGCAAACGGCACAGTCGATGCATTCATCGGGATCGATGGAAAGGAAATTCGGGCCTTCGCGGAAGCAGTCTACCGGGCATACATCTACGCAGTCGGTATAACGGCAGCGGATGCAGGATTCGGTCACAACGTGGGTCATAACAGTCCTATCTGTAAATATTTTGAGGCGAATGTGGGGCCGGTCCGGGCGGGACATGACATGCTGCGCGCGCAGTGCCGGACAACCATTTGCAAAGCCTTGTATTTTAAGGCAAATCCGCGCTTCTCACAAACCGACCTTAGATGAATTATGCATAAGCAAATGCATACGCCTTCCGCGACTGCCCGAAAAATCATGCAAACGGACGCATCGGTGCACCGGTTTTAGCCTATTGGAAAACGGTTAACCGCGATAGAATAGCCGCCATTCAACATTCCACGGAGAGGCAATTGAGCGCAAAATCGACCGCTTTCCTGTTTGGCCTGGTCCCGTCTTTGTCCTATGCAGCCGAACTGGATGGAAGCGGACTTTCCGGCTGGTGGGGCGTTCCGTTTGCCGGTCTGCTCTTATCGATTGCGCTCTGTCCGTTACTGATGCCGCAATTCTGGCATCATCACTTCGGCAAGCTGACGGCTGCCTGGTCGCTCGCTTTCGTGCTGCCTTGCGCTTACTTCTTCGGGGCCGGCACCGCCGTGGCCGGCGCGGTTCACGCCCTGGTCGCCGAGTTCATTCCTTTCGTTATTCTCATTACCGCTTTATTCGTGGTAGCCGGTGGCATCTGTGTTCGCGGCAACCTGCATGGCACGCCTGCCCTGAATACCGGCATTCTCGCAATCGGCACTTTGCTTGCCAGCGTTATGGGAACAACCGGCGCCTCGATGCTGATGATCCGCCCGCTGATCCGCGCCAATGATCAGCGCAAGCATGCAGCGCATATTGTCGTTTTTTTTATTTTCCTGGTGGCCAATGCCGGTGGTTCGCTCACGCCGCTGGGTGATCCGCCGCTGTTTCTCGGGTTTTTGAAGGGCGTGGATTTTTTCTGGACCGCGAAACACATCTTCCCCGAAACCCTGTTCCTGTGCGTCGCATTGCTGAGTATTTTCTTCCTGCTCGACTCGCACTATTACCACAAGCGGGAAGAAAAACTGCCGGCCAGGCTGGACCCGACGCCGGACGCGCCGATCCGCTTCGAGGGCAAGATAAACTTTTTCTTGCTGGCTGTGATCGTCGCGCTGGTGCTGATGAGTGGATTCTGGAAATCGGGCATCGTGTTTTCAGTATACGGCACCCCGGTTGCGCTGCAAAACCTGGTGCGCGACCTGGCCCTGATCGGTGTGATCCTGGTCTCGCTGTGGATCACACCGCGGGCTGCGCGCGCCGGTAATGAATTTTCATGGGGCCCGATCCTGGAAGTCGGCAAGCTGTTTGCCGGCATTTTCATCACGATCATTCCGGTCATCGCCATGTTGCGCGCGGGCGCGTCAGGCGCTTTCGCGGCGGTGGTCAACGCCGTGACCGGGCCCGATGGCCAGCCGGTCGACGCCATGTATTTCTGGGCCACCGGCATCCTGTCGTCATTCCTTGATAACGCGCCGACCTACCTGGTATTTTTCAATACCGCCGGCGGCGACCCCGCAGTGCTCATGACGACGCTTGCCGGCACGCTGGCTGCGATTTCCTGCGGCGCTGTTTTCATGGGCGCCAACAGTTACATCGGCAACGCGCCAAACATGATGGTGAAGGCGATTGCCGAAGAGCGCGGTATCAAGATGCCTTCTTTCTTCGGTTACATGGGATGGTCATGCGCCGTCCTGATACCGCTTTTTGTCGCAATGACTTTTATTTTTTTCCGTGGATGAGCAACACATGAAACCATCGATATTGATCGCACGCGCAGTGTTTCCTGAAGTAATCGCGCGCCTCGAACAGCATTTTGAAGTCGAGACCAACCAGGAAGACCGGATTTTTTCAGAGAGTGAACTGATCGAAAAATCGCGCGGCAAGGATGGCGTATTCAGTACGCTGAGCGAGCGCTTCACGGCGCCGGTGCTGGGTGCGCTGCCGCAGCTGAAGGCCGTCTGCAATATGGCGGTCGGCTACAACAACATCGATGTCGATGCCGCCACCGCCGCCGGCGTCATGGTGACGAACACGCCCGACGTTCTGAATGAAACCACGGCCGATTTCGCCTGGGCGCTGTTGATGGCGACCGCGCGCCGCGTCACCGAGTCCGAGCATTGGCTGCGCGCCGGTAAATGGCAAAAATGGCAGTATGACGGCTTCCTTGGCGCCGATGTGCATGGCTCGACGCTCGGCATCATCGGCATGGGGCGTATTGGACAGGCGATCGCGCGCCGCTCGACCGGGTTCAACATGAACGTGATTTACCATAACCGTTCGCGTCTGTCCGAAGAGCTGGAAGCAAAGGCGAACAATGCGCGTTATGTGGGCCGGGAAGAGCTGTTGCGCACGGCCGATCATGTCATGCTGGTCATGCCTTATTCGCCGGCGCTGCATCACACGATAGGCGCGGCGGAACTGGCGATGATGAAGCCAAGCGCGACGCTGGTGAATATTGCGCGTGGCGGGATTGTGGACGATGCGGCGCTTATCGCCGCTCTGCGCGAGCAAAAGATTGCCGCCGCGGGGCTGGACGTGTTCGAGAATGAGCCTGCATTCGATCCTGGTTTCCTGGGCTTGTCGAATGTCGTGCTGACGCCGCATATCGCAAGCGCCACTGGCGCAACCCGCCGCGCCATGGCGAATACCGCGGCCGACAACCTGATCGCCGCGCTTGGCGGCGGGCAGCCGGCGAACCTGCTGAATCCCGACGTGAAAAAGAAGGCCTAGGTCGCCGGCGGATATCGCTATTTATAGACGTTATCGACTGCCCCGGCTAGTGCCGGGGCAGCGGTGCGAAATGGGGAAGGCGCTTCCGCCCGCCGGCGGGTCCTACAGTTTGCATTCGTTAGCCAGGTCGCCACTGACCGGGCGTGCGATTGTTTTACTCTCTGGCGGCTTGCTGCGTCCCTTCGTTTCGACCCATGTTTCAAGTGCGATGAAGGCAGCCCGGTAGCATGGCGCTATCGGCCGCAACTTGTCCGGAAATACGTCGTACAGCTGGTCGACATGATTGCCGTCTTCCACCACATAATAACGGTGGAGGCTGCCGCGGCCGGCTTTTCTGATCAACTGCGCATAGGGAGTCGAGTTGGTCGATATCGGCAGCAGCGTATCCATTGTCCCGTGCAGCGTGATCATCGGTTTGCCGATGCGTCCCGTCAGCGAAATTTTTGAAACGGCATCCCTTACCACCTGCGGACGCAAGGCATAGTCATAGTCCGCGTCGCAATACGGGAGGCCCGATACACAGAATGGAATCCCGGCTTCCAGCGTGGTATCGAAAGTCGGATCGATTTCCTCGCGGTAGGTACGCTGGGTCAGGTCCCAGTAAACCGCGTAGTGGTGTTCCCATAAAAATTCCGAGCCCGCGGCGAACCCGGCGGCGATCATCCTGTCATGTGCCACCGGGTTGCCGGTTATCCGGTAATTGGGAAAGTTTTTCAGTGCCACCGGCAGGGACTGAAACATATTCGGACCTTCCGGCCGCCAGTGCGGGCCTTCCCAGTCGACGCCGCCATCGTAGAGGTCGGGCCGGTTTTCAAGTGCGTGCCGTGTCAGGTATCCGCCATTGGAAATGCCGGTCATATAGGTGTACGACGGGACTCGTCCATATCGCTGCGCCAGGACGTCTTTCGCTGCGATCGTCAATTCGGTGACGCGCTGGTGCCATTCCGCAATGGCATCGCCTGGCGTGGCGCCATCCTTGTAAAAACTGGTGCCGCTGTTACCCTTGTCGGTGGAGGCGAAGGCATACCCGCGCGCCAGTACCCAGTCGCTGATCAGATAATCGGTTGCATACTGGCGGCGCACGCCCGGCGCGCCGGTAATCACCAGCTTGCCATTCCAGTTGTCGGGCAAGCGTATGACGAACTGCGCGTCATGGTTCCAGCCATTGTAGGCATTGGTAGTGGACGTATCGGGGAAATAACCGTCGATCTGTATGCCGGGCACCGCGCCGGCCGGATTGCGTGTGGCTTGCGAATGCAGCGGCAGCCAGTCGCTGGCGTCGGTACGGCCGCTGGCGATCAGATAGGTAGTGGACAAGTCTTCGAGACAATAGGCGGCCTGCTTTTCCGCGCCGCGCACCTGGAGCTTGTTAAGGGTAGAGCAATCGGCTGAATAAGCGGCGCTGCTGACAACGCCGGAGAGCAGGGCGGCGATCAGGAGCGCATGGTTGACGGTTGGAATCGCGTGTGGGCGGAACTTTGATTGGTACAAGAACGAGTTTGATTGACTCACTATTCCCCCTACTCAATGAAATTCACATAGGAATCAAGTCTTCAGTGCAAATGACCTACGGAATCGGATGAACGCTGCGGAAGCGCCCGAAGGAGCCCTGCCTCGCTATCACTTTATCGGGTTGAAAGAAAAATACGCTGCGAAATCGCAACTCTTTTCGTTATGACAATCTGTTTTTCTGCTCTGTTGAGTATCAGGGTCAATTATTCAAGGACCACAATACTCGGCACATTTTGTTATCTTTGCAAGGAGCAAAGCTCACGTCGGCCATGCGACGTGAGCCTCCAATGAAAAATCGGCTGATCCCTTTTCCCTTTTTTTTCTTTCAGAAAGGTAAACTCTGTGCGTATGCTGCTACCGGTAGAGTGTCAATATGAAAGAAAAATTTTGCTCACTATCATCCTTGTCAAAGTCGGCACATGCTGTCTCGATCAGATTCACTACCTGCTTTAGAAGGTCTGGCGCCTTGGATCTTGTATTACTCAGTAAAAGCAAATAGGTTCCGTGCCTGTCGTGGACAGATGAATTTGCGCAAGTTTCCAGGATGGCTTGCAGCCCTTCGAGGTATTCCTCTTTCAATGCTGTCAATGTCATGATCATATTCCAGCAATGCTTGCTTTTTTCCGGTTCCGGCAAATCGTGGCCCGCCTTTGCGATGTTGACAAAGCAGGTTGCTTTCTGCGTCATCAGGTACACAATCTTGTTTGAAAGTTGGTGCAATATTTGGGCTCGGGTACTAGCCTCCATTCTTGCACAGGCCTTGATGACCGGTGTAATGCAACGGTGAAGATTGGCGAGACCAACGTGTTGAAGACTGCCGATAAAATCCTGCACAAGTTTGTCGCCGCGCGTGCAACTTCCTTTATTTGTACGGCTTTCGAGTTGTTTTATGGCTGTTTCCCAAACCTTGAAGTTGCTGCCGGAAAAATAGGCAGCCTTGAGCAGGAGGTTCGAGAGCACCAGGTTGGCGTCCTTCCTGCGCAAAGTGACTGTCAGGTCGAGCAGAATTTCCAATCTTTTGCCAATTTCCGCACCCCTGACAACAGGAATACTTGAGATCAGTTTGTTAATTATGCCGACATTGCGCTCTAACTTCATTTGTTCCGGCGAACGTGCGACAACCTGCATGAGGGACAGGGCTTTATCAAACATGGATTTGCGAGTGGCCGCAATCTGCACTCCCTCTATCTTCTGGATAACGGCCAGTGCCTCGAGCCCCGTATATTTCTCGATTTCTGCACGGTCCCGGAATGTCGTGCAGACCTGCGCCACATTAATCCGGTCGCGTAGTTCCAGCTTTTCGAACACGCGCGCCGTGGTTTCCGCCGGAAAAAGTTCAAATAAGCTTTCACCGTTTTTTAGCGGCAGGTAAGATCGATTTGCATCGTGCGATTTACGATGCGAGGGGGATTTCAAACTGTCCATGCGATTCTTTCAACTGGTTGGTTATTTAAATATCAACCGGTTAAGTAACGCGCAGGATAAATTGGTTCCATTCAAGGAAATTTTACTGCATGTAGACAATGCAATACGGCATTCATTGAGATGCCGTGACGTCCTTGCAGCCGTACAGGGCTGGCTTGCGCCAGCCTCTGATTCGCACAATCACTGAGCTTTCAATTCCTCGATCAGATCGACATACTGCTGCATGGCGTCTTCCTTCGATGTGCCCTTTTGCATATCCCAGGCGTCCCACTTGGCTCGTCCCACCATGTCGGTGAATCCGGGACGATCACCGCTTGCATCACCGCTGGTGGCCTGCTTGTACAGCGCATAGATTTTCAGCAGCGTCATATTATCGGGCCGTTCAGGCAGGTTCTTTGAGTCCGCCAGTGCCTGGTCGAATTGGGCTTGTAAGATCATTGAGTACTCACGTTAGACAGGATTAAGTAGATAAGAAGTCCGTCATGTCCCGGTCGAATCCAGGTCGGAAAATGACGAACCACCGGCTGATCACCACACCGCATTCACCGCCGAACTGCCGACGCTGACCGCGCCCGAAGCGACCGAGCCGGCCACGCCAACCGCGGCGCTGCCGGCGGTTACGCCGACGCTGACCGCCGTCCCCGCCACCGAGACGGCAGTGGACGCAACCGACAGCACGACGCAGCCGCTGGTCGAAAGTGCGCAGAGCATCAGGATCGAAAGGGAAATTTTCCCCATCAAAGGGCGGGCCATCAGACGCCCAGCAATTCCACTTCGAAAATCAGAGTGGCGTTCGGCGGTATCACGCCGCCCGCGCCGCGCGCGCCATAACCGAGCGCTGAGGGAATGATGAGCCGGCGCACACCGCCAACCTTCATGCCCTGTACGCCCTGATCCCAACCCTGGATCACGTGACCGGCGCCCAGCGGAAACTGAAATGGATCATTGCGGTCCTTGCTTGAATCGAATTTTGCCCCCGCGCTGCCGTCGGTGTTTTGCAGCCAGCCGGTGTAATGCACGGTAACGTTCGCGCCGGCCGTGGCTTCCGCGCCTTCGCCAACCTTGGTATCTTCATATTGCAGCCCGGAAGCTGTCATAACTGTGGCCATTATTTTTCCTTTTTTAAGGGTTGATGTCGCGAGATTGTAGCATTGCGTACCGATGTGCCGCAGCACTACTCCAAGCGCTGCGGCGTCCATCCGAACAACTCGGCGAAAGCCTGGCGATAGGCCGCGCCGCCGACCCGCATGCTGTTATTGTGAGTGCCGCCTTCGACCAGCAGCAAGCGCTTGCGCGCCGGCACCACGTCGAATAACTGCTGGCTGAAGCGCGCAGGGACATATCGATCGTTGGTGCCATGCACGATCAGCACCGGCATCCGCACACTCGCGATCTTATCGACGGAATCGAATTTTTGCGACAGAACCAATTCCAGCGGCAGCCATGGATAGCTCAACGCCCTGGCGATATCCGCCAGTGAAGTAAACGATGATTCGACGATCAAGCCATGCGCGGTCGCGCCAGCCGGCTCGGCGCCGAGGCGCGCCGCCAGATCGATCGCGACTGCGCCGCCGAGCGAATGGCCATAGATGAAGCGCCGGGCCGGGTCGGGCTGTAGCTGTTTCAGCCGTTCCCAGGCCACGCCGGCATCTTCATAAACCGTCTGTTCCGACGGCAAATCACCGTCGCTCTGCCCGAAGCCGCGATAGTCGATCGCCAGCACGGAAAAGCCGAAATCACGAAGCTGTTCGATCCGGAACAGCTGGCCGGTGAGATTCCAGCGCGAACCGTGCAGGTACAGCACTGCCGGCGCGTCGGGTTTGTCGGCCGGCCACCACCAGGTATGCACGCGCTCGGACTTGCCATCGGAGGCGACAGTCAGGTGCGATTCATGCACGCCCTCGGGCAAGCCGCTATACCATGACGCATTGCCCGCGACTACCCGGAACAGCAATTCGCGCTCTTTCTGCGCCAGGTGGCTGCAGCCGGCGACCGCCATCGAGGCGGTTAACGCCACTATCACGAAAAGGCGCAGACGGCCGGCGAACAGCTTGAATAGTTGATTAAACATTATTCAATGCAATGTCAGTATCAATGTTGTGTATGAGAACGATACACTAAGACTTGCTCAACGGGAAAATGTTCAATTGTGGGTATCCGGTATAGTGTTGTATGCGGTTCAGACCAAGTCAGGCGTCTTTAAGGATAAGGGTGTCTATCTTCCAAGGTTAATTATTCATGCAACCCGTACTTATCGCATTTGGCAGGGCAGTGTGGTCGCAGCTTCATTTTCGGATGCTGATGCTGACCGTGCTTCCGTTTGTATTATCGATCGTGATCTGGGGCCTCGCTTTATGGTTCGGACTGCAGCCGATGATAGATTGGATCCAGGCTTATTTCGGTGCCAACGACGGATTCCGGCTCGCCGGAAGAGTGCTCGGCTGGTTCAACATGGATGCCATCAAGGCCGTGCTGGTGCCGCTGATCGCCATGTGGGTATTGCTGCCATTGATGATCCTGACCGCACTGATTTTTGTCGGCACCATGGCAATGCCGGCGATCGTGCGGCATGTAGCCGGCCGCAACTACCCCGATCTTGAACAACGCATGGGCGGCTCGCTGTGGGGCAGTCTGTGGATCTCGAGCATATCGTTCATCGTGTTCCTCGTGCTCTGGCTGCTGACCTTGCCGCTGAATGCAATTCCGCCGCTCACCTTCATCGTCCAGCCCATGCTGTGGGGCTGGCTTACCTATCGCGTGATGGCTTACGACGCGCTGGCCGATCATGCCAGCGAGCAGGAACGCAAGGACATCATGCGGACGCATCGCTGGCCTCTGCTAATGATCGGAACGGTGACCGGCGCAATGGGCGCCGCGCCCACCTTGCTGTGGCTGGGCGGGGCGCTGGCGGTGGTCCTGTTCCCGCTGCTGGCGGCGGTGTCGATATGGCTTTATGTCCTGGTGTTTACTTTTTCCGGCCTATGGTTCCAACACTATTGCATGGACGCGCTGGCACGGCGGCGCCGCGCGGAAGCGCAGGCCGCGGCCGAGCCCAGGCTCACGGCCACGCCCGCCGTTCCGCAGCTGAAGGATATCAATTGACGGCTCGGACGCATGCCAGCGCCGTCTGGTGCAAATTGACGGTTCGGACGCATGCCGGCGCCGTCTGGTGCATAATCGATTACCCAACATAACATACCAACATAACAGGGGAGATCCCATGGCTATCGGCCTCATCATCATCGGCGACGAAATCCTGTCGGGCAAGCGCACCGACAAGCATTTTTCCAAGGCGCTTGAACTGCTCTCGGCCAGGGGCATGAAACTCGGCTGGGCCGAATATATCGGTGACGACCCGGCGCGCATCACCGCTACCCTGAAAAGAACGTTCGCCACCGAGGACATCGTATTTTCCTTTGGCGGCATCGGTGCGACGCCGGACGATCACACCCGCCAATGCGCCGCCGCCGCGCTCGGCGTGCCGCTGGTATTGCACCCGGAAGCGAAGGCGAAGATTGAAGAACGGATTGCTGACACGGCACGCGAAGCCGGCGTGCCGGTCCGGCTGGACGCCCCGGAAAATCTTCACCGGTTGAAGATGGGAGAGTTTCCGCAGGGCGCCAGGATTATCCCGAATCCCTATAACAAGATTCCCGGTTTTTCAGTCGCAAATGCGGTGCAGGGCGCGCATTATTTCGTGCCGGGCTTTCCCGTGATGGCGGCGCCGATGATCGAGTGGGTGCTCGATACGATTTATCCGCACCTGTTCCATTCGGTTGCATGGGAAGAGAAATCCGTGTTTGTGTATGAATCGATGGAGTCCACGCTGACGCCGTTGATGGAGACGGTCGAACAGGCTTTCCCGCTGGTCAAGGTGTTCAGCCTGCCGAGCGTCGGCGATGCAAACACCAGGCGGCACATTGAACTTGGCGTCAAGGGAGAGCCGGGGCAGGTGGCCGGGGCATATGAAACCCTGGTCGCAGGGCTGAGCCGGCTGAACGCTGAGTACCGGCCGGTCTGATGCCAGGCCGGACACTGGGTTCGGCCTACCTGGCGCCCGGTCAGGCCGCCATGCCGATCCGCGTCATCCGCTGCGCAAGGCCCGTCAGGCGA
>JAQGMO010000343.1 GCA_028292315.1 Herminiimonas sp. | reverse complement strand
CATCGCGCTTCCAGTTCTCGAACAACATGCGCAATTCTGTTGCCGAGAAATACCGGCTATGCGTGGCCATCAGTGAGAGGCCTATTAACCAGTCGCCCGATTCTGGCGGTACGCCGGAAGCGATGCGCTTTTGAATCAGCGACAATTGACTACGTAACTGCATGGCCTTCTCGATGTCCTGATCGAGCGATTCGAGTTGCCGACTAATGACATCGGGAAGCGATTTTCCGCGCTCAGTCAGCGCCGTTTGGATGTCGTCGAGCGGCAGACCGAGATGCCGCAGTGCTTGGATTGTGTGCAGTCGTTCAATGTCTGCAGCGTTGTATAGCCGATATCCCGAATCAGATCTGCTGGAAGGATGCAGCAATCCGATGTCATCGTAATGATGCAATGCGCGGACAGTCAGTCCTGTGCGACGCGCTAGTTCTCCCACTTTAAGAAGCATCAATTTCCTTGCAGTCAGAGCTACGATTGAAGCCAATCGAATATTATGCCTCGAAAATGTGCAAATTTCTTGCCAAAGCAGCAGCACATTCAACGGAAGTTCGACCAGCCGGTATTGGCCGGACACGGCCTGATGGTGAACCGGTGCTTTCGACCCTAACCAGTCGTTCAGCCTTTTCTGAAGCGGACATTCGGAACATACACGTTACTTGGAGACTTCGACCAGTATGGTTAGTTTGAGATCCGGACGGCCTTGGAGTTGTAGCGTCATCTGCTCGAACGATAAGCGTCCAACACTCGGATGCATAAAGGTCCTGACACCGCCTTCCCTTGTGACTACTTCTTGCGCATTCCAGAACTGCAGAAATTCACCGCTTTGCTCCTGCAACGTGGCGATCAAGTCCTTTATTGGCGGATCATCCATTCCTTTTCCGCATTCTGCTCGAAACTCGGCCACCAATCGCCTGGCACGTTCTTCCCAATCAATGATGAAATTCCTGGCGGAGCCTTGCAAGAACATGAATTGGAGCAGATTGCGCCCGCCATCTGAGCTTTCATTTCCCAGCCAAGCCAGAAAAAGTTTAGCGGCTTGGTCGTTCCATGCCACAGCATTCCATTGGCGATCCAACACATAAGCCGGTGCGTCGATGACCGTGACCAGCCTTGAAACTTCTTTGGCTTTTGCATCAGCAAGGTCGTTCATGCGCGGTTCGGGATCGACCCTGTCTGCAAGCCTGAAGAGATAAGTGCGCTCAGCGTCTGACAACCGCAGAGCAGTAGCCAAATGGGCAAGCGTCTTTGTGGATGCGGATATGGGCCTTCCTTGTTCCAGCCAGGTTATCCAGGTAGTGCTGACGCCACAAAGACCCGCAAGTTCTTCACGTCTTAATCCAGGGGTTCGACGGCGTTCGCCTGCTGGAAGTCCAATGGATTTGGGGGTGATGCGTTCGCGGTGGGCGCGAACGAATGCGCCAAGTTTGCTTGTCATTTTAGGTCCGCATATCGGTGAACTGGCAGCTTTTATACCAGGATAAGTTGTCATATTGTAATAGCATAAAGTTGCGGATAAGCTGTGACGCACAATATGTTGCAACCGATCGAGTGGAGTAGCCCATGGCAAAAACAAGCCCCGACAGCGCAAGTAAGTTCGACCCTTCTCGCGCCGCAGAATATGAACAGCAAAGCCGTATTGCCCTGGCTGGTTACGATGCATGCCATGAACTGACCGCCTGCATGCTGTCTGCTCGCTTGGGAGCAGGAAGTGCTGCAAAGGTGCTGGTTGTGGGCGCAGGCGGTCCGGCGCAGGAAATTACAAAGGCAGGCTGCCTGGAGCCAAACTGGCGCTTTACGGCAGTTGACCCGTCTGAGCCGATGCTGCAGATTGCCCGGACTCGAATTGCCGACGCAGGAATGGCAGAACGCACGCAGGTCATCTTGGGAAGAGTCGAGGATTTGCCAAATGAGCCGACTTTCGATGCGGCGACCCTGATCGGGGTCCTGCATCACTTGCCAGGTAGCGAAGCCAAACAGGGCATCCTCCAGGCAATTTCGTCCCGTCTCAAGCCCGGTGCGTCCTTGATCTTGGCAGGCAATCATTATGCTTACGCCAACGAGCCGCTCCTGCTTAAAGCTTGGGGCGAACGGTGGCGCATGCAAGGTGCAACACCTGACGAGGTGAAGGCTAAGCTGGGTAAGATTCTGCAAGGCGCTGATCCGCCGCATTCCGAAGCAGCGGTATTCACTTTGCTAACCAATAGTGGTTTTGAAGCGCCTCAACGATTCTTTTCCAGCTTGTTCTGGGGTGCCTGGATTGCGTTCAAAGCAGGGCAATCGGGCTCAAACTTTTGACTAATGTCGGCTATTGGGAACATTCATGAATGGCCGGTTTTGCCCTATTCCGTTGAAAAAGTCATTAAGCAATCATTTATATAAGGCCATTCTGCTGCTATATCAGCAAAGTTAAATTAAAGAGTGCGTTGGCATTATATGACGTGCTGGCGTCGCCTTCATGAATGGATGCAAGCAGGCGTTTGGCAGAATGTCCATGAGGCGATCTTGCGTCGGCTTCGTGAGCACGACCAGATCATGTGAGATCGGGCCAGCATTGACGCGGCTAGCGTGCCAGCACCGTTCGGTGGCGAGCATACTGGTCGAAACCCGACTGATCGTGGCAAGCTCGGCTGTAAACACCATGTGCTGGCAGATCAGCGTGGACTGCCTTTAGTTGCTCGGATCTCAGGCGCGCAAGTGCACGATTCCCGGCTGCTTATACCGCTCGTAGAGTCGATCCCAGCCATTAAAGGACTGTCAGGCCGTGCGCGCAAACGTCCTGGGAAGTTGCACGCCGATCGAGCCTGTTCTTCACGAGCACATCGGGCCTGGCTGCGCCGGCGTGGGATCGCAGCACGGATTGCACGTTATGGCGTGGAGTCACGCGAACGACTCGGCCGATGGAGATGGGTCGTTGAGCGAACCCTTGGATGGCTTCATCGCTTCCGAAGACTGCACATCCGTCATGAGCGACGAGCAGACATCTACCAGGCGTTCCTTTCGCTTGCCTGCTCTCTCATCTGTTGGAGTTACGTCGAAAGGTTTTGTTAGGCGCACTTAGTCTGCGGGAAAGGGCCTGGGCGTGCAACGAGGCCGGTTGCACGCCCAGGCCCATGGTCCTATAAGCTTAGCGGACGGCGACAATCGCCTCGATCTCGACCGGAATCCCGTTCGGCAGGGAATTGGCGCCAGCCGCGGTGCGCGCATGCGTGCCTTTTTCGCCGAACACCGACACGAACAGGTCGGAACAACCGTTGACCACCCTGAAGTGGTCGACATAGTCGGCAGTGGCATTGACCAATCCGAACACTTTCACAATGCCTTCGACGCGGTCGAGATCGCCGTCCAGCGCGTCCTTCATGGCCGCGATCAATAGCAAGCCAACCTGGCGCGCGTGCTTATAGCCTTCCTCCTGGTCCATGTCGGCGCCCAGCTTGCCTTTGGGCCGTACACCTTCGGGAGAGAGCGGGCCCTTGCCGGACAAGAAGAGAAGTTGGCCGAACTGTTTGGAATGAACGAATGTTCCGATCGTCGCGCCAAGTGTCGGCAGCACGATACCCAGTTCGGTTAAGCGTTTTTCGATTGACATGGTTGAAGCTCCTTTAAAAATAGGGTGCGATGGAAATTGCCGGATCAAGGCATCGGAGATAGGGCGGATAGGGCGGCGGCGCGGATTTCGGACAGGCTTTGCCTGATCGTCAGCGCCTCGGGATCGATCTTCAGTTCCAGCACCGCGAGGCCATTGGACGCGCGCGCGCGCTCGAAAGCCGGCGCGAACTGGTCGGTGGTCTCGATGGCCTCCGCATGGGCGCCATAAGCGCGCGCAAGGGCGACGAAGTCGGGGTTGTGTAAATCGGTGGCGACCACGCGTTCCGGATAATGGCGTTCCTGATGCATCCGGATCGTGCCATACATGCCGTTATTGACGATCAGTACAATGATCGCGGCCCGGTATTGGGCCGCCGTGGCCAGCTCCTGGCCGGTCATCATGAAATCGCCGTCGCCTGCGACGCACACCACGGTTTTCGACGGATCGATGATTTTGGCTGCAACCGCGGCCGGCACGCCATAGCCCATTGAACCGCTGGTGGGTGCGAGCTGCGTCCCGAAGCCTTTGTATTGGTAAAACCGGTGTACCCAGGTAGAGAAATTGCCGGCGCCGTTAGTGATGATCGCGTCCTTCGGCAGATTTTCGTTAAGCCACTGCATGATTTCACCCATTTGCAGCTGGCCCGGCGAGCGCGGCAAGCTGCGCGCGGCGAGATAATCACTGCGCGCTTCCCGCGTCCAGTTTTCCCAGCAGGGATCGGGCACCGGCGCTAGCGCGGCGAGCGCGGCGGTCATCGATCGTGCGCCGGCCGTGATGGCGAGCGAAGGCTGGTACACCCGGCCAAGTTCTTCCGGATCAGGATGAACATGGACCAGGAATTGCTGCGGCACCGGGATGTCGATCAGGGTGTAGCCGCTGGTGGTCATTTCACCGAGGCGTGCGCCGATCACGAGAAGGAAGTCGCTGGCCTTGACGCGCGCAGCAAGCTTCGGACTGATGCCGATGCCGACGTCGCCGATATAACAGGCATGCTGGTTGTCGAACCGGTCCTGGCGCCGGAATGCGGCGGCAACGGGGAGCTGATTACGTTCCGCAAACAGCTCGATGTCGGCAACCGCCTGGCTATCCCATCCGCCGCCGCCAAGCAGCACCAGCGGCCGCTCGGCGCGCTGTAGCGCCTCGGCCAATTCAGCGAGGGCGTTGGCGCCCGGCTCGACCTCGATGCGCCGATAGGGCCTGGCGTCGGCTACTTCGGCCATTTCAGTCAGCATGTCTTCCGGAAGCGCCAAT
>JAQGMO010000335.1 GCA_028292315.1 Herminiimonas sp. | reverse complement strand
CGCTAATGGATTTGGCAAAACGTCGCGAGGTACCGATCGACGATGCGCTAAGATCACGCATCCTGCCGTTCTGTACCATTCCAGTATGACTTGGCTGCGAACCGACTTGCGGGCGTGCCCGCCAGACGGGTGACGCGCATTCGCCGTCAGCGTACCGTCGCTTCCGCGCCGATCACGCGATTGCGGCCGGCGTGCTTTGCTTCATGCAGCGCCGCGTCCGCAGCGGAAAGAAGCGGTGTCGCATCCCTGGCGAGAGAGCTGGTGGCGGTCGCGACGCCGACACTGACAGTGGTTTCATGGGCTTGCAGGTGCGCTTCAGGCAGGCCAAGCTGCTCGACCGCCAGCCGGATCCGTTCAGCCACGGCAGCCGCACCACGGTGCCCCTGGTTCGGCAAGATGACGGCAAATTCCTCGTCGCCATAGCGCGCAACCGTGTCGCCCGCACGGCGGACTTCCCCCTCGATCACGCGCGCAATGCGCTTGAGGCAGTCATCACCCGCCAGTCGTCCATGGGTGGCGTTATAGCGGCTGAAATTGTCGACATCCACCATCAGCAGCGAAAGCGGTTGCGCATCGCGCATCGTGCGGCGCCATTCTTCATCCAGCATTCCATCGAAGCAGCGCCGATTCGTCAGTCCGGTCAGGCGGTCGCGGGTCGCGAGTCGTTCGAGTGTCAGCTCGGCTTCCTTCTGAACCGTCAGGTCGCGCACGGTCTCGACCACGGCGACCAGTTCGCCGGCGTTGTCGTAAATCGGTCCGCTGTCGATGGCAAGATAAAGGCGCGCATTGCGCTGCGGCATATCGCACCAGCTTTCCACCGAAAAAGCATTACGGTATTCGGCCTGGCCCTCACGCCTGGCGTAAAGCACGGCGACTTCATCGGCGCGGCCCTGGACCACCAGGTCTGCCAGCGTGGGGCGCGGTTCATGGTAAAAAGCGCGCCAGTGTCCGCGGGTGCCAATCACTTCGGAAGCCGGGATGCAGGTGAGCCGCTCGCAAGCCTGGTTCCATATAATGACCAGGCCGTTCGCATCCAGAACAAAGGTCGGCACAACCATGTGTTCCATCAATTTGACGGCGAAGTCTTGTTCACTGGCATTGTTGGCGCGTGCGCCGGTTGGTTCGGGATTGTGGTTGCTGTTGGCCATGGCGTTGCTGCTCCAGGCTCGATTGTTTTTGCGTTTCGGGACGCGCTTCGTTCGAGCCCGGCAGGATTAATAATTTTTAGTTTTACACATTACCACAGTCGGAACAAACCGCATCGGCCAGGCTTGCAGGCTTATTCCTTGACGGCGCCGGTCATGCCCGACACATAATATTCGACAAAGAACGAGTAGACCAGCGCGACCGGCAGCGAGCCTAGCAGCGCGCCCGCCATCAGCGCTCCCCAGTGATACACATCGCCTTCGACCAGTTCCGTGACCACGCCGACCGGAACCGTTTTTACTTCGGATGAGGAAATGAACGTGAGCGCGTAAATGAATTCATTCCACGACAGGGTGAACGCGAAAATACCGGCTGAAATCAGGCCCGGCACCGCCAGCGGCAGGATGATCTTGACCAGGATTTGCCAGCGCGTGGCGCCGTCGATCAGCGCGCATTCTTCCAGCTCATAGGGGATCGAGCGGAAGTATCCCATCAGCAGCCAGGTGCAGAACGGGATGAGGAAGGTCGGGTAGGTAAGGATCAGTGCCCAGCGGGTGTCGAACAGGCCGAGCTGGAATACAATCGCGGCCAGCGGAATGAACAGGATCGAGGGCGGAATCAGGTAAGCCAGGAAGATCGCCAGGCCAACCTGCTTGGCGCCCTGGAAGCGCAGGCGTTCGATGGCATAGGCAGCGAACACGCTTGCGGCGAGCGAGGCAAAGGTGGCCACGCTGGACACGATGACCGTGTTGAGCATCCATTCCGGATAAGCGGTGTTGAACAGGAGCTTCTTGAAATGCGCCAGCGTCGGCGCGATCACCCAAAATGGGTTACCGGCGCGCGACAGCAGTTCGCCATCGGGCTTGAATGCCGTGATCACCATCCAGTAGAACGGGAACAACAGCACGAAAACGAAAATGGCCAGCGGGATATAGATTGTGACCCAGCGCCGCGGCAGCGATTGCAGGTAATCCATGCCCGGGGTTTCCTGTTTGTTCATTTGTCTCCTCCTTGCTGCCAGGCGCGCCGCTGCAATCCGAAATAGGAAAACATGATGGCGGCCAGCAGGAATGGAATCATCATGGTTGCCAATGCGGCGCCTTCACCGAGCGATCCACCCGGTATGGCGCGCTGGAACGACAGCGTCGCCATCAGGTGGGTGGCATTGAGCGGGCCGCCGCGGGTGAGCACGTAGATCAGCTGGAAATCAGTGAAGGTGAACAGCACCGAAAACGTCATGACGACCGCAATGATCGGAGTCAGCAGCGGCAGCGTAATGAAGCGGAACTGCTGCCATGGCGTGGCGCCGTCGATGGCCGCCGCTTCATACAGCGACGGGGAGATGGTTTGCAGGCCCGCGAGCAGGGAAATCGCCACGAAGGGGATGCCGCGCCAGACATTGGCCGCGATGGTCGACAAGCGCGCCAGCCAGGGATCGCCGAGAAAGTCGATGTACCGGTCGATCAGGCCGAACTTCACCAGCGTCCAGCTGATGATGGAAAACTGGGAATCGTAAATCCACCAGAATGCCAGTGCCGACAGGGCGGTCGGCACGATCCACGGCAGCAGCACGATGGCGCGGAAAAAGGTTTTGAACGGCAGGTTCTTGTTCAGCAGCAGGGCCAGCCACAGGCCGAGCGCGAACTTGAAGATGCTGGCCACGACCGTGTAAAACACAGTATTAAACAGTGATAACTGGGTCAGCGATTCGCCGGCAAGATAGACATAGTTGCTGATGCCTACCCATTCCCCGGCCCGGCCGATCTTGGTATCGGTAAAGCCCAGCCATACGCCGAGGCCAAGCGGATAGGTAAGAAACACCAGCAACAGCACGGCCGTCGGCAACATGAACAGCATGCCGAGAGAGTTGCGATTATTGAAAAAACGAGAAAGCATGGCTGGACCCTGGTGAAGAGTGGACAATGGCGCGGCCCGGCACACCTGCAAGCGTTCTCTTGCGCACGGAAGAGAACGCTTGCCGCAGACTGGCCGCTTGCTTGCGCCGCTTGCTTACACCTTGTAATAGCGCTCCGCCCGGGTTGCCGCCCGCGCCGCCGCTTCCTTCGGTGTCTTCGAACCGCTCGCCGCTTCCGCCATCATGTCGAGCACGATGTAGTCCGCCATCGCCGCTGCCGATGCCAGGCCGAGCGGACCCTCATGACCGTTGTCGAGCATGATGCTGCCGCCATCACGATAAACCGTGTGCTTCGGATCCTCGGTCCAGATCGTGTTGGCTTCGTACGCCTTGAGCGGCTGCGAAACATAACCGATGGCCGCTTTCATCCACGGATTGTATTGTTCCGGTTCCATCATGAACTGCATATAGGCCTTCGCCGCATTCGGGAACTTGCTGTACTTGAACTGCATCATCTGCGTGATCTGCATCAATTCGGTCGGCTTGCCAACCGGCCCGATCGGGAATCGCGCATGCTGGATATCCTTGGCCATTTCCTGGACTTTGGGATCCTGCGAATTCTTTGCCGAGTAATATACTGAAATCCCGTTTGCGGTCAGGCTGACCTGGCCATCAATGAATGCCTTGTTGTTGGAAGGGTCTTGCCAGGACAGCGTGCCCGGGACGAAGGTTTCGTAAAGCTGCTTCGCGTATTCCAGCGCGGCGATCGTTTCGGGGGAATTGACCACCACGTTGCCTTTCGCATCCACCAGTTTGCCGCCATGCGACCACAGTAGCCAGTGCGCCCAGTTGTTGCCATCGCCGACTGCCTTGCCAAGCGCGAATCCGCATGGCGTGCCCTTGGCCTTCAGCGCCTGGCACAGTTTCAGGAAGCCCGCCGTGTCTTTTGGTATGGCGTCGAATCCGGCTGCCTTCACATGGCTTTCGCGATAGACCAGCGCGTTGCCGACGATGCCAAGAGGCAGGGCGATCCATTTGCCGTTGCGGGTGCCGTATCGTTTGCAGACGTCGTACCAGCCGCCATGCTTGTTGCCGAGGTAGCCGGCCAGGTCGGTAAGGTCGGTCAGCTTGTCCGGATACTGGTGCGGATCGTCGAACCAGCCGATGATGATATCCGGCCCGCTGCCGATATTGGCCGCGACCGCGGCTTTCGGACGCACGTCTTCCCAGCCTTCGTTATCGATCCGCACGTCGACCCCGGTCAGCTGGGTGAATTTTTTCGTATTGGCGATCCACATGTCTTCATCGCCCTGGACGAAACGTTTCCAGCGTAAAACCCGTAGCTTCGCGCCTTTTTCCGGGGTGTAGCGCAGGCCTGCCGGGGCGGCAAATGCATTGCCGCCGAGCGCACTGGCGGCGCTGACGGTCGCGGTAGTCATCAAAAAGTCACGTCGAGTGAATCTTGTCATGTCTCCTACTCCTTCGGTTGTTCGGGGCGAACCCCGGGCGGGTCATCTTCTAACGGTAAATAGTCCCTTTAATCATGGCTGCACGAGCGCTTTGCCGGAGCCGGCATCGAACAGGTGCGTGCTTCCGTGGTCGGGAATCAGATGAATCATGTTCCCGGCTGCGAAATCGTGACGCTCGCGGAAGATTGAAATCAGGTCCGCGCCGCAAAACTTTGAATATACTTCCGTATTGGCGCCGGTCGGTTCGACCACCGCCACCGTGGTGGCGATACCCTGGCCCGCCGCGCCCAGTGAAAGATGTTCCGGCCGTACTCCGTAAATCACGCTCTGGCCATCGACGCCAGCGGCATTGCGTGGCGCCGGCAGGCGCGAGCCGTCCGGGAATTCGATCTCGGCCGCGGCGCCGCGGCGCAGCGTCCCAGGCAAGAAATTCATGGCCGGCGAGCCGATGAAGCCGGCCACGAACAGGTTGGCCGGATGATCGTATAACTCAAGCGGGCGGCCGCGCTGTTCGACCAATCCATCGCGCATGACGACAATCTGGTCGGCCATCGTCATCGCTTCGATCTGGTCGTGCGTGACGTACACCGATGTGGTGCGCAGGCGCTGGTGCAGTTCCTTGATCTCGGCACGCATCTGCACCCGAAGCTTGGCGTCGAGATTCGACAGCGGTTCATCGAACAGGAACACTTGCGGATCGCGCACGATCGCCCGTCCCATCGCAACACGCTGCCGCTGGCCGCCGGAAAGCTGGCGCGGATAGCGCTGCAGCAAGTCGCCCAGTCCGAGTATGTCGGCGGCCTTGCCGACCCGTTCGACAATGGTCGCCTTTTCAGCCTTGGCAAGCGTCAGTGAAAAAGCCATGTTGTCGTACACCGTCATGTGCGGATAGAGCGCGTAATTCTGGAATACCATGGCGATATCGCGTTCCTTCGGCTGGATGTCGTTCACGACCTTGCCGCCGATCGATATCGTCCCTTCGCTGATTTCCTCCAGCCCGGCGAGCATGCGCAGCAGCGTCGACTTGCCGCAGCCGGAAGGACCGACCAGCACCGCGAACTGGCCGTCTTCTAT
>JAQGMO010000333.1 GCA_028292315.1 Herminiimonas sp. | reverse complement strand
TACGCTGATCGACATAAGCATTTTGCGCAGAGTCCAATCTGCGACTCGCTACTTTGTAGTGTTGCATGATTTTGAGAGCGATACTACGTTCGACTTCCGCGCCCGCGTCTGAATTTAATGCAGCACTCTCGGAGAGTGAACTTGTGAATTTGGGTTTCTTCAAAAAAGAGTTAAATTCCTTCGTTCCTTGCGTAATTTCTTCCCTTGCAAAACCGGGCCCTCTTTGAAATAAATACCCGAAGTCTTCGGTAACAGGGTCGTTAAATCCGAAGTCCTGGTTAAATTTGCTTTCCAGGTTTATGGATTTCTGGAGGATGTCATTCAGCAGTGTGTTTCGCTTGAGTCTGCGCCCTTCCGCTATCCTGTTTTGCCGCTCGGCCTGGTGACGGGCCTGACTGGCCTCCCTATTTGCTGCGCGGGTTGAAATCCCCGGAGCGGCCTTCCCTGACTTTCCAGATTTTTCCAAACCGCCGTCATGCGTGCTGTCCGCTGAGAACGACGACTCATCGATCGACGATGACGATTTAGATCGCGAGATTTCCGACGACCTTTTACTTTTGTCCATGTTATTGCTCCTGATTGATGGAAGCTTGCGCATTCCGGGCGGCGGCCCGTTACCGATGTTAAAATGCGGCAAACTTTTACCGTATGCGGGCCGCATACTAACGATTAAATGAGGGAGCAAAACCGGGCGGGAAAATGCGGTAACCGACTACCCGAACTGTAATTTTCCTCTCATACAATGGGTAAGTAACGGATGGCTACGTATGGTTCCAAGGCAAGCCGTCCATTCCTATTGAAACAATACGTACTGCCAAGCAGTGAAAATGAAAAAGCGCCTCCGAAGAGGCGCCTTATTTGCAACGGTGTTCCCATGGAAGTGCCAGACAGGGTCACCGTAGCGTGATCCCGTTTTCAGTTAAAGCAAACCGAGTTCATTGAGCACCGCATTCATCCAGGCCAGATCTTCACTGGTTGTAGTGGATTCAGGCGGTACTACCGGCAAAGGCCCGTGTCGCGAATTCGTACTCGCTCGCGAAGTTGCCACGGCAGGCTTTGTAAGCGGCTGTGAAACTGCCCGCCTGTGCGACTTATGACGGACACGAACAGCCCGCTGCGGCGGCTGTGGCCGGTCTACGCTACCGGTTTGCACTTGAACCGCGCTGACCGCACGCGACCTGGTATCCGATGCGGCGGACTTGCTTGTGGTGGCACTCGAGCCGGCTTCACCCTTAACCACCTTAACCACCCGCGCCTGTATTGCCGATTTTTGCGCTAACCGCTCCGGATCTGTCGGCATCCGAGCGAAAGAAGAGGAAGTGCCTGCCGCTTGTTTTTTAGCCAAATTCTCAATATGTGCAAATTCGATCCGGCAATATTCCGCTATAGCCGGCCGAATTATAGCTTTCTCGCGAAGCGCCTTGGCCGGCTTGATGCGCCGTTCAACAGCGGTTGACCAGGAAGCTGATCGTTCCATCCCGGTCGGACCCAGTCTCCGGGGAGCAGGCTGGGGCTGCAATACCGGCTTCCCGCTCAGCTGTTCCATGAGCGATTCAAATTCCCGCATGACGGCCTTGCTCTCCTGACTGGAAACTTCCGCAGTCTGCAAGGCGGCTGCCCTTGTCCTCGTATCGTAGCCTGAAAATTTCCGTGCCGGCCGTAGCGCGATTTTCCCGCTGTTATGATTCGCCGACGTTCTCAAAAGTGGCGCACGGTGCTTTGGCGCATGCTCTTCCGTAGTCAAATCCTTGAGGTCCGAGCATAAATAAAGAAGTTGAAAGTTCGCATCCCTTACAGCACGCAAGGTAGCAAGCGAAGCCTGATGTCGCTGTGACGGCGCTGCCGCCGCATTGCTGTCTTCCATACGGGAGTCCAGTTCTTGCAGCCACTCGGCTGCTGCGTTAAATTTTTCAATCGCCCCGGCCACTACGGCATTCACTTGAGCGGTGGATTTGGACCGATCGCCTGCCTCAGCCAAGTTTTCCAAAACGCTGTTAAAAAAACCGGCCAACTTATTAGCACTGTCTGAACCAAGCTTGCATTGGGATGCAATCCCGGGCCATTCCGGCTTATTAAAGCTTGCCTGCAGGGTTGTCGCAATACTTCCGGCCTGCTTCGTCAGGTTGCTTAGTGCCGCGTTTCGCCGGCGAATACGCATTTTTGCGATCCTGTTTTCCCGCGCCGTCTTATGGTTGGCCGATGTCGTATCCTGATTCTTTATTACGCGATGCCCGGATTCACTTTTGCTGAACATTCTCGGCGAATTACGGCCGGATTTTTCCGAACGGTCTATCGAATTACTGGATCCATATGATGAATATTGCTCTGAAAATCCATAGTTACGCGATGTCCAACTGCTTGTAGCCTTACTGCTATCCACGTTTTTACTCCTAAATAGTGGCAGATTGCGCGCATTAGGCAACTGCCGGATTATGAAATATTTAAAATCGAGGAGAAAATCACTAAGTGCACTCAAACTGCATCCGACGATTCAGCAAGTAGGGATAGAGACCGGCGCAAGCATTGACCCAAAACGTGATATTTCCTCAAGCAATGTTTATGTAACAGCCAAACTTATTTGGTTCCAAAGACAGGCTAAATGCCTGAACAGATACTTGTCCGGTAGAGTAAACGCTAGGAGAAGGCAAAAAAAAAGCGCCTCCGAAGAGACGCTCCAGGTACTAGTATTTCGATCAGGAATGATAAGCAGATTCGCCGTGACTCGTGATATCGAGACCTTCGCGTTCCTGTTCTTCCGGCACTCGCAGTCCGATAATCAAGTCAACCAGCTTGTAGGCAATGAACGCCACCACGCCCGACCAGATAATCGTGGTGATCACACCCTGGAACTGGATCCATACCTGACCCGCGATCGAATAGTCTGGTGCGACCTTGTTGGCAACATAGTCATAGATCCCGGACCCGCCCAACGAAGGCGCGGCGAACACGCCGGTGAGCAATGCGCCCAGAATGCCGCCGACCCCATGCACACCGAACACGTCGAGCGAATCATCGGCGCCGAGCATGCGCTTCAAGCCATTGACACCCCACAGGCAAATCACCCCAGCCAGCAAACCGATCACCAGCGCACCCATCGGGCCGACAAAGCCGGCAGCAGGAGTTATCGCAACCAGGCCCGAAACCGCGCCGGAGGCAGCACCCAGCATCGAGGGCTTGCCCTTTGCCATCCACTCGCCGAAGGTCCAGGTGACGGTGGCGGCAGCGGTTGCCAGCAGGGTGTTGACAACAGCCAGCGCAGCGACGCCATTCGCTTCAAGACCGGAGCCGGCATTGAAACCGAACCATCCGGCCCACAGCAGCGAAGCGCCGATCATGGTCATCGTGAGCGAGTGCGGCGCCATTGATTCCTTGCCGTAGCCGATACGCTTGCCGACGACATATGCCCCGACCAGACCCGCTACGGCGGCATTGATATGCACCACGGTGCCGCCAGCGAAATCGAGCGCGCCTTTCTGGAACAACCAGCCCGAAGCTGCGGTCGCCTTTTCAGCGGCGGCGGCATCGGTATAAGCATCCGGACCAGGCCAGAACCAGACCATATGCGCGATTGGCAGATAAGAAAAGGTGAACCACAACACAATGAACAGCAGCACTGCGGAAAACTTGATGCGCTCTGCAAAGGCGCCAAGGATCAGGGCGCAAGTGATGGCCGCAAACGTTGCCTGGAAGGCGAGGAAACTGAACTCGGGTATCACGACGCCTTTGCTGAACGTGGCGGCGACCGAATCGACGGTCATGCCTTTCAGGAACAGGCGATCGAACGATCCGATGAAACTGCCGCCTTCAGTGAACGCAAGCGAATAGCCGTAGATGCACCATAATACGACCACCGTCGAGAACACCATGAATACCTGCATCAGCACGGACAGCATATTCTTGGAACGGACCAGGCCGCCATAAAATAATGCAAGGCCTGGAATCGTCATGAGAATAACGAGAATCGTCGCCATGGTCATCCACGCGGTGTCACCCTTGTTGGGCACTGGCGCAGCGGCGGCCGGGGTGGCCGGGGTGGCTGTTGCAGCCGTTGCAGCCGTTGCAGCCGTTGCCGCGGTAGCGGCCGGCGCGGCAGCAGCGGGACCCGCCGCAGCCGGCGCGGCGCTTACTTCGGCCTTGACCGCGGGTTCGTCCGCAGCCGAGGCAAAGTGTGGAACACCTGCTGCGACCAGCAGGACGCTGGCTGTAAGCAGGCTCGCGAATAGTTTTTTCATATGAACTCCCCTTAAAGTGCTTCTTTGCCGGTTTCACCGGTACGGATACGCACAACTTGCTGCAGGTCGTAGACGAAGATCTTTCCATCGCCAATCTTGCCGGTACGCGCAGCGGTCTCGATTGCTTCGATAGCGCGTTCGACTATGGCTTCATCGACCGCTGCTTCAATCTTGGTCTTGGGCAGGAAATCGACAACATACTCAGCGCCGCGATACAACTCGGTATGCCCCTTTTGCCGTCCGAATCCCTTGACCTCGGTCACGGTAATGCCCTGCACACCAATCGCAGAAAGGGCTTCGCGCACTTCATCCAGTTTGAAGGGCTTGATGATTGCAGTAATGAGTTTCATGAGAACCTCTTGCGTAAATTGAATTAGAAAGTCTTGGTGAGCGAAAGCACTGCCGTGGTGCCGGCCAGGCTTTTCGATTTGCCGGCGCCGTTGGCGACCGTGTACAGCGCTTTATCGGCATTGGTGCCGACCACTGCCAGGCCAACCGTTGCAAAGCCCATGTCGCGCGACACGCCGATCTTGTAATCGGTGTAGTTCAGATCACCATAGTGGCGGACCCACTGCCGGCCGACGTGCACGTTGAGCGTGGTTTTCTCGGCGACTTCAAAATTCGCATTCAGGTCGAGGTAGCCGGAACCCTTGGAATTACCATTCGGTACCGCCGCTGTCGTTGCGTTCAGGCCGAAGAAGTCGGTAACACCGTAGTTGTACTTTGCGGAAAACCATTTATAGGTCGCAGCGAAATAAATCTCGCCGTTATTGTATTTTTCGCCGGTGGTTCCGACTGTGGAACCGGGATAATAATAATAAAGCGCGCCCGCATCCAGGGCCAGATCCGGCGTCACGGCAAACTTGTAGCCGCCATAGAAATCCATTTCGAGGCTGGCGCCGTTGTTATACTGCACACCGCTGACATTGGAGTTCCAGTTGCCGACATAAAAGCCACTGGAGTGAGAATAATCCAGGCCGCCCTGGAGCGTCGGCTTCCTGAATGTTTGGGAAACGCCACGGAAACGATAGTCGGTTGCGATCGTCATATTGCCCGTGAATGTATGATCAGACACCGGCGCAGCGGGCGCTGCCGTCTGTGCAAAAGCGGCCGGTGCCAGGGCAGCGTATACTGCGGCGGAGAGGATCAATTTCTTCATATTATTTCCCTTTGGTGTGTTGGATATGTAACAGGTCCCTGGTTGCATCGATATACTCTAGAAGCAACATAGCAGGAGGCGTGCCAGCCGTTTTCCAAGTCCTCGTGCGACTATCACAAGGGGAAAGTGAAAGTTTGTGAGGATTGCACCAGTTTTGCGCACTAAAATAGCGCGCCCCGTTCGAGGGCGCACCAGCAAAGGGCGGGCCGCCCGACTATAACGTACCTATATGAGGATCACCATGGACAAGCCGAATTTCCTGAACGATTTGCAAGCCAGGATCAGCCAGGCGATCGAGAATTCGCCAGCGAAAGATATTGAGAAGAACATGAAAGCCATGTTGAACCAAGGGTTTTCCAAGCTCGACCTCGTGACGCGGGAAGAATTCGAGATTCAAATGCAAGTGCTTGCCAAAACCCGAGCCAAGGTGGACGTGCTGGAGGCGAGGGTAGCCGAATTGGAGATTTTGCTTAAGAGATAAAGCAGGCCGGAGGTGGCCTGGTTTCTCGGACCGGGCTGCAAAAAGGCCCGAAAAGCTCAGGCTGCCTTACGGAAGGTAAGATTGATACGGTGTCCATCCAGCAACGGATGATGTCCGTCCTTGAGAGGCATTATCCCGTGATAGCGCAGTCTTGCCGGCCCGCCCCATACCACGACATCGCCATGCGTCAACCGTACCCGCAGCGGTTTATCCTCACGCTGGTAACCGCCGAACAGAAAGCATGCCGGAATGCCGAGTGATACGGAAACAATTGGTGCGCTCAGATCCTGTTCGTTTTTATCCTGGTGCAAGGACAGACGTGCTCCCGGCGTATAACGATTGATGAGACATGCATCTGGAACGAAATCGCTGAAGCCGGCACGCGCGGCAGCGGTATGGGCCAGTTCAAGGAATGCAGCCGGCATGCCAGGCCAGGGATTGCCGCTTTGCGGGTCTCGGGAATCGTAACGGTAACCTGTAGTATCAGTCACCCATCCGTAAGACCCGCAGTTCGTCATTGCCACCGACATGCGAAAACCGCCAGGGGTAACCATGTGCCGAAACGGCGTTCTGGCGACGATGTCATGGAGCGCCGCCAGGATGGCCGTTTCATCCGGCAGCGCAAAGCGGCGCAGCACGACCGCGCCGTCACACAGTTCTTGCCGCCAGCCATGGTCCTGGTCATATTCAGCCGTGTCGAACAGGCTCATTGTCATTGTCATTGTCATCGAGCAGCGCTCACTTGGCAGCGTTAAAAAATCACGCCAGGCGCGGGCGATCACCCGGCCATTGCAGGCTATGGCAATTCATGCCTGTTCTTCCTTTTCCAGCAATGCGCGGGCTTCTGTTTCAATTAGTGCGCGCTTGCGTTCCACGCTCCAGCGATAGCCGGACAAGCTTCCATCACTGCGTACAACGCGATGGCATGGAATCGCAACGGCCAGGGCGTTTGCGGCGCAGGCTCCGGCGACTGCCCGCACGGCGGCCGGTGACCCTATTCGGTTTGCAAGCTCGGTATAGCTGACGGTTTGTCCTGGTGGAATCTCACGTAATGCTTGCCAGACGCGCTGCTGAAACGCCGTGCCGCGTACATCGAGCGGCAAGTCCAGGCCGATGCCCGGCGCTTCGACAAAGCCGACTACCGTGGCAACCACCTGCTCGAATCCCGGGTCGCCGCCGATCAGCCTGGCGCGAGGAAAGCGGTCCTGCAGGTCACGGGCCAGTTCATCGGGATCAGCGCCCATCAGGATGGCACAAATTCCGCGTTCGCTTTGGGCAACCAGAATTGATCCGAGCGAACATAGGCCTACGGCAAAGCGGATTGCCATGTTGACGCCGCCGGCACGGTAATCTGAAGGCGTCATACCCAGTACGCGATCCGACTTTTCATAGAAACGGCTGCTGGAATGGTAACCGGCATCGAAAATGGCTTCGGTTACCGTGCCACCGGCGCCGAGTTGCGTGCGCAGCCGCTTTTCCCGGTGAGCCGCCGCGTAGTCTCTTGGCGTCAAGCCGGTGAACTGCCGGAATAAGCGGTGGAAGTGATATGCGCTCAACCCGACCCGCATTGCCAGTTGTTGCAGGCTTGGCGCATCCTCCGATTCTTCGATAATGCGGCAGGCTTCGATGACCTTCGCCGTATTTTGCGCCACCCGCGACGGCTGCTGTGGCTTGCACCGTTTGCATGGCCGGAAACCAGCCTGTTCGGCATCTTCGCAAGTGGTATGAAAACTGACGTGTTCAGGCCGCGCGAGTCGGGCGGCACACGAAGGTCGGCAATATACCCCGGTAGTCCGCACCGCGTAAAAGAATTTGCCGTCAGCCTCGGCACTGCGGGCAAGCACGGCGGTCCAGCGCGGATCGCCCGCAGTCGCCGCCGCGCGTTGCGCCTTTTTGTCTGATGTATTCACAAGAGCCCCATTAAGAATCTGCATGTTGGATAGAAGTTTAACGGCAGTTGCGCCGCGTGACACTCCGGGCCTTGCTTTCAAACTCTGAACTTTTCCAATTCTATGGATGATGTTATGGGGCGTCTAAGGCAACGTTTGCAACACTACTTTAATGCTCGTAAAACCGCGCGTTATATATTTTAAGATCGATTTTACGAGCAGTTTATTATTTTAGATGCCATACTGCCATTGACAATGCTGGAAATTCGCTTTGCGCCAGTTATGCTTGACGCACTCAAATCCTTTTGAGGCAGTGTCTGAACTTTAATGCTCATTAAATCGATCATTAACGACGATAACGCTGTTATATGAGCATGAAAGTTTCTCAATCATATCTTTTGCCTCCAGAACGGCGTGCTGAAGCAAAGCGAATTAGCGAACTGTTAGTTCGATTACGGATTGCTCGGCATATGGCTCAGGCAGAAGCCGCGATACGTGCCGGGGCTTATGCCGCTTCAATTTTCTTATGATTTGCGCCGGGTCATGCCCAGGCCAAGCAATCCCAAGCCGAGCAATGTTAACACTGCAGGTTCCGGGACAGCGGCAATCGGCTCGCCATAGATAAAATCGTCCATGACCACGAGGTCCACATCAGCGCTTTCGAGAATGCCGGCTCCGAGACTGGCGTTGCCATTTGTGATTCTCACTCGCGAAATTACATACTCGTCAAAGTCAACGCCCAGGAAGGACAGGCTTTCATTCGCTGTGGTTCCTGTTGGAGCGAAGAAAGTTCCTAAAGACAAGTTGGCCACATCAAAGAATTCAATGCTGGTGGTGTTCGGCAGGTCAACATCTGTAAACACGGCACCAAAACCGTTTGTGAGGGCAGCCGTGCTGGTACCGGGAACAAAGAAATTTACGTCGACCACATTGCTGCCTATGCTAGTGAACAGACGTTGAGGACTGAAAGTGCGAAAGAGGCCAGGATAGGACGGATCGATATTGCCGAACTCTATGGGCGCTCCGGCGGGATTGATGGCATTGGCGCTTACCTGAACCCCCACCCCCGGCGTACTAAAAACGACACCGCGAGGAGAGTTAACATTGAAGAAATTGGCGGGCAGGTTATTTGGTGCAGCAAATGCATCTGGAACGCCGTCCCAGTTAATCTCCCTTCTACCGCTACCGAATGACCCTGCCACATTCGGATTGAGCGTTCCCAAGCTCGTGCGGAATGCATCTACCGTCAGTTGAATCGAGGCGGCATCGGAGCCGCCACTTTCGAAAGTTACAGGTACTGCAGCGACCTCTGCAGAGAACAATACTGCGACCGATGCACATATTGCTGCCAGACTCAGGCGATTGCCCATTCTCATCTCCTATTTCGAGTTGAACATTGACGGCCTGCTGGCCGCCGCGGTGAAAAACGGGGAAACTAACGCGCTTCCTTCCGTGGCGGGTAAATAGCATCAGGCATGCCAGAAAAAAAAGACGAATGAATTGAAGGAGTTACCAAATTTTTTAAACCAAGAGTAGAAGTGACTGTAAAAAAAATCGACGAGCAGGTGTAGCTCTCAATCACATTCAGGCCGAATGTCCGGGTAACCGTTTCAATAACCGGTTTGAAGGGCTGCGCCCCAAGCGGTCAAGCTCCTGATGCAACGCTTCATTTCCGCCGCCGACTCATGCATAGCCAGAAGTCAAAACGGTTGCCGACACGCTTGCATATCAAGCACAGGCTGCGGCGACCGGTTGCCGATCCTTGCTAACATTTGTAGCCCGATCGGCGCCGATATGGAATATTGCGACGCGCGTTGATAAACCAATCGACGCCTATCAACCGGGATATTCGATGAGTCTTGCTGCGTTGAAAAGTCGTGCGCTGACCGGCATGGAAGCGCCCGAAGTCATGGTCGAAGTACATCTGGCCAATGGCTTGCCGAGTTTTACCATCGTCGGCTTGCCCGACACCGAGGTCAAGGAGTCGAAAGACCGGGTGCGCGCATCGCTGCAGAACGCCGGCTTCGAATTTCCGGCGCGGCGCATTACGGTGAATCTGGCCCCGGCCGACTTGCCGAAGGAATCCGGCCGTTTTGATTTGCCGATTGCGCTTGGCATATTGGCCGCCTCCGGCCAGATGCCGGCTGACGAGCTAGACCAGTATGAATTCGCGGGCGAACTATCATTGTCGGGTCAGTTGCGTCCGGTGCGCGGCGCGCTGGCGATGACTTTCGCCATGCACCGCGCGGGACGCGCAGCCGGTGGACCACGCGCCTTTATCCTGCCGCGCGCCAACGCCGATGAAGCCGCGCTGGTGCGCGATGCATCGGTATTTCCGGCTGATTCGCTATTGCAGGTGTGCGCCCATTTCGCCGCGCGCGACCAGGCCTCACGGCTGAGCCGCCACGTTGCGCCTACCGGCGCGGCGGCGCCGCGCTATCCCGACTTTGCCGACGTGAAGGGCCAGCAGCAGGCAAAAAGAGCGCTTGAAGTCGCCGCCGCGGGCGGTCATAGCATCTTAATGGTCGGTCCGCCCGGCACCGGTAAATCGATGCTGGCGGCGCGCTTCCCGGGAATCCTGCCGCCCATGACGGAAGAGGAAGCCCTCGAGTCGGCCGCCGTGCAATCGCTCACCAGCGGGTTCAGCACCGCGCGCTGGAAAGTCCGGCCCTATCGGGCGCCGCATCATACCGCCTCGGGTGTTGCACTGGTCGGCGGCGGCAGCAGCCCGCGCCCCGGCGAGATCTCGCTGGCGCATCGCGGCGTTCTATTTCTCGACGAGCTGCCCGAGTTCGATCGCAAGGTGCTGGAAGTTTTGCGCCAACCGCTGGAATCAGGCCACATCACGATATCACGCGCCGCCCGCCAAGCCGATTTCCCGGCCTGCTTTCAACTGGTGGCGGCGATGAATCCCTGCCCATGCGGTTACCTCGGCCATGTCTCGGGCAAGTGCCATTGCACTCCCGATCAGGTAGCGCGTTATCAGGGGCGCCTTTCCGGTCCGCTGCTCGACCGCATCGATATGCAGATCCAGGTGGCGGCGCTGCCGCATATAGACCTCATGCAGCAGGCCGAGGGCGAACCGTCGGCTGCGATAGCACTGCGTGTGCGCCAGGCAGTTGCCGGGCAATTCAGCCGTCAGGCCAAAATAAACCACGCGTTGATCACCAGGGAAATCGATTTGCACTGCGCGCCCGATGCCGACGGCGAACAGTTGTTGCGCACGGTGATGACCCGCCTGGACTGGTCGGCACGCGCTTATCATCGCGTACTGAAAGTGGCGCGTACCATCGCCGATCTTGGCGGGGCGCCAGCGATAGGAAAATTACATATAGCAGAGGCGATCCAGTATCGTCGCGCGTTGCGATAAATGAACATCCAAAAAAAGATGGAGCGGCAAGTTACGCCGCTCCATCGTCATGCTAAAGCCTGGTCTTCGATTATTGCACGATTACACGTCCTGCGACGCCCGCTCCAGTCACTGCCGGCTGATTCGATCCGGTCACGGTGATGGACGGTCCGGTCAAGGCTGCGGCGTTAGCCCTCTTCATGGAGACATTGGATACGGTTGTCTTCATGCTGAACGTGCCGACGAATGCCGCCACGCTTTGAGCCGCTGCCAGGTCAGTGCCCTGCGCTGTGGCAAGGATATGCGTCATCAGCGCTTCAAGATCGAGAGTAAACGCCTTGCTGAACGGATCACCAGCGATGTTGTTCAACTTGATCACGTTGGCAGGCAACCCGCTCACGGTCAGGTTGACAGGCGCGGCGGTTGCGCCTTTGATATAAACATATAGCTTGGCAGTACTTGGCACAGTAACCGACAACTTGTTTGGCTCAGTCGCAGCGTTCGAAGCACTCACGGAAATATCGACCTGATCAATCATCAGCTGCAACGATTCAGCCGTTTCACCCACCCCGGCCGAATTGGCTTCTTCCGTCAAATCGAACGCCATCCGAACGCGCTTGGCTTCAACAACGTCGGGACTCGACATTTCTTCAGGCATGACCCGAATGCCAAACGATTGAAGCGGTGCATTCGTTCCTCTTGCAAACGGACCCACGCCTTGTGGAAAGCCATTGCCCTCATTCTGCAGCTGCGCGACAGTGATGGTGGTGGTGCTGAACACCAGTTCATCACCAACCAGTTGCAGGAAGCCTTTCATCGTCGTCTGGTCAACAGGCGTTGCGGTGTCCGGAGGCGTTGTTGCTGGAGGCGTTGTCGCTGGTGGGGTCGTCGCCGGTGGTGTTGTCGCTGGCGGTGTTGTCGCTGGTGGCGTCGTCGTGTCCGTCGAATCGGATCCGCCACCGCCTCCGCATGCGGTAAGAAGAGCGGCGACCGCGAGCGAAATCAGAACATTCTTTTGTTTAAACATTTCAGGTTCCCTCTTTCTGGTTTTGACTAAAAATATATGCGCGTACGTACCCACGCAAAAAAATAAACACTTGAAACAGCATTCCTGCCTTTCGCACGCTCCGGACTGGAGTATTCGCAGTGAGACAGTGCGGTACGGCCAACATCAATGCTTCAACCGATAAAAAATTATCCGCGTTTCTGTTGATGTAGGGACACTGTAGTTCCAGATTAATGCTCAGTCTTGAGGTGTGTCAAAAGAGAATCTTTTTATGGGGAATCAATGCGGCCGTTCACCGTCTGTTTGTTTAAGAACAAACTTGCCCGCTCAAATAACTTTGGCGTCACATGAAATTAGGCGGACAAATTCATAAAAACAAATTTGTTCGATAAACATAATGCAATTAGCAATTCTTTAACCTGCAACAAGATTACGGAATTGGAATCGGGAGATCATGAATTTCAAACTTTGAGCGGTTATCGGGACTCCTTTGTCCTCTCATCAATATGAAGTCGCGGCAAGCCGCGAAGAAACCGGGTTCACTGCAGGCCCGGTAGCTATTCCAAAATAATTTGCCAGGAGGTTTAATTGAAACGCCTTACCTATCCTGCAACAGTCATGTTGCTTGCCACTCTTACGGCGTGCGGCGGGGGCTCATCAAGCCCTTCCACGCCGCCTGCCGCGTCGGCATCGGAAGTCCCATCACCGTCGCCGAGCCCAACGCCCACCCCGACGCCGACGCCAACGCCGACGCCGACGCCAACCCCGTCGCCGAGGCTGAATAGCGTGGCCCAAGTCGTCGAGTACTATGGCGATTCAACGATCCGCGGATATGAGTCGGGCACCGGAGGCCAGGTTGCCAAACCCGCGCCGCAAGCGTTTGCCGAGGCGTTGCCAGCCTCGCCGAGGCAGCAGGTCAACAATCTCGGCGTCGATGGTCAGACCGCGTGCGCCCTGGTCGACACCGGCTGGAATGACCGGATGGCGACATCCAATGCAACGGTAGTCATACTGAACCACGGCATTAACGATGCGGTTAACGAGGTCGGTATTTCGCGCTACAAATCATGCCTGACGACCCTGGCGCAGACAGCAAGGAATTACAGCAAGCGCGTGATATTCGAAACGCCCAATCCGGTCGACAACGGTCAGGTCCTCAATACCTATGTCACGGCGATGAAAGAAGTGGCGGCGCAGGAAAATCTTCCTGTAATCGACCAGTACACCAACCTGATCAACTCAGGCCGCAGCATCCGTGAAATGAGCCCTGACGGGACGCATCCATCAAGTGCCGTGTATATCGAGAAAGGCAGGTATGCGGCAAGCGTATATGTGACGATTCCGCTCTGACAGTCCGGCAGTACGATCGATTTGCCGTTCGTGAGCATGCACGACTGGGCAAATCGATCGGTTTTCGATCACTTGGTCCACCGTGCTATTGCCGCCTCCTGTTCACGTCCTGTTCACGTCCGCTGTTCCTTTGCATTACGCGCCTATCCGCAACTTTAATCCCGCACAATAGTCCCATCAATCAAGCGTTGCGACATATCAATTGCCTGGTATCTCTTAAGTAATAAGGTAAGGGCGTTCACCGCAAATTTGTGCGGAATATTTAAATTCACCTCTTAATTGATGATCAAGTCGCTTGAAGGCGGCCGAGGTTGCGCGGCGCTAGTTGTTGCTCTTTATCACCTCGGGATCGGCGCCGATTATTTTTCATTCATCCGTCACGGATACCTGCTGGTCGACCTGTTTTTTGTGTTGAGCGGGTTTGTCATCTGTGCAGCCTATTCGGAAAGGATGCGGTCGCCGGCGGAATTCCGCTCGTTCTTTATTCGGCGCTTCGGCCGCCTATTTCCACTGCTGGTTTTTTCGACGGTTGTCTTTGTAATAGCGGCCAATGCGATCGTACTAGGCAAACAAATCGCCTATGCCCACGGCTACGCCGCTCTCCTGAGCAATCCCGATGCGCGCGACTTTAGCATTCCGGGCGCAGCGGAAATTATTGCGGTGCTTACCATGACCCATGGGCTTGGCATTTTCGACCGGCTCATTCTGAACACCCCGAGCTGGAGCATCAGCACCGAGTTCTTTACCTATTTGCTGTTCGCTGCGGCATGTCTTTTAGTCGGCGGAAAAAAACGTCTTGCCCTGTATGCGGCGCTCAGCCTTGCCGGACTCCTGATCTGCATTGGCGCTTCGGTCCGGGTTCATGATTGTCTTGCGCAAGGAGGCTGTCTTTCGCTGACCTATGACTTCGGATTTCCGCGCACCGTGTTTTCATTTTTCCTGGGAGCGTTGACTTTTCATGTCAGCCGCCATCTTGCAATCGACGCCAGGATATTGCAGCTGGCCGGACTGAGCGCATTGTGCCTGCTGTTCTGGCTGGCCGATGCCTATCCCGCAGCCGGGTTCGCGTTTCCCGCAGTGTTCGCCATCCTGATCCTGTCGATATGCAATGATCAGGGTCCGCTAGCGGCCTTTCTGTCCCGCGAGCCGTTCCAGGTCCTTGGTCAGCGTTCCTACTCGATCTACATGATGCATATGCCGCTGCTCCTGTTCTTCGACTACCTGACCGACCGCGTCGAAAGCGCGCTCGCCGCGACATTGGTGCTGTGCTTGTTTGTTGCGGTGCTGCTGATCGTGTCGGGCTGGACATACCGGTTTATTGAAGATCCGCTGCGCGTCCGGTTTAACCGGGTCGCCAGTCGTCCCGGTTTGTTCGACACGACCACCAATTTCCTGAAGCCGAAGAAGTCAGCGGAATAGGCAAAAGCAGGCATGGGTAAAAGTTTGGCTTTTTAACAGTTTTTAATTCTCTTGATTCTGCACAAGGTCAACATATCCGCCGCGCAATACAATAAAGTCGGTTCTTCTCCGAAGCGCCACTCCCTGGAAGTTATTGCCCGCAACCGCAAGGTATGCGGGCTTTTTTTCAGCGTCGATAATAGTTTGACGCCTGGCCTCGACTGGCCGCGCGCGGCACGGCCTGTTACCATCCCGGTCATGCCGAAATTTTCCCGCTTTTATTCTCGCTTTTATTCCCGCTTATATTCCCTGTTACGGCCTGTGCTGCTTGCCGTGGCCGGCGCCGCGATGCTGGGTTTGCCCGCCTGTTCCCCTTCCTATAATTGGCGCGAAGTGCGCGGCGCCGAGGCGCCTTTTGTGGTTCTCCTGCCCGGCAAACCGTCGACCCACTCGCGCGAGGTCAATCTGGACGGTATCAGGGTGACCATGACCATGACCGCAACCGAAGTTGGCGGCGCCACGTTTGCTGTCGGCAGTGCGCAGCTTCCGGAGCCGGCGCTGGTTCAGCCGGCACTGAACGCCATGAAAACGGCGCTCGTCAGGAATATCAACGGCACTGTCACCCATGAGAAGGCTGCCGCCGCCACGCCCGGCGCTCTCCCGGCGACCACTATCGAGGCGGCCGGCAGCGCTGGCGGAGACAAGGTTATCCTTTTGTTCGCGCGTTTCGCGGCACACGACAGGCGCATCTATCAGGCAATCGTGGTGGGTCCGGAAAAGGCAATTTCACGTGATGCGGTCGAGACTTTCCTGACGTCTTTCAAGCCCGGCTGACATCGCAGGTTGAAGCCGGTCGCAGGTTGCAGTACCTTGGTTGAAGTTCCTTATAAGGGCACCCTTGTGCTGCGAACTCGTGTTAAGGTTTTACCATTCGTATTTAATTGAAGGAGAGTCTATGTTAATCACATTCAAATCCAAGGCGGCGGCAGATGTGGTGATGTACAAGGAACATGCAAAACGCATCCTTGATCTGGTCGGCAAGGACGTGAAACAGGGCGTCTTCACCGCAGCCGAAACCGGCCCCGCCATCGCCGTGCTGGAAAACGAGATTGCCCAAAGCAGAATGCATTCCGCCGCTGAAGATGTTAAACATGACGTGGAGGCGCATCATGGCGCCGCCGGCGAGGATCGTGAGCACGAACCGGCACAAATAGTCAGCTTTGCTACCCGTGTCTATCCCCTGCTGGAGATGTTGCGCGCGGCACAAAAGGGAAATCATGTAGTCGCCTGGGGTATTTGACGCCACACAGGCCCGGACATTTCAATGGGAATTGCAGGCATCGCGATACAATAGGGACCAGCCACAACTCAGCGCGCGCTGCAACTTTTGGCGAAATGCCACTTTTCAGAAACGTAAGATGCCGGCCAGACCACGAAGACTTGACTTGACAAAAAAGCTTGTACGGCCCGACTCGCTCGCATACAGCCTGCTCGGGGCGGCGTACGCGGTAGCGCAGGTCAGAGACGGCGCGGCCCTGCCGCAGGCTCTGACCCGCACCTTCGCAAAAACCAATGCTTCGGCGCAGGCACGCGGCGCGATGCAAGACATTGCCTATCGGACCATGCGCCAGCGCGGGCGGGTCGACGCGCTGATTCCCCTGCTTGCCAATAAGCCACCCCAACCACCCTTGCTGCATGCGCTGTTAGACTGTGCGCTGACCCTGCTCGTGAATGCCGAGGACGCGGCATATGATGCATTTACGGTAGTCGACCAGTCTGTTACCGCTGCCTCGGGCGACGCCGAAATCGCGCATGCAAAAGGGATGGTCAATGCAGTCCTCCGGCGCTTTTTGCGCGAACGCAGCGAGCTGCTGCAGCAGGTCATGGAAAGTCCGGAAGCGGCCTGGAATTTTCCGGCATGGTGGATTGAAGCGACCAAGTCGGCTTATCCGCGCGACTGGCAAGCGATACTCGTGGCCGGTAATAGCGCGCCACCACTCACGTTGCGGGTGAACCGCCGCAAGACCACCGTAGAAGATTACCTGCGCATCCTGGCCGGCAATGCAATGGCGGCGACGCAGATCGGAGCGCACGCCGTGCGGCTGGCGCAGCCGGTCCCGGTGAACCAGATTCCGGGATTTGCGGAAGGGCTGGTGTCGGTGCAGGATGCGGCGGCACAGCTGGCGGCGCCACTGCTGGACCTGCAAGATGGCATGCGCGTGCTCGATGCGTGCGCCGCGCCGGGTGGCAAAACAGGCCATATCCTCGAATGCGCCAATGTCGACCTGATCGCACTTGATCAGGATGCGGCGCGCTTGCCGCGTATCGAACAAAATTTGCAACGCCTTCAAATGAACGCATCGCTACAGCTTGGCGACGCCAGCGGCAGCGCCTGGTGGGATAAAAAATCATTCGACCGGATCCTGGCTGACGTTCCGTGCACCGCGTCCGGCATCGTGCGGCGCCATCCGGATATCCGGTGGCTACGGCGGCGCGGCGACGCGACCCAGCTTGCAAGTCTTTCGGCGCAAATTCTCGACAACCTTTGGCAGATGTTGAAACCAGGTGGTAAATTGCTGTTTGTTACCTGCTCGGTCTGGCCGCAGGAATCCGAGGCGCAGGCCGCGGCGTTCGCGGTGCGCAAGCAGGCTGTGCGGCTGGCTGCGCCCGGTCAATTGCTGCCTACCGCCGGCGAGCAGGATGATCATGATGGGTTGTTTTACGCGCTGTTCCAAAAACCGGCGGTTTGATACACTTCCCCAAACGACTTCTGCGGATTGAACTCCGGCCCCACGAGTGACTCGACGATTTATTCTCACCTTCTGGCTATCGATGGCGTTGATTTTTACGTCAGGCTTGATAGTCTCCCGGGCCCACGCCGCCGAAGGTATCGAGATCACGCAGGCTCACCTGGAGAGCACGGACGAGGGGTACAAGCTGTCGGCCACCTTCGGCGTCCAGTTGAACCCGGGCCTGGAAGACGCTCTGGCGCGCGGCATTCCGCTCTATTTCACGACCGAGGTCGAAATCACCCGTCCGCGCTGGTACTGGTTCGATGAAAAGGCGATCACCGCGTCCCAGACTGTTCGCATCTCCTACAATTTGTTGACGCGCCAATACCGCACGGTAGTCAGTGGCAGCCTGCAGCAAAACTTCAGCACGCTGGAAGATGCCTTGTCCATGATACGGCGGCCGAGCCGCTGGCTGGTCGCCGGCAAAGGCGCACTCAAGCCTGGCGAAACCTACAATGTCGCTATCCACATGGAACTGGATGTCGCCCAGTTGCCTAAACCATTCCAGGTCCATGCCATGAACAGCAGCGACTGGCGGGTCTCGTCGGACTGGAAATATTTCACCTTCAAGGCGGAGGACCGCAAGTGACGCGTGTCCTTCGTTATGTGCTGGTAGTGGGCGGCGCGATCATTTGCATCCTGCTGTTCCTGCTGGCGTCGGCTTCCGCGAATTCAGCATTCTTCGATCGGCATTATCCATGGTTATTGGGCTTGAATGCGCTGATTGCGGTGGCGCTTCTATGCCTGGTGACCTTGCTCCTCACCCGTCTTTACAAGCGTCACCGGCGCGGCAAATTCGGCTCGCGGCTGATGGCGCGGCTAGTGCTGCTGTTTGCCGTAATCGGGATTTTGCCGGGCGTCCTTATCTACCTGGTCTCGGTGCAATTCGTATCGCGCTCGATTGAATCGTGGTTCGACGTCAGGGTCGAATCGGCGCTTGAAGCCGGCCTGAACCTGGGCCGTTCCGCGCTCGATTCGTCGCTGGCGGACCTGACCGCAGACGCCCGCGGCATGGCCGTCGAGCTGTCCGAATATTCGGATGCGGCCCAGATTACCCAGCTATCGCGGCTACGCGAACAAAACCAGATGCCGGAGGCGCTGATCGTCACAGCCAATGGCCGCATTGTCGCCAGCGTCGGCGGCGCGCTCGGCAAGCTGGTGCCCGAGCTTCCGACCACCTCGATGCTGCAGCAGGCCCGCATGACGCGGGCCTATGCCGCGATCGAAGGCGCGCCCGACAATCTCGAGACCGCACGCAAGGCGGGTACTTCCGCCACCGGCTCGGTCGAATCCGGCACGGCCGGATTGCGCTTGCGCGTAGTGGTGGCGATTCCCGGCAAAACCGATCAGCTGTCGCTGCAAAATGAATCGCGCTTCCTGCAGTTGCTGCAACCGGTGCCGTCCCAGCTGGCGACCAACGCGGAAGCCTTGCGCGCCGCCTATAGCGAATACCAGGAGCGTTCACTGGCGCGGACCGGGCTGCGCAAAATCTATATCGTAACGCTGACCCTGACGTTGCTGCTGGCGATTTTCGGGGCGATCACGAGCGCCTTCCTGATTGCAAACAGCCTTGCCAAGCCGCTGCTATTGCTGGCCGAGGGAACCAAGGCGATCGCCGAGGGAAACCTGTCGCCGCGACCGATCGTCGCCACCTCGGACGAACTCGGCACGCTGACGCAATCATTCAATACCATGACGCGCCAGCTGTTCGATGCACGAGCAGCGGTCGAAAAAAACCGGGCCGAGCTGGAAAACGCCAAAGCCTACCTCGAATCGGTGCTTGCCAATATGTCGGCCGGCGTTATGGTGCTGGACGGGCAGTTTCGGCTGGTGACCTGCAACCAGTCTGTTGCACGGATCCTGCAACACGATTTTGCGCCAGGCATAGGCAAGCCGCTGGCGGAGATCGACGGCATGAAGACGTTTGCCGAAGTGGTGACCAGGGCTTTTTCCGAACAGAGCGCGCAGTCGGCGCCTGGAGGAATCGGATCGGGCGGCCTGCACTGGCAGCTGCAGATCGAGATTCCGCGCACCAGCGACAAGGTGGAAGTCGAGAACGATATCACGCTGCTGGCGCGCGGCTCGCGGCTGCCGGTCGAAAGCGGCACCGGCTATGTAGTTGTGTTCGACGATATTTCCGACGTGATTTCCGGGCAGCGCTCGATTGCCTGGGGCGAAGTCGCCAGACGCCTTGCGCACGAAATCAAGAATCCGCTGACCCCGATCCAATTGTCGGCGGAACGGCTGCAGATGAAGCTCGAGGGAAAACTCGCACCGACCGATGCCGCGATGCTGAACAAGGGGACCAACACCATTGTCAGCCAGGTCACGGCGATGAAGCGCATGGTCGACGACTTCCGTGACTATGCAAAAACGCCGCCGGCGGTGCTGTCGCCACTGAACCTGAACTCGCTGGTCGAGGAGATCCTCGGCCTCTACGTGAGCGGAGACGAGCGTGAACCAATCCATGCGATACTGGCTCCTGCGTTGCCGAAAGTCATGGGCGATGCGACCCAATTGCGCCAAGTGGTTCATAATCTCTTGCAAAATGCGCAGGATGCGGTGGCGGAGCGCGCCCAGGGTGTGGCGCCGGCGCGGATTGATGTGGTAACCGAGGCAATCCATTATGAAAGTTCCGATGGCAGCGTACGCACGGCGGTACGCTTGTCGATTACAGATAATGGTCCTGGCTTTTCAAGCAAAATCCTGGCGCGCGCGTTTGAACCCTATATAACGTCCAAGCCGCGCGGTACCGGCCTCGGCCTCGCGATGGTGAAGAAAATCATCGACGAGCACGGGGGCCGGATCGACATCCAGAATCGAACTGAAGGGAACGGCGCTAAAATAATGATCCTGCTGTTAAAGTTAGCGCCTGCTAATTAAGCACTACTGGAAATTACTACAGAAGTAAAATAGACCGCGAGTAGGGAGAACTGTAAAAACGAAGGTATTTAAATGGCAAATATACTGGTAGTCGATGATGAAATGGGAATACGCGAACTGCTGTCCGAGATTCTCGGGGATGAGGGGCATGTCGTCACCACCGCCGAGAATGCCCAGCAGGCGCGCGAGTCGCGTGCGGAAGGTGCGCCAGACCTGGTGCTGCTTGATATCTGGATGCCGGACACCGATGGCGTGACCTTGCTGAAGGAATGGCAGCGCGATGGATTGCTCACCATGCCTGTAATCATGATGTCAGGACATGCAACCATTGATACGGCGGTGGAGGCGACACGCATTGGTGCGCTCAATTTTCTCGAGAAGCCGATCTCCCTGCAAAAACTTTTGAAAGCAGTTCAGCAAGCGCTGACGCGCGGCCAGGAACCGGTACGCACTGCCGCACTGAATCCGATTGGCCGGCCGGCCCTGTCGGCGCTTGAAGCGGACGGCACTTCCCAGGCCAACCATCCTGCCTACGGCGGCGCTCCGATCAGCGCAAGCGTCGCTCCCGTCATGCCTGCTTCAAGCGAGCAGGGATTCACCGTTTCATTTGAATTGCCGCTACGTGAGGCACGCGATGCATTCGAGCGCGCCTATTTCGAGCACCATCTTGTACGTGAAGGCGGCAGCATGACGCGGGTCGCAGAACGCACCGGCCTTGAGCGTACTCACCTGTATCGCAAGCTCAAACAATTGGGCGTTGAACCGGGCAAGCTTGCGAGAAAAGGGGGATGACCCAAAAGCGGGGGGATGACCCGCAAGCGGTGATGCCCCACAATAACAGGACTTTGACTACCCTGGTCACCGGTCCCAGTGCCGCCGCCAGAGAAGCGGCCATTGCTGCTGTGATCCGGCCTGAGTACCGCACCACGCTTATTCTCGAAGGAATGGCCGACGGCAATACAAATTTTCCTGCTTCGCTCCCTGCTTCGTTTCCTCCTGCATCTCCTGCTTCAGCCGGTTACCCGGGATTGCAATCCGTACGTATTGCGCCGAGTTGTCCATGTTGCATAGGCAACCTGACAATGCGCGTGACGCTTAACCGGATCCTCAGGCATCCTCCTGAACAACTCTTCATCAGTCTTGCAAGCGTGAGCCATCTCGAGCAAATCAAACACTTTCTGACAACAGTTCCCTACGACGCATATCTTAATTTAACTAAAGATTTACAAGCATAAGTACTTAAATATCCATTCCATCATTCCTCTTTGCCATTTGTTCGATCAAAGACTTGAAATTCGGCTTGTTAACGCCATGTGCTGAAGTAAGAAGTAAAAGGTCCGATTCCGTACCAATTGCATAAAGGAGTGCAAATGAACCTAATCTATAACAGCGAGCAATATAGCGTGGTCGAATTCGGTGCCGATGATGGTCGGGAAGCATTACGCTTCGGCGGTTATGAAATCATGGACAAGCCCGGCAAGAAGGAAATATTTATCGGGGGCACCCTAGCTGAAGCATTCCGAAAAAATGTCGAAACTCTGATTGCGACAGAACCGAGTGTTGAGGAAATCGACGCCTTTTTAGGTAACTATGATTTATTAATGAGCCAGCCGGTGGTTTTCCACTAACCACGTCGGACGGCGCCTGGCGCCATGGCGTAGCGAAGTCGCTGCGCCATGGCGCCAGGCGTCGCGATATACCGCGATATGCCACGAAGTTGCAGTATCCATGCACGCCAATTCCAATCCCATCCATAGCAACCAAACCGGTATTCACGATCAACTTGCGGTTCAGGTTGCCAGACACGCATCCACACAATTTCTAAAGCCGATCACTGCGTATAACCGCGCTGCATTCGATACCTCATTAGCTGCGTGGAAAGCGTCCGGCCATCAGTCGCTGATCATCGACTCCGGTTGCGGCGTCGGTTTGTCGACCCTGCATCTGGCTACCCGGTTTCCGAATCATTTTGTTATCGGAATTGATCAATCTCAGGATCGACTTGCGCGTCGGACCAACTGGCAGGGCGCAGTGCCATCCAACTGCACACGGGTTCGTGCCGACCTGGTCGATTACTGGCGGTTAATGCAGCAGGAGGGAATCACGCCGGATCGGCATTATTTACTGTATCCAAATCCCTGGCCGAAAAAGCGCCATCTCGCGCGACGCTGGCATGGACATCCTGTGTTCCCGACTGTGGTGGCACTGGGCGGGCATTTTGAATGCCGCAGCAACTGGCGGATTTATATTGAAGAATGTGCCGCCGCGCTGGCGCAGTTAACTGGCGCCGACGTGGCGGTGGAACCTTATTACCCGCACGATCAACCACGCGGTTTGGCACAACAGGGCGCAAGCGCCCCGATCACGCCATTCGAGCAAAAGTACCTGGCTTCAGGTCATGGGTTATGGCGGTGCCGGTCTGCCCTGTTGCCGCTATCGGAACGGCCAGCCGGTCCAAATTAAAAAGCGCCTTTGCAGGCGCTTTTATGATTACCACGGATAGTATTTTCACGAACCCATGGCGAATGACTTAGTCTCCGAAATACAGGTCGCCATTCACGCGGCCGCCGACATTGCGCGGCGCCTGGAGTACTTCGGCGCGAACTACTTCCCGCGTCCGCGAGCTGGGAGCAGGACGCAGCGAGGGATAGTTAGCACCGTCAACTGTCACCAGCGTGCCTTCGGCATAAGCCTGGTTCAGTTCGGAAATCACTTGGGCGCGGGTTTTGGTGGAGACAAAATTAGCGTCGGGGGCGACGTGCTCGGTGAACTGGGCAGAGGCGGAACCGGCGGCGGTCAACACGGCAAAAGCAGCGATTAATTGTTTGGCATTCATTTTATTCTCCAAAAAAGGCAAAAGAGTCCGGTCCGGTGGCACACCGGTCCCGTCTCGGTGAGTCGCACGCATTTGTTTGTGTGCTCATCGATGAAGCCAGTTTATCTATTGTGTGGAATATGAAAAAGATGAATAATCGCAATTAACTATTTCTGATTTAGAAATAATAAGGAACTTGAAATATGGATCGTCTGCAATCGATGCGGGTTTTCGCTAAAGTGGTCGAGCACAGCAGTTTCGCCAAAGCCGGCCAAGTACTCGACATTTCCAGCGCCGTGGTGACGCGCCACGTCGCCGATCTCGAAACACACCTTGGCACTCGCCTGCTCAATCGCACCACGCGCAGATTGTCATTGACTGAAACCGGCCACGCTTACCTCGAACGCGTGCATCGCATCCTGCAGGAAATTGACGAAGCCGATGCGATTGCCTCTTCGCACTCGCAAAATCCGCGCGGCACGCTGCGTCTGTATTCCATGCCCGGATTTGGCAGGGAGCATCTTGCTGCCCTCTTGCCGGCTTATGCGAAAGCCCATCCCGACGTGGTGCTCGATGTAACACTATCGGAGCGCAACGTCGATCTGGTGGAAGAGGGATACGACGCCGGCATACTGACCGGCTTGCAAAAATTCGACGCCAGCATGATTGCGCGCCAGCTCGGCCTTGCCGAAGTGCTGATGTGCGCATCCCCCGGGTATATCGAGCGTTACGGCGCGCCCCAAGTGCCGGAAGACGTCTCCAGCCATGCCTGCCTGAATTTTTCGAACATGGACGTGCTGCGTAATCAGTGGCCCATGGTGGGTCCTGAGCATACGGTGAATATTCCGATCTCCAGCAAATTGCTGTCCAATAATAGCGACTTGCTGCGCCATTGCGCCGCAGCTGACATGGGGATCATGGTCAGTCCCTCCTATGTCCTGAGCGACGATCTGCGGAACAGGCGGCTGATACGGCTGCTGCCCGACTACCACCTCGGACAGATTTCAGTGATGCTGGTCTACCCCAGCCGCCGCCTGTTGTCGGCAAAGGTCCGCAGCTTCATTGAATTCATGAATGCGCAATATCCCCATCCGGAATCCGACCCATGGTGCAGAAAATAATTCTGACGAATTAATTCCCGTTTTCCCGCATGCAATGGGTCTGGGCGGCGCCAACCGTGATACTGTATTTACCTGTTCCGATTAAAACATCATTGTTTTCAAGCCATGTGCCAGCTTCTAGGAATGAACTGCAATGTACCGACCGACATTGTGTTCAGTTTTACCGGCTTCGCAACGCGTGGCGGCCGCACCGACACGCATAACGACGGTTGGGGTATCGCGTTCTTCGAGGGCGCCGGCGTGCGCCACTTTGTCGATTACCAGGCTGCGGTGGAATCGCCGATCGCGGAACTGATCAGGCGCTGCCCGATCAAGTCGAAAAACGTGATTGCGCATATCCGCAAGGCGACCCAGGGCCGGATCGCACTTGAAAACTGCCATCCGTTCGTGCGTGAACTATGGGGTCGTTACTGGGTTTTCGCCCATAACGGCGACCTCAAGAATTTTTCGCCGCTTCTGGACGGCCCTTATCGTCCGGTCGGCACCACCGACAGTGAACTGGCATTCTGCTATCTGCTGCAGCAGCTGCGCAAACGCTTCGGCGATATCCTGCCGTCGCTGGCCGACCTGACTGTTGCGCTGCGCGAACTGACCAACGAGATTGGCAGCCATGGCGTCTTCAACATCATGCTATCCGATGGCTCGGCCCTGTTCGCGCATTGCGCCACCAACCTGCACTATATCGTGCGCCAGTATCCCTTTGCCGAAGCGCGTTTGTCCGATGAAGATATGAGCGTCGACTTTTCACAGGTGACGACGCCGAACGACCGCGTTGCAATCATCGTCACCGAACCATTGACGACCAACGAATCGTGGATACGGCTTGAGCCGGGCGAATTGAAAGTGTTCGTCGAGGGCGCGCCAGCCTCCTGACTCTTATGGAGCGCGGGCAACCAGCACCGCATTGGTGCCGCCGAACGCGAACGAGTTCGACATCACCGTGCGCAGCGTCACCCCTTCGCGCGCGCGTAACGGCACATAATCCAGATCGCATTCCGGATCGCTCGCATGGAGATGCATGGTCGGCGGGATGGTCGATGCTTGCATCGCCAGAATCGCGGCGATGAATTCCAGCGCGCCGGCTGCCCCCAGCAAGTGGCCATGCACCGCCTTGGTAGAACTGACCGGCACGCGATACGCATGCTGACCGAATACGTCCTTGATGGCGGCGGTCTCCACCGCATCATTGGCCACCGTAGCCGTGCCGTGGGCATTGATATAGTCGATCGCGGACGGCTGCACCCCCGCCGCCGCCAGCGCCAGCCGCATCGCGCCGGCCTGGCCTTCAACGCTGGGTCGGGTGATATGCGCCGCATCGGTGTACAGGCCATAGCCGGTCAGCTCGGCATCGATGCGGGCGCCGCGCCGCCGTGCGTGCTCCCATTCCTCCAGCACCACAATCGCCGCCCCTTCACCGAGCACCAGGCCGCTGCGGGCGGCGGAAAACGGTTTGCAGGAAGCCGCTGCGTCGGCCGGGTCGATGGCTGCCAGCGTGCGCAAGGCTTCCCATGCCTTGAGCACGCCGAAGGTCAGCGGCGCTTCACTGCCCCCGGCAATCATCAGGTCGGCTTCACCGCCGGCTATCCTGCGCCATGCTTCGCCGATCGCCACCGCCGACGAGGAACAGGCCGTTGAAAAGGTCAGGTTCGGCCCGCGCAGGTCATGTGCGATGGCGATCCATGAGGCGGCGGCATTGTTCATCGCCATCAGGACGCTGAACGGCTTGACGCGATCCGAACGCTCGCCGTAAATGGTTTGATAGCCCTCGTCGGTGGTCTGCGAGCCGCCCATTCCGGTACCAAGGAATACGCCGGCACGCTCGCGGTTTTCCGCCGCGAATTCGATGCCGGCGTCGGCAACCGCCTGGTCCGCCGCATGCAGGGCGAACTGGCTTACCCGATCCAGCATACGCAGTTTCGGCGCGGCGAAGTAATCATCAACCGCAAGCTGCACCGGCGCCGCGATCGGCGCCAGCAGTCGTTCGCAAAACGCCGCGTCCAGGCGCCTGACGCCGGAACGGCCGGCCGCAACGCCAGCGAAAAAAGCCTCTCGATCGTTCCCCAGCGGCGATACCACGCCTATGCCTGTGACAGCGACGCGCTTCATGAAGCGGCGCCGCTGGTCGTATCGACCCGGTGTTGTTCGGCAATGAGGCGGTCGATATAGGTTACTACGTCGCCGATCGTCGCGAGATCTTGCTGCTCGTTCGGAACACTGAGCTTGAACTCGTCTTCAATGCTGAAAAAAAGCTCCATCACGCCCAGCGAGTCGATTTCGAGATGTTCAAGGCGCGCTTCCGGCACCAAGGCATCACGTTGCAGCGGATAGCTGTTGATGAGGATGGTTTGTAATCGTTCAAGCGTTGACATGAGTATTACTCCTGCAAGGCTGACTGGTGAATGGAGGATAGTGACTGATTGCCGAGCATGGTTTCGATTGCCTGCGGATTAACCGCCAGCCTGGTCTTGCCGCTGATACGCGCTGCCTGCGTCAAAACTCCCGGCCACTGGCGCAACAGCGGCAGCAGGCCCGACGCCAGCCCCGGCCGCATCGCCAGGTGAGCGAACCAGGCAGCCACGCGGATGCGCGTTGCAAAACAACGTTTCCATGCCAACGTGTAGTCGCGCTGCACCCGCTGTTGCGGCCCGCCGCCACGGATCGCGGCATTGTCGCCGAGCAGGCGCTCGCACAAAAGCCAGGAAGACTGCATCGCCATGCTGATGCCTTCCCCGATGATCGGATGTGCTTCTCCCGCGGCATTCCCAATCAGAAAAACGCCGCCGCCGGCATGCAACCGGATGCCCGGACGGATCGGCCCGATGCCGAGCCAGGAACCTTGCCGGCGTGCCCCCGACAACGCTTGCCGCACGCCGCCGCAGGCGGCTTTAAGCATCCGTTCGACCGCCTCTCCTGCCTGCGCTCCCGGCATTCCGCTTCTGCATGCGCGCAAACGGTCGCGCCGGATGCAGCAGGCCAGCGTCGCGAGCCCGTCTTCGGCCACCACGATCCCGCCATAGCCGCCGTCGAAGGCAAGCACCGGCAACAAGCCGGCGGCCAGTTCCGCATCGATAAAATTCGCCTTGAAGGCAAACAGGTCGGCATGCCTTTGCGGCGGCAGTGCTTCCGGTGCGGCGCGCGGCCGCCGTTCCCACGAGCCGTGGGCTGCGATCAGAACCGGCGCCGTCAGGCGCATGGCGGCGCCATGCTCGCCGACCGCGCGAACCTCGCACTGGAAGGCGCCGGCGCCGCCATGAATCGCCTCAGCCCGCCATGGCTGCAGGATGGTTGCGCCTGCCTGCCGCGCGCGCTCCAGCAGCAACGTGTCAAGACGTTCCCGCCCAAGCGCCCGGCCCCAGCGATGGCGCGGATGCGCAAGCGGCGGCAAATCGGCCGCGATGCACAGCTTGCCGCTCATCAGGGCCACCTGGCTCAATGGCGGTCCCGCGATCGCATCGAACTCGACTCCGATGCCAAGCGCATCGAACAGCGCCAGGTTGCCGGCGGCGATGCATTCTCCGCACACCTTGCGGCGCGGGAAAGACTGCTTCTCGACCACCGCGACCGACCAGCCGGCCAGCGCCAGCAGGATGGCTGCGCTGCTGCCCGCCGGGCCGGCCCCGATAATGATGGCGTCGAAGCGGGTTTTCATGGCGCAGCACCGCGCACGGCGAGAAAACAATGACTGAACAAGCCCGCGGGATACTCGGCCAGGCGCCATGCATGCTGCTGTCGCGGCCACAATGCCGATAACTCCTTGCCGGTAAACCCGGCATGGACGCTCAGCACCGCATCCTCGCGCGTCACGGCATTGGCCCCGATCAGTCCAACCAGGCGGCTGCCGGCCAATGGCAACAAGGCGCGGCGCGGTTCGCAAATGAAAAAGGCATTGGTACGTTCCGCGATTGCGGCCAGCATGGAGGTCAGTTGCCGGTCTTCGAAGTGATGAATGAACAGGTTCGCCAGGATCAGGTCATGCCGGCCGCGCACTGGTTGCGCAAGCCATTCGGCCACATCGGCGACGCACCGCTCGGCTTGCCATCCAATCGCGTCAAAGGCATCCAGGGTTTGCTGCGTGACGAGATCCTGGCGGTCCAGCAACGTCAGGTGCACGCCCGGCCAGCGACGTGCCAACGCACGCGCAATGCCGAGCATCAGGGTGCCGTCGCCGGCACCCAGTTCGACAATGCGACGCGGTGCGGCGACCGCATCCTGCATGGCGCGCGCCATGATGGCACGCGTGCGCATGAAGCGGTTGATGCGGCGCAGGTCGGCACGCGAGCGTACGGCAAGCGGATCGCACTCGGCGAGATGATCGAGAGTCTCGGGATGTACGCTGCGCGGCAGATTCATCAACTCGCCTCCAGCGGGGTCAGTCGACCGCGAGCAATGCGCCGTGACAGCTGAAGCCGGCGCCGAAAGATGACATCCACCACCAGCCGCCCGGCGCATCATCGTCGAGCGCGGCCTGCAGCACGAAATACACGAATGCACTGCTCAAGTTGCCATAACGGCGCAGCATTTCGGCACTATAACGGAAAGCATCCGCGTCCAGCTCGAACTGCTTTTGCAAGGCCTGGAGCACATCGCGCCCGCCCGCGTGCATGATCCAGGCTTGAATATCGTCCTGCCTGATACCGGCATCATCCAATACGGTGCTGAACAATTCATGCGCATGTTCGGCCGCAAGGCGCGGCACCCGGCGCGTCAGGATATTGCGCAACATGCCATGCCTTTGTTCAAAGTACAGGGCGTCGCGGCAAGCTGGATCAGTGAGCGATCTGCCATGCTTCCATTCAACGCTGCGACGATGACTGGCCGGCTCGCGCGAGAGCACCGCCGCGCCGGCGCCATCGCCGAACAGGCAAGCGCTGATGAGCACCCCCGGATCATCATCGAGATACATGGCAGCGCTGCATACCTCGACGCATACCGACAGTACATAGTCGCATTGTCCGGATGCGAGCAGGGCGTTCCCCATCCGGAGGTTCGGCATCGCCGCCGCACAACCCTGGCCGACCAGGTCATAGGCCTGGACCTCCGGCCTGAGGCCGAGCCGTTCAATTACGTAGCCGGAAAGGCCGGGACAGAGATAACCGGTGCAAGTGCTGACGATCACGGCATCGATCCGCTGCCCGTCGAGCTGCGCCTGTGCCAGCGCAGCGGCGCCCGCATCGGAAGCGAGCTGGGGCGCATGCTTGGAAAAACGGCCTGCCAGGGTATCCGGATCGATGGCGAAAACGTCATCCAGGGAAGGCAGGGCAAGGTGGCGCGAATCGATGCCGTTGTCGCGCAATAGCACCGCTTGCGCAATGGCATGAGCGCGCGGGCCAAGACGATGGAACCAGTCCGATGACTTGAACGCGTTCCAGCATTCGGCCTTCGAAAAAGACCTGGGAGGTACTGCGGTACCTACTCCATTGATGAACATGGGTTTTGCAGCCTCCTGGATGGTCCAGGCACAGGTTCAAAAAAAACCGTGATTTTTGAACCCGCGACTAGCTATAACAAAGGCCCCAGCATCGCGGCGGCGTGTTCGATCGCCTTTTCAGACAAGGGCCGGTTTTGCCATTGGGCATAAGTAATGCGGCGCGACTTTTTCAAATCCTGTTGAAACACGCTAATTTGCTGTTCAGCAAAATCGGCATCATAAATATTCAGGTTTGCTTCATCATTCATCTTGAATGACCGATCGTCGAAATTCGTCGAGCCTACCGACACCATCTTGCCATCGACGATCATGACCTTACAATGATACATGGTAGGTTGATATTCATATATTTCCGCACCGGCCTCGAGCAGCTCGCCCCATAATCCGCGCGATGAGTTACGCACCGTATCAGTATCGATATGTTCACCGGGCGTGATTATTTGTACCTTGACGCCGCGCTTGAGTGCATCAGTCAGGGCCTGGCGGGTCATTTCATCAGGTACAAAATAAGAATTGGACAAATGGATGGTATGTTGTGCAGCGGTGATTGCCAGCAGATACATCAGGTGCATCTTTTCACTGCCGCCGGACGGGGAACTGCTGAATACGTGCGCCTTGCCTGACCCGACCGGCTGGAGCGCCGGAAAATAGTCCGCTCCATGCAGTACCTGGCCGGTGGTTTTAATCCAGTTTTCAAGAAATACCGCCTGCATTTGCGCCACGACTGGTCCCTGGACCCGGAAATGGGAATCGCGCCAATGCGCCGGGTCCTGCGCGTTGCCGGTCCATTGACCGGCAATCCCGACCCCGCCGGTAAACCCGATGCGGCCATCGGTGACCAGCAATTTACGGTGAGTCCGGTTGTTCATGCGACCCAGGTTATACCAGCGTAGCGGATGGTAATGCCTGACTTCCACGCCAGCCTGCTTCATTTCCTCAAGACTGGCGCCCTCCATTTTGTTACTGCCGACCCAGTCTAGCAGCACGTGCACCTTTACCCCGTCGCGCGCACGTTCGGACAAGGCTTGCGCAAACTCTTTTCCAATTTCCTCCGACCAGTAAATATAGGTTTCGAAAGTGATGGTCTTTTTGGCACCGCGTATCGCCTCCAGCATTGCCGGAAATATCTGATCCCCATTTAATAGCGCATCGAACTTGTTGCCGTCCACAATTTGCGGCCCCAGGATTACGCCCAGCGATCGTTCAAATTGCGGATCGGCAATCGAATAAAGGCGCGGGATCTCCTGTCGTATTGAATTTTCGCTTGATGCGAAGTTCGTTACGATCAAGGTACCAATCAGGGTAACAATCATGCACGCCGCTACGACGAACAGCTTGCGTTTGGTCCAGCCGGTTTGCCAAATCATTGAGTATTGGGTCAGAGCACAGAGCTTTCTGGCACGAAATTGTTGTAATAAGTGTCTGTAGAATAACAGAATAGAAAATACTTAACGAAGTGAAAGCATGTTGCCAGCGCTTTACTTAATGTAGATCAATAAGATCAATCAAGAAGGCAGATCAAGCAGGCAGATCAAGCAGGCAGATTAACAGGCTCAACCTACAAGACTTTCCAATTAGAAAGCCGACCAGTAACCACTGGCCGGCCCTATTTTAATGCTTTAAATCAGGCACCGAAATAAATATCCGAGCGCATGCCCGAGGTTTTCGGCATTGTCATCGGCATCGGTTTGCTGACCGCTTCGGTGTTTGTCATCATGCTTTTACCGGTGGTGATTTTCCAGTCCGCGCCATCCCGCGTGCCAAGCATGCCCCAGTTATAGGCGTCTTTCAGTTCAGCGATGACTTCAGCACGCGATTTTGTCGAAACAAAATTCGCATCGGCTGGGATGGATTCCTTGCTTTGTGCGAACACAGAGCCAGCGGCAACAGTCAGGGCAATCGTAGCGATTAAGTGTTTGGCATTCATTTTGAATCTCCGGAAAAGGTGGTTGAAAAAGCCGGCCCGGGATCAGCATTGTTTCGTTTCGAGTGCTGATCTTCGGTGCGTAATGGATATACGGCGGCTTTTCCGGATTGGATTCAATTATTTGAATTTACCTGATTTCCTTAAAAGGGCATCACGACAAATTAGGAGCCAGCCAGCGCTCGGCATCTTCCTTCGAAACCCCGCGCCGCGCCACCATATCGTTCACCTGGTCGGCGCCGATCTTGCCGACACTGAAGTACTTCGACTCCGGATGCGCAAGATAGAATCCCGACACCGAGGCGCCCGGAAACATCGCGAATGAATCGGTCAGCTGCATGCCAATCTCTTCACATTGCAATAGCCTGAACATATCGGCTTTGACGGTATGCTCGGGGCAGGCCGGATAACCGGGCGCCGGACGGATGCCGGAATACGCTTCCTTGATCAGGGCTTCATTGCCCAGGGCTTCATCCTGCGCATAACCCCAGAGATCCTTGCGCACGCGCTCATGCAAATGCTCGGCGAATGCTTCCGCCAGCCGGTCGGCCAGCGACTTCAGCATGATCGACGAATAATCGTCATGCGCATCTTCGAAACGCTTTTCGTATTTCTCGATGCCGATGCCGGCCGTCACGGCAAACATGCCGATGTAATCGGCCACGCCCGATTCTTTCGGCGCAATGAAATCGGCCAGACATTGGTTCGGTCGGGCCACGCCGTCAATCACCGGCTTGACCGTCTGCTGGCGCAAGCCATAATAGGTGAAGGCAACCTGGGCGCGGGTTTCATCGGTATAGATTTCAATGTCATCGTCATTGACGCTATTGGCGGGCAACAGCGCGATCACGCCATTGGCGGTGAGCCAGCGTCCATCGATCACTTTTTTCAGCAATGCCTGTCCTTCTTCAAATACCTTGCTGGCCGACTCGCCGACCACCTCATCTTTCAGAATGGCGGGGAATGGCCCGGCCAGATCCCAGGTCTGGAAAAACGGCCCCCAGTCGATGTATTGCGCAAGCGTTGCCAGGTCCACGTTCCTGAACACGCGGCGGCCGATGAATTTCGGCTTTACCGGCGCAAATTTTCCATCGAATGCCAGCCGCGCCTTATTCTTGCGCGCATCGGCGATCGATAGCAACGGCACTGCCTTTTTATTCGCATGCTGCTCACGAATCCGCGCATAGTCTTGCGCGATCTCCGCGATATACTGATCGCGCTGCTCCGGCGTCAGCAGCGACTGCGCCACCGATACCGAACGCGACGCATCGGGCACATAGACCACGGGCCCTTCATAATTGTGCGCGATCTTGACCGCGGTATGTGCGCGGCTAGTCGTTGCGCCGCCGATCAGCAACGGAATTTTCAGCGTGCGGAAATGCGGATCGCGCTGCATCTCCTTCGCGACATAAGCCATTTCTTCCAGCGACGGCGTGATCAGGCCCGACAGGCCGATGATATCGGCATTCTCGGCCTTGGCCCTGGCCAGGATTTCCGAGCATGGCACCATCACGCCCATGTTGACGACTTCAAAGTTATTACATTGCAGGACGACCGAGACGATATTCTTGCCAATGTCATGGACGTCGCCCTTGACGGTTGCGATGACGATCTTGCCCTTCGGCTTGGCCGCGACACCCGTCCTTTTTTCTTCCAGCAGCTTCTCTTCTTCGATATAGGGAATCAGGTGCGCCACTGCCTGCTTCATCACGCGCGCCGACTTGACGACCTGCGGCAAAAACATTTTTCCCTGGCCGAACAGATCGCCGACGATGTTCATGCCGTCCATCAGCGGTCCCTCGATGACATGAATCGGCCGCCCGCCGTTTTCCAGCAACTCCTGGCGCGCCTCTTCGGTATCCTCGACGATCCACTGGGTGATGCCATGCACCAGCGCGTGCGCCAGCCGCTTCTGCACGGTACCGTTGCGCCACTCGAGACTCTGTTCTTCCTTCTTGCCGCCGGCCTTCAGCGTGCCGGCGATTTCAATCATGCGCTCGGTCGCATCATCGCGGCGGTTCAGTACCACATCCTCCACGCGCTCGCGCAACACCGGGTCGAGATCGTCATAGACACCGACCATGCCGGCGTTCACGATTCCCATCGTCATTCCAGCCTTGATCGCGTGGTAAAGGAATACCGTATGAATCGCTTCGCGCGCCGGGTCGTTGCCGCGGAAACTGAAGCTGACGTTCGATACGCCGCCACTGATCTTGGCATGCGGCAGGTTCTCATGAATCCAGCGCGTCGCATTGATGAAATCGACGGCGTAATTATTGTGTTCCTCAATGCCGGTTGCGATCGCAAAAATGTTGGGATCGAAAATAATGTCTTCCGGCGGAAATCCCACCTTGCCGGTGAGCAGATCATAAGCGCGCCGGCAAATCTCGATCTTGCGTTCAAAGGTGTCGGCCTGTCCCTTTTCATCGAAAGCCATCACGATCACGGCCGCGCCGTAACGGCGGCACAGGCTGGCCTGGCGCAGGAACTCCTGTTCGCCTTCTTTCATCGAAATCGAATTGACGACGGACTTGCCCTGCACGCATTTCAAGCCAGCCTCGATCACCGACCACTTGGAAGAATCGATCATGATCGGCACGCGCGAGATATCCGGTTCGGATGCGATCAGGTTCAGGAATCGGGTCATCGCCGCGACTGAATCGAGCATCGCTTCATCCATGTTGATATCGATGATTTGCGCACCGTTCTCGACTTGCTGGCGCGCCACTGCCAATGCCTCGTCATATTGCTCGTTGAGGATCAGGCGTGCAAATGCCTTTGAACCGGTGACATTGGTGCGCTCGCCGACATTGACGAACAGGGAATCATCATCGATTGTGAATGGCTCCAGCCCGGACAGGCGCATTGTGTGCGTACTTTCTGGAACCTTGCGCGGCGCAATTGTCGCAACCACTTCCGCGATCGCCTTGATATGCTCGGGCGTGGTGCCGCAGCAACCGCCCGCGATATTGACAAAGCCGCTTTCCGCAAAATCTTCCAACAGTGAAGAAGTGACATCGGGTGTTTCATCGAAGCCGGTGTCCGACATCGGATTCGGCAAGCCGGCGTTGGGATAGATACAGACGAATGTGTCGGCAATTTTAGACAGCTCTTCGGCGTACGGACGCATCAGCGCGGCGCCCAGCGCACAATTGAGGCCGACCGTGAGAGGCTTTGCATGGCGCACCGAATTCCAGAATGCCGGCACGGTTTGCCCGGACAGGATTCGGCCTGATGCATCGGTGACCGTGCCGGAAATCATGATCGGCAAACGCTGGCCCGACTGTTCGAAAAAGGTATCGATGGCAAACAGCGCCGCCTTGCAATTCAGGGTGTCGAAGATGGTTTCCACCAGCAGCACATCGGAGCCGCCTTCGACCAGTGCGCGCGTTTGCTCAAGATAGGCGGAAACCAGCTGGTCGAAAGTAACATTGCGCGCGGCCGGATCATTGACGTCCGGCGAAATCGAAGCGGTTTTCGGCGTCGGGCCGAGCGCGCCGGCAACAAAGCGCGGCTTGTCCGGCGTGGCATATTTGTCGCAGGCGGCGCGCGCCAGCCGCGCGGCGGCCAGGTTCATCTCGTAAGCCAGATGCCCCATGTGATAGTCATCCTGCGCGACCGTAGTGGCGCCGAACGTATTGGTCTCGATCAGGTCGGCGCCAGCCGCGAGATATTTTTCATGAATCTCGCTGATGATGTGCGGCTGGGTCAAGGTGAGCAATTCGTTATTGCCCTTGACGAACAGTTCCTTGCCCGGCACCGTGAAATCGATGAAACGCGTACCGCGATAATCTTCTTCGCTCAAGTGGTATTGCTGGATCATCGTGCCCATCGCGCCATCGAGTATCAGGATGCGGCGGGACAAGAGATCACGCAGCAGGTTCTCGGTGGAATTAATGGGATCGCGATTCATGTTGTTGCTCTTTCGGTCAATAAATAAAAAACCCGGCCAGTCGCTGTAAAACGGGCCGGGTTATTCGTCGTCCGCTTTAGCAGTATTTATTGGGACTTTACCCCGGCGCCCGCAAGCTGGGTTTGACTTATTCAATCAAATCGGCGCATGAAAATTATACGTTAAATCAAGTGTTTCCGGTACCAGGGACTCGGCGGCGGCCGCGATTCCCGCATGCCAGCCTATGCGCTTACCTTATGGTCTTACCTATCAGGCAACAGCCAGCACCGCCGCCGGCTGGCGCGCTTCCGTCAGCTTGATGGTCAGGCATTTGGCGGAGCCGCCTGCTTTCATGAACTCGGTTAGCGGCGTTTCATGTACTGCAAAGCCGCGCGAGCGCAAGGCATGCTTCAGAGCATCCGAGGAGCGATTGAGGAAGATGCTGCGGCCGCAATTGACGGCGTTGCAAGCGAAATTCATGGCATCTGCATCGCTTACCTGGATCCGGTACTCCGCGGGCACGCGTGCAATGATGCGCGCCTGCGACACCGCGTCGAATGCGGCGGGGTGGTACATCAGATAGCCGCCTTCGAGCGGACAGAAGCATGTGTCGAGGTGATAAAACCGTTCGTCGACCAGCTTCAGCGGCGCAATCTCGATGTCGAGCCACTTAGCGATCAGCGGCGCGCATGCCTGGTCGGAGCGGTGTCCGTATCCGAGCCAGAGCAGCGGTTCCCGGCGGTCGAACAGGGCATCGCCGGCACCCTCGAACGGCATATCGCGAGGCAGCGTCAGCACCTCGAAGCCTTGCGCATCGAACCAGTGGGCGAAATGCGCTTCTTCGCCCTGCCGTTCTGCATGACGAAAGCGCGACAGCACGAATTTATTTTCCAGCACCAGCCCGGCGTTCGCCGTAAATACCATATCCGGCACACCGGGCGCCGCGGTAATCCGTTCAACCTGCGCCACCTTGCCGATTAGCCGCGCCAGCGCTTGCCATTGCCGTGTCGCGGCCTTGTTATCGCCGTGTGCGATATTCCCTTCCATCCAGGGATTGATCACATAGGCCACTTCGAAGTGATCGGGTGCGCACATCAGGATACGTTCAGTCATTGTTGGTTCCTTTACCATGTAATTCATGCAGCGATACGGTCGCGGTCATTGTCGCTAAGGGAGTCGAATACGGCGCGTATGACCGCGAGCGCCGCCTCGACTTCGGACTCGGTAATAATCAGCGGCGGCGCGAAGCGCACCACGGTGGCATGGGTATCTTTCGACAATATGCCGTTGCGCATCAGGCGCTCGCAAAATTCGCGCGCCGAAATCACGCCTGGGTCCAGTTCAAGACCGATCAGCAAACCCTTGCCGCGCACCTCGCGTATGGCGCGATGATCGATCGCGCGCAAGCCTTCAATCAGGCGCGCGCCCATTTCCTGGGCGCGCTCCACTAGCCGCCCGTCTACCATAAGCCGCAGGGCGGCGGCACCGACGGCACAGGCCAGCGGATTGCCGCCGAACGTGCTGCCATGATCGCCGGGAGCGAACACGCCCATCAGCTCTTCGCTTGCCAGGAACGCCGACACCGGCAACAAGCCGCCGCCCAGCGCCTTCCCGAGCACCAGGCCGTCCGGCCTGACCGCGTCATGATCGCAAGCGAGCAGCCGGCCGGTGCGGCCCAGCCCGGTCTGCACCTCGTCACAAAGCAGCAGCACCTTATGACGCGTGCAAATCGCGCGGCATGCCGCCAGATATCCGGCTGGCGGCACGATGATGCCGGCTTCGCCCTGGATCGGCTCGACCAGGAATGCGGCGGTGCGTGGCGTGATCGCCGCCTCCAAAGCGGCTGCGTCGCCGAACGGCACCGACACGAATCCGGCTGCGAACGGACCGAAGCCGTCGCGGTACTGTGGCTCCGACGAAAACCCGACTATGGTAGTGGTCCGTCCCGCGAAATTGCCGCGGCAGACAATGATTTCAGCGCTGTCGTCCGCAATGCCCTTGACCTTATGCCCCCATTTTCGCGCGGCCTTCAACGCAGTCTCTACCGCTTCGGCGCCGGTATTCATCGGCAGCGCGCGCGGCATGCCGGTCATTTCGCATAACGACTGCAGAAAAGGGCCGAGCTGATCGGTATGGTAAGCGCGTGAGGTCACCGCCAGCTTTTGCGCCTGCGCGATGAGCGTGGCGACCAGTACCGGGTGACTGTGGCCAAAACTGACGGCCGAGTAGGCCGACATCATGTCGAGGTAGCGCCTCTCATTTACATCCCACAGCCACACGCCTTCGCCGCGCTGCAGGACAACGGGCAGGGAATCGTAGTTTCTCGCGCAGTACTGCCGTTCCAGCTCGATCGACCGGTCCATGGCGCCCTCGCTTCCTTACATCATGAATGATTCCCCGTAAGCGAATGATAGCCATAAACTCCTGAAACTTTTTTGCATATTTGCGCATCAAACTGACAATATATGAAAGAATCTTTCATATAAACAGTGTCCACAGTGGAATTCGATGGATAAGCTCGACAGATACGACGTCATCCTTTTAAGGACACTCCAGGAAAACGGCCGCGCGTCGAATGTCGAGCTGTCTGAAAAGGCCAGTCTTTCAGCGCCACAGTGTTATCGAAGGGTAAGGCGGCTTGAAACCGAGGGAATCATCCGCGGCTATGCGGCGCAGGTGGCGCCGCCCGCGATCGGGCTCGATGTCGTGGCTTTCGTCAGCCTGACGATCGATCGCGAACAATTCAAGAAAGTACGGGAGATGGAAAAGGCGATTCGCCAGTTCCCGGAAATTCTCGAGTGCTATACGATCTCGGGCGATTTCGATTATTTGCTCAAAGTGGTCGCGACCGACCTGAAATCGCTGTCCAATTTCCTGACCGATCGCCTGATGCAAGTGCCCGGCGTGTCAGGTGTGCGTTCCTCCGTTTGTCTCGAGGAAATCAAGCCGCCCAGCCCGTTGCCGGTAAAGTAATGTGGATCATGCGGGGCGGACCTATTCGAAACGCCCGCCTTCCAGCGGAAAACCTTTCAGAAATTCACTAGCCGGCAAACGCTTGCCGCCTGGCTTTTGCAGCTCGGTCAAGCGCAACACGCCATGACCGCAAACCACCAGAATGCCGGCCTGCGAATCCGCTGCCAGCACCGTTCCGGGAATCCTGACCGGCGAGGGTGCCGCTGTCTGCGCGCCCCAAATTTTTATCGGGATGCCGTTAAATTTTGCAACCGTTCCCGGAAATGGATTAAATGCACGGATCTTGCGTTCCAGGCTTTCCGCGGCCCCGCCAAAATCAAGGTGGGCTTCTTCCTTTGAAATTTTTGCCGCATAGGTAACCCCGGTGTCCGGTTGCGGCACGCCCGTCAGGGGGCTTTGCTGCAACTGACGCATCGCATCGACGATCATGGTGCCGCCCAATCGCGCCAGCCGGTCATGCAGACTGCCGGTTGTTTCATCGGGCGCAATGGATAGGCTTTCCGTTAAAAGCATGGGCCCGGTATCCAATCCTTCTTCCATCTGCATGAGCGTCACGCCGGTGTGTGCGTCGCCTGCTTCAATCGCACGATGGATCGGCGCCGCGCCGCGCCATCGGGGCAGGAGCGAAGCATGGATATTAATGCAGCCATGGGACGGAATGTCGAGCACGGAGCGCGGCAATATCAAGCCGTACGCAGCGACAACCATGACATCATGCGGCGTCGCATGCAGTAATGCATGAGCCTGTTTTGCGATCTCCGGATATTTTCCATCAACGCGCAAAGAGACCGGCTGGGCAACCGGAATCGAATGGGCCAGCGCGAACTGTTTTACCGCGGATGCGCTCAATTGCATGCCGCGGCCGGCGGGGCGATCGGGCTGGGTCAGTACCAGCGGAATGTCGTGGCCCGCGGCATGCAATGCCCTGAGCGCAACGGCGGCAAATTCGGGCGTACCGGCAAAAATGATTTTCATGGGGAGCGATTGTATTACGACCGATTGATTACGACCAATTCGTTACGACCACTGCCACATCGTCCCGGCGATCATGACCAGATTATCTTACGGCCCGCTCGACTTCACGCTTCATCCCGCGCTCTTCCTTTTGCATCTTTGCCTTGATCCGGTTGCGCTTCAATGGCGAAAGATATTCGACAAATACCTTGCCTTTCAAATGGTCCATCTCATGCTGGATACACACGGCAAGCAATCCATCGGCTTCGACCTCGAACGGCTTACCCTCCAGGTCGAGCGCACGCGCCCTGATCCGGGCAGGCCGCTCCACCCCGTCATAGATACCGGGTACAGACAGGCAACCTTCTTCATAGACCTGCTTTTCCGGACTGGTCCAGAGGATTTCAGGATTGATGAAGACGCGCAGATCGTCGCGGGTTTCCGATGTATCAATCACGATGAGTTGCTCATGTACATCGACTTGCGATGCAGCAAGCCCAACGCCTGGCGCTTCATACATCGTCTCGGCCATATCGGCCGCAAGTTTTTTTAACCGGGCATCGAATACGGTGATCGGTTTTGCCACCTTATGCAGGCGCGGATCGGGATAACGGAGAATATTTAATAGGGACATACGACTTTTGCGCAACAATACGACTGTATAAGATGGTGGTTTACCTTGCTAGTTCAAGGTTTTATGGGCAGAATTTGATTCGGTGTGGAAACATCCGTCACAATCGTTTCGAGCGAGAACCTTCTACGGCTGCAAGCCGTGCAAGGCTGCCATCTCGGGCTTGCAATGCCCCCCAACCGGATAAACCATGAAAAAGTTTAGCACAGCTGGAATAATTCTCGCTTTTGCTGCAAACGTGGCGCCAGGTTTTGCGCCTGTCTCTGCCCACGCCGCCGAGCCGGCGACCGCAACATCAAACCAGAGCCGCTGCGCTTTCCTTGCCAACGCACCCGATCAGCATGCGGTGGTGCGCGGCGATACTCTATGGGGCATCTCGGGCCGCTTTCTCCAGCATCCGTGGTGTTGGCCCCAGGTCTGGGATCTGAACCGTGAGCAAATCCGTAATCCGCACTGGATCTATCCCGGCCAGATCGTGTACTTCGACCGCGCGGCCGGCCGCCTGCGGCTTGGAAACAGAGCCGGCGCGAACGGCGTTCCGACGGTCCGGCTGTCGCCGCAGGTGCGTTCGCAAAACCTGGGACAGGACGCCATCCCGTCGATTCCGGCCAACGCGATCGAGCCGTTCCTGTCGCAGCCGCTGATCGTCGAAGAAAGCGCAATCAACGGGGCGCCGCGCATCATTGCCGCGAATGAAGGCCATGTATTTCTCGGCAAAGGCGACAAGGCCTATGTGCGTGGCGACTTGCAAGGCGATACCATATTCCAGGTATTTCGCCCGGGCCGCCCGCTTAAAGATCCGGTCACCCAGGCCATCCTCGGGTATGAAGCGGCCTATCTCGGCGTCGTCAAGCTTGATCGCGCGGCGCGGGCCGATAATGAAGCGCACCGATTTATCGTTGACACGTCCAAGCAGGAAATCGGCGTGGGCGATCAGCTTGTGGCAATGCCGCCGACGCCCATCATCAACTATGTGCCGCATCGGCCCGGATCGCCGGTTTCTGCCCGCATTGTTTCTGTGTATGGCGGTGTCGGCAATGCCGGCCAAAATGATGTGGTTAGCGTGAACCGCGGGAAGTCAGAAGGTGTCGATGTCGGCACCGTTCTGGAACTCTATCGCGCCGGCGGCGTCGTTGCTGATCGGACTGATAATAATAAGCCGGTTCAATTGCCCGATGAAAGATACGGCACGCTGTTCATCTTCCGGGTATTCAATAACATTTCTTACGGTTTGGTCATGCAGGTCACGGACACCGTGCAAATCGGCGATGTCGCCCAGTCACCGGAATAACGCGTTACGTGACGGTCGGTGAAGAACTGGCGCCCTGGGTCCGGCTGCAACAGGCGGCCGGGGTCGGGGCGGTTACCGCGCGCCGCCTGCTCGATGCCTTCGGCTTGCCCGTAAATATTTTTACAGCCTCTTATTCATCGCTGCGCGAAGTGGTAACCGCGCCGGTCGCCGAGGCATTGACGGCGGCGCCGTCGGCACGGGTACAGCAACTGATAGCCAACACGGTCGCATGGGCTGATCAACCGGGCAATCACGTACTGACGCTGGCCGACGCCGAGTATCCCGCAAGCCTGTTCGAAATCCATGATCCACCTGTGATGTTGTACATCATGGGACGGCTCGAGTTATTATCGCGCCCGGGTCTGGCGGTTGTCGGCAGCCGCAACGCAACCGCCCAGGGAATCTTGAACGCCGGAAAATTTGCCGAAATATTGAGCGAAGCCGGGCTGACTATCGTCTCGGGCATGGCACTCGGCATAGACACCGCCGCGCACCACGGCGGTCTGCGTGCCGGTCCCCGGCATGGTGCCGGCTCGACCATCGCGGTCATCGGCACCGGCACCGATATCGTATATCCGGCGCGTAACCATGCACTGGCACACCAGATTGCCACCGATGGCTGCATCGTCAGCGAGTACGCGCTGGGCACGCCTGTCCTCGCCGCCAATTTTCCGCGCCGCAACCGTATCATCAGCGGAATGGCGCAAGGCGTGCTGGTGGTCGAAGCCGCAGCACGGTCCGGCTCGCTGATTACTGCGCGCATGGCTCTCGAACAGGGCCGTGAAGTATTTGCGATCCCAGGCTCTATCCATTCATCGCTTTCAAAAGGATGCCATCAACTGATCAGGCAAGGCGCCAAGCTGGTCGACTCGGCACAGGATATCCTGGATGAATTCACTCACTTGTCGCCGCGCGCCGGTGTAGCCGGGATTGCGCAGCCGCCGTCGACGCACGCTGTCGACGCAGTTGCCGATCAACTATTAAAGACCATGGGGCATGATCCGGTTGAAGCACATAGCCTGGCCGAGCGCGCCGGGCTCGATACGGCTACAATCAATGACCGGCTGCTTGCGCTGGAACTGGACGGCTTGATTGAATTGCTTCCGGGTGGCAGGTACCAGCGATTGTCATAGAACTTTTTACATTTTTCCGCATCTTCTTTGAGATAGGACGTAATATAGATTGGTTCGGCGGGGTGAATGCAGTACAGATGCGTCTTCCTTGTTACCTAAAAAAACCTGTATCAATTAAATAAAAGTATCGATTGGTGTCATTTATCTGCAACTGCCGCAATCAGGTTTACCAAGCTGGCGCTTGTGTCGTCTTCACCTAACCGTTACAGTGGAACCATGTTTGACGTCCTTGTTTATCTATACGAAACTTATTATCGCCCTGACGCCTGCCCGGATTCGGCGGCATTGGTGAAAAAACTATCAGCCGTCGGCTTTGAAGAAGAAGAAATCTCCAAGGCACTTGGGTGGCTTACCGATCTCGCGGAAACCACCAGCGAGTTGTCCGGCCAAAATCCGCAACAAACCGCTTCGTCAATCGGATTCCGGATTTATGTAGAACGTGAACTCAACGTACTGGGCACTGCGGCAATTGGCTTTATTCAATTTCTTGAATCGGCGAAAGTGATCAATCCGGTCCAGCGCGAAATCGTCATTGAACGTGCGCTGGCTGCCAGCGAATCACAAATTTCGCTCGACAAACTCAAGGTTATTGTATTGATGGTGTTATGGAGCCAAGGCAAAGAACCTGATGGCTTGATGTTTGATGAACTTTTTCTGGATGAGGATGATGCTGAACCTCGTCTGCTTCATTAATTCTGAAGCAACATTAACACCGAACGCTAATCGTTTTCACGTCCTTATTAATGCGCATTAGCCCCGCTGGCGCGAGTCTTGCGGGCGCTCCTCAATCAATAGGCATATTTGCATACTCGCTTGCGAATATTGCCGCAACCCGCTTATCATTGGCCGCAAATGGCCGTGCGTAGTCACCAAGCCAGCACTCCGGATCGGATGGACCACTGGTAACGACAGAAAATTACTTAAAAGTAATTCTGGTACTATCCGCTGTATTATGTTGAGTTAAGCGCAATTTTCGCGCGCAAATATCGAGATTCCATTTATGACCAAGACCCTCATCATCGCCGAGAAACCCTCTGTGGCGAACGATATCGCGAAGACGCTTGGCGGCTTCACGAAGCACGATGAGTACTTCGAATCGGATCAGTACGTGCTGTCGTCCGCGGTAGGCCATCTGGTTGAAATAGCCGTGCCGGAGGAATACGACGTCAAGCGCGGCAAATGGTCGTTCGCGCACTTGCCGATGATTCCGCCGCATTTTGCGTTGAATCCGATTGCCAAGACCGAGTCGCGTCTTAAAGTACTCAACCGCCTGATCAAACGCAAGGACGTCGGCGCCCTGATTAACGCCTGTGACGCCGGACGGGAAGGCGAACTGATTTTCCGTTTGATCGCGCAGTACGCCAAGGCAAAGCAGCCAATCAAGCGTTTGTGGCTGCAGTCGATGACGCCTGGCGCGATTCGCGAAGCATTTAATAATTTGCGCGAAGACAAGGAGATGCTGCCGCTGGCCGATGCCGCGCGCTGCCGCAGTGAAGCCGATTGGCTGATCGGGATCAATGGCACGCGCGCGATGACGGCCTTCAACTCCAAGGAAGGCGGCTTTTATCTGACCACCGTAGGCCGCGTGCAAACGCCGACCTTGTCGATCGTGGTCGAGCGTGAAGAGAAGATCAAGAAATTCGTGCCGCGCGATTACTGGGAGGTACGCGCTGAATTCGTTTGCGCCGCCGGCGTCTATGAAGGCCGCTGGCTCGACACGAAGCACAAGAAAGATGAAACCGATCCCGAAAAACGCGCCGAGCGGCTGTGGAGCAAGGCAGCTGCCGAATCGATTGTTGCGGCTTGCCGCGGCAAGCAGGGCAATGTCACCGAAGAGTCAAAGCCGACGACCTCGATGTCGCCCGCTCTGTTCGATTTGACTAGCCTGCAGCGCGAAGCCAATGCGCGCTTCGGCTTTTCGGCCAAGAATACCCTGGGTCTGGCCCAGGCGTTATATGAAAAACACAAGGTACTGACCTATCCGCGTACCGATTCGCGCCACTTGCCGGAAGATTACCTCAGTACGACCAGGGAGACGCTCGAAACGATTGCGGAAAACAATAACTACTACCAGTTCGCCTCGCAGATCCTCAACAAGAATTGGGTCAAACCGAACAAGCGTGTGTTCGACAATACCAAGATCAGCGATCACTTCGCCATCATCCCGACCACGCAAGCGCCGAAAAACCTGTCCGAACCTGAACAAAAACTGTACGACCTGGTGACCCGCCGCTTCATGGCGATCTTTTTCCCGGCTGCCGAATTTCAGGTAACGACGCGCTATACCGAAGTATCAGGCCACCAGTTCAAGACTGAAGGCAAGGTCATGACCAATCCCGGCTGGCTCGCGGTCTATGGCAAGGAGGTGGCCGATGAAAAGGATGCCGAGAACAGCGGCATCCTGGTGCCGGTTGCCAAGGGCGAGAAAGTGCAGACTGAAAAAGTCGCGGCGCACGGCCTGGTAACCAAGCCGCCCGCCCGGTATTCGGAAGCGACGCTGCTGTCGGCCATGGAAGGCGCGGGCAAGCTGATCGACGATGAAGAATTGCGCGATGCGATGGCTGGCAAGGGCCTCGGCACGCCAGCCACACGCGCGGCAATTATCGAAGGCTTGTTGAATGAAAAATACCTGCTGCGCGAGGGCCGAGAAATTATCCCGACTGCCAAGGCTTTCCAGTTGATGACGCTGTTACGCGGACTTGGCGTCAATGAGCTGACCGCGCCGGAACTGACCGGTGAATGGGAATACAAGCTATCGCAAATGGAACGCGGCAGGATCAGCCGTGAAGAGTTCATGCGTGAAATCGCGCAGATGACACAGATTATCGTCAAGCGCGCCAAGGAATACAACAACGACACCATCCCGGGCGACTATGCGACGCTGGCGGCCCCGTGTCCCAACTGTGGCGGCGTGGTCAAGGAAAATTATCGGCGCTTTGCCTGCACCAAGTGCGAATTCTCGATGAGTAAAACCCCTGGCAGCCGTCAGTTCGAGGTCGCTGAAGTCGAGGAATTGCTGGTCAATCGCACGATTGGGCCGCTGCAGGGATTCCGCTCCAAGATGGGCCGTCCGTTTGCGGCAATCCTGAAAATTTCGCGCGACGAGGAAATCAAGAACTACAAGCTTGAATTCGATTTCGGCCAGAACGACGATGGAGGGGAAGATGGCGAAGGCGTCGACTTCACCGGCCAGACCGTCCTGGGTCCTTGTCCGAAATGCGGTAGCGGCGTATATGAAATGGGCCTGGCCTATGTGTGCGAACGCTCGGTCGCCAAGCCCAAGGCCTGTGATTTCCGCAGCGGGCGCATTATTTTGCAGCAGGAAATCCTGCCCGAGCAAATGGTCAAGCTGCTCACCGACGGCAAGACCGACTTGCTGCCGGGGTTTGTCTCGCAACGTACGCGCCGTCCATTCAAGGCATTCCTGGTCAAAGGAAAGGATGGCAAGGTAAGCTTCGAATTCGAGGAGCGCAAGGCAAAAGTACCGGCAAAAGGAAAAGCTGCCGCGGACACGGAGCAGGAAGCCCCGGCGAAAACCGCCGTCAAGGCGGTTGCAAAAGTGCCGGCGAAGAAAGCCATCGCCAAAACGACAGTCGCAGGGAAAACCGCCGCGAAAAAACCGGCGGTAAAAAAACCGGCGGTAAAAAGAGCTGCGGCCAAAAAAGCGGCGTAAGCGAGAGCAGCACCGGTTGCATGTCGCGACCGCGCCGCTTCACGACTTGCATGCGGGTTGAACCGGGTCATCATTTCCTCAACGAATAGCGGGCCGGTATCGCCGGCCTGCCTGGCGGGCTCGCGGTATTGGCCGCGCCGCGCTCCCCACACAAGCAATACAAGCCAGCCTCAATTGACTTTGCGCAGTGAATACCCGGCAAGGCAGAGGAAGCTGCGGACCTCGAACACGACATGCCGGCCGAAACAGCTGCCAGCGCTCATGCCATGTCGATCTCTGGGTGACTTTCATGTCGTAAACCAAGTGAGTCAGCGTCAATAAATATTCTATTACAGAACATTTATCCATTAATGGAACAACATGTTGCTGGCTATTACTTACGTTCTATGACGATCGTGGGTGTACAGCATCGTCCTCTCCGGCGCGATGGATTTAGCCGCCATTTCAGCGTCCTCCTGTCGGCGAACCATCGCAAATCTTATCGGGCACGCCCGCGAGGCGCGGCGCATGATTTTCATAATAGCGCCCGAATCGTTCATCGAGCCGCAAACCGACGGTGCTCATGCATCAACGTGCAGTGAAAACAGTAATTTCCTGCGCAGAGCTGTACCGATGGAAAGATTGATTTTTTGAAATTGATCCTCATCAATGATCTTTGCATTTTGTCATATGTATTCGGAACTTCCAATTCTTTAGCGCTTCTACTCACTGCATCGTTTTGCGATAACTCGGCACCACTGAACAGCAGTGCGCGTGCCGTCCTTCTATCTTTTTTCAAGGAGTTCTTATGACTAAGTGGATCATGCCTGTTGCATGCGCTTTTGTTCTTGCCGCGTGCGGCACCAGCGGAATGAAAGGTTCTTCGTCCTCCGGAACGGGTGCCAGCTCATCCGGCACCGGCAGCAGCTCCATGGGTTCGGGTGCTTCCGGTTCCGGTACCTCCGGCGCCTCCGCTACAACTCAGGGTTCCGGCTCCTTTCCTTCCCCAGGCACCGCGAACATGCCTGGATCGAAAGGTACCCCGGGAGCCCCGACCGACCCTAATGCGCCAGCTTCGAACATGAATGGCGGCACCGGCAGGTAATCACTTCAGCCATCCCTCCACTGTTTCGGGCGCAGGCAAAACGCTTGCGCCCAGGCCCGCCAGCCGTGGAGTGTCAATCTCCAAATCAATCCGGTTTCACCAGCGAATGCCACAGCATCAATGCGGCGTAAGCACGCCATGGCGTCCAGCCAGCCGCGCGGGCAAGCAATCGCTTTTCATTGAGGCGAGCGCCTGGGCCTGACTCGCCCGGTTCTTGCGCTGCCGCTTTTTGCAATCCAAGGTCACCCGCAGGAAATGCATCGGCGAAGCGCAACGCACGCATGGCAATGTATTGTGCAGTCCATTCTCCGATACCTCCCACCGTTTTCAAATGCGCTATCGTAGCGCCAAGACTGGCGCCTGGCGCAATGCTGAGGCCACCGCCTTCGGAGAACCGCGCGAGATTGCAAATCGTTTGCGCGCGCGTTTTCGGCAAGCCGATCTGCGCAATCGTTTCACAAGGCACCAGAGCCAGTCTCGTTGCGGATGGAAAATGCAGCATGACCTTCGCGAAAGGGGTGGCTACGAAATCGCCGAAACTACTGGCGAGGCGGCCGGACAAGGTGGTCGCAGCCGCTACGCTCACTTGCTGCCCGAGCACCGCGCGCACGGCTAGCTCGAAAGCGTCGAAGGCTCCCGGCACGCGCATGCCCGGCTCCAGGCAAATTTGCCTGGCCAGCAAACTATCCTGCCCCAGGTGCGCTTCAATAACAGCCGGATTGGCATCGAGATCGAACTGGTTGCGTACCCGGGCCAGCAGTGACGTCAGCACCGGCGCCAGCGTGGGCGCCGCTTCCATTGTGAGCCGTGTGTCGTCGGGTACATGCGTTATGCGCAGCCACCCGCATGCGTCGCCAAGGCGTACGCTGCGCATATAAGAGAGAACGCCATCATGATCTGCGACCGCTTCGACCCCGGGTATGGCCCGGCCGGCGAAATATCGGAGCATCTCCTGCCATGCAATAGGCGGCCGGTAAGCCAGTGGAATGGTCAACGGCCCAAGAAGGTCATGACGGGTGAGTTCATTGGTAGCCATGCGCCATTTAACTGCATGACAGATGCATACGTCCACCCGTTTCACCTATTTTCACTGCATGCTGCATCGCATCATGGCAATCCTTGCCTGCCTCGTATTTTTACTACCTTACCCAATGCCGGTTCTTTAGGGTAACCTCCCCAGTGGAGCAATCCACTCGAGATTCACCCAAAAAGCGAAAGAGAAAAAACATGAGACATCACCTGATTGCAGCAGCCGCCATGCTCTGCTGCGCCACCGCGCTGCAAGCCAAGGATATTAAAATCGCCCACGTGTACGATAAGACTGGACCGCTTGAAGCCTATGCCAAGCAAACCCAGATCGGTCTGTTGATGGGCCTGGACTACGCCACCGGCGGCACCATGCAAGTCAACGGCAACAAGCTGGTCTTGATCGAGAAGGATAGCCAGGGCAAACCGGACGTCGGCAAATCGCAGCTCGCGGCAGCTTTTGCGGATGACAAGGCGGATATAGCCATCGGACCGACCAGTTCCGGCGTGGCCCTGGCCATGTTGCCGGTCGCCGAAGAATACAAGAAGATTTTGCTGGTCGAACCGGCAGTGGCGGATGCAATCACAGGTGATAAATGGAACCGTTATATTTTCCGTACCGGCCGCAACTCCTCGCAGGATGCCATCTCGAACGCGGTTGCGCTCGACAAGCAGGGCGTAACGATTGCGACCATGGCGCAAGACAACGCGTTCGGGCGCGACGGCGTCAAGGCATTCAAGGGGGCTCTCAAGAACGCCAAGCTGGTCCATGAAGAATATCTGCCGGGGAATACCACCGATTTCACCGCAGGCGCGCAACGGCTGTTCGATTCGCTCAAGGACAAGCCAGGCCGCAAAATCATTTTCATCATCTGGGCCGGCGGCAATCCATTCAAGATCGCCGACCTCGATCCAAAACGCTTCGGCATTGAAATCGCTACCGGCGGCAATATCCTGCCGGCGATGACGGCGTTCAAAAACTTCCCGGGAATGGAAGGAGCGGCTTATTATTATTTCGGCATTCCGAAAAACCCGGTCAATAACTGGCTGGTCAGCGAACACTACAAGCGTTACAAGGCGCCGCCCGATTTCTTTACCGCGGGTGGCATGTCGGCCGGTATCGCGCTGGTGGAAGCATTGAAAAAAACCGCCGGCAATACCAATACCGAAAAGCTGATTTCGACCATGGAAGGCATGAGTTTCGAGTCGCCCAAGGGCAAGATGACTTTCCGCAAGGATGACCACCAGGCCATGCAATCGATGTACCACTTCAAAATCAAGGTCGACCCTGCGTTTGCCTGGGGCGTGCCGGAACTGGTGCGCGAGATCAAGCCTGAGGATATGAATATTCCGATTCTTAATAAACGGTAAAGCGAAGCGGTAAAACAAACGATAAAGCGTAGCGGTAGGCGAAACGCAAGGCAAAACGACCAAGCGCCGTTCGCGAGCTTCCCTTTCTTCCGCCGGGAAGGGAAGCTCTTCATGCGCATGCTCGCTCTCGCGGCAATAAAAAACAATAGCTCCTTACAGCGGGTTAAACATGCCTTTGCAATCATCATTGGAAACGCGCGACCTGACCATCCGGTTCGGCGGCCATGTCGCCGTCAATGCGGTATCGTGCGCATTCCGGGCCGGAACCCTGACGGCGATCGTCGGGCCGAACGGCGCCGGCAAGACGACTTACTTCAATTTGATATCCGGCCAGTTAAAACCGAGCGCCGGACAAGTTTTTTTGAATGGCGCCGATATCTCGGGCCTCTCGGCTTCGGCCCGCACGCATGCCGGCCTGGGCCGGGCATTTCAACTGACCAGTTTGTTCCCCAAACTGAGCGTGATGGAAAACATCCGCCTTGCGTTGCAATCGCGGCGCCGGCTCGGACTTGATTTATGGCATGTCTGGAATCATCACAAATCGCTGGTCGAGCGATCCGAGCAAGTGCTGGAAGCGGTAGCGCTGCTCGCCAAAAAAGACATGAATGCCGCCGCATTGCCGCATGGCGATCAGCGCAAACTGGAAGTCGGCATGCTGATGGCGCTTGACCCGGAAGTGTATATGTTCGATGAACCGACCGCCGGCATGAGCGTCGATGAGGTGCCCGTGATCCTCGACCTGATCCGCGGCTTGAAGACGCGCCGCGACAAGACGATCCTGCTGGTCGAACACAAGATGGATGTGGTGCGCGAGCTGGCGGACCGGATCATCGTGCTGCATAACGGCACCCTGATGGCTGACGGCGAGCCCGAATCGGTGATCGCGTCACCGGTGGTGCAGCAAGCCTATCTTGGCCTGGCGCCGGTGGAAGAATCCGCATGAATGCGCCGCTGCTTAAACTAACCGGGGTGCAAACCCATATTGGCGCCTACCATATTCTGCATGGGGTCGATCTCGAGGTGCCGCGCGGACAACTGACCATGCTGCTTGGCCGCAACGGCGCCGGTAAGACGACCACGCTGCGCACCGTCATGGGTTTGTGGCAGGCGTCGCAAGGCAGCATCGTATTCGACGGCCAGGACATCACGCGCAGGACCACGCCCGAGATCGCACAGCATGGCGTCGCCTATGTGCCTGAGAACATGGGCATTTTTTCCGACCTAAGCGTCCGCGATAATATGGTGCTTGCCGCGCGCGGCGCGCGGCGCGCCGAAGACATCGACCAAAAGCGCCTCAACTGGATCTTCGACCTGTTTCCGGCGATAAAAAAATTCTGGCTGCATCCGGCCGGAAAATTGTCCGGCGGACAAAAGCAGATGTTGGCCGTGTCGCGCGCCATTGTCGAACCGCGCAAGTTGATCCTGATCGACGAACCGACCAAGGGCCTGGCGCCGGCCATCATCGCTAACATGATCGCGGCGTTCCGCGAATTGAAGCAAACCGATACCACGATCCTGCTGGTGGAACAGAACTTCAACTTCGCCAGGCAGCTCGGCGACACGGTAGCGGTGATGGACGACGGCAGGATCGTGCATCGCGGCCAGATGGCCGAACTGGCCGAAGACCATGCATTGCAGACGCGCCTGCTTGGCCTGTCTCTCACTGCCCACCAATGAGAATACGATGAGTGCAATTCCGATGATACCGGCTCAAAAAACGACGCCCCCGGCCAGCCGGATCGACTGGATGCCATTGCTGCTGGTGCCTGCGCTGGCATTGCTGGCGATGCCCTTTATCGGTTCAATGCCGACCTGGGTAACGCTGACCGCCGCCGGACTTGCGATGGGCATGATTATTTTCATCATCGCCTCCGGCTTGACGCTGATTTTCGGCTTGATGGATGTCCTCAATTTCGGCCATGGCGTGTTCATTGCGCTCGGCGCGTTCGTCGCGGTGTCGGTATTGGGCGCGCTGACGGACTGGACCACGGTCGACAGCCTGGGGCTGAATCTCGCCGCCATCGGCCTCGCGATGCTGGCAGCGATGACTGCTGCCGGGGCAGTCGGATGGGTATTCGAACGCGTGCTGGTGCGGCGCGTGTACGGTTTGCACCTGATGCAGATCCTGATCACGATGGGTGGCATGGTGGTTGGCGAAGAGCTGATCAAAATGCTGTGGGGGCCGCAAATGATTGCGCTGGAAGTGCCGGTTACCTTGCGCGGCGCATTCCTGTTCGGGGAAGCGGCGATCGAGAAATACCGCTTGCTGGCGGTAGTGGTCGGCCTGGCGGTATTCATTGCCATGCTGCTGGTCCTCAATCGCACCAAGCTTGGATTGCTGATCCGTGCGGGCGTGCAGGATCGGGAGATGGTTGAAAGCCTTGGTTACCGCATCAGGAACCTGTTCGTCGGCGTATTCGTGACCGGGTCGGCACTGGCCGGCCTGGGCGGTGTGATGTGGGGCCTGTATCAGCAAGGCGTGGTGCCCCAGATGGGGGCGCGCGTCAACGTGCTGATCTTTATCGTTATCATCATCGGCGGGCTCGGTTCCACGGGCGGCTGCTTCCTCGGCGCGCTACTGGTCGGCCTGCTGGCTAACTATGCGGGCTTCCTGGCGCCGAAAGTCGCGCTTTTTTCCAATATTCTTTTGATGGCCGCCATCCTGATCTGGCGGCCGCAAGGACTTTACCCGGTGACCAATCGATGATCGCGCGACTGCTATCCCATGATTTGCCGAGCAGCCGCGTGCTGACGGCTGTCCTGATCGTCATCCTGGCCGGACTGGCTTTCGCGCCCTTCATTTTCCCCGGTGCGAAGGCACTGAATGTCGCGGCTAAAATCCTGATTTTCATCGTCCTGGTAGCTAGCTACGACCTGTTGCTTGGCTATACCGGGATCGTGTCATTCGCGCACACGATGTTTTTCGGCATTGGGGCATATGGCGTTGCCATCGCCAGCGCGCGCCTCGGTCCGACCTGGGGCGCACTGGCGCTCGGCATCGCTGCCGCGGTGGCGCTTTCGCTGGTATTGTCCCTGATTATCGGCTTGTTTTCCTTGCGGGTGCGCGCCATCTTTTACGCAATGATCACGCTCGCCGTCGCTTCCGCATTTCAAACGCTGGCGTCGCAACTATCGGATCTCACCGGCGGTGAGGATGGCCTTAACTTCAAGCTCCCGGAAGTTTTGTCACCATCCTTTCAATGGATGGAAGAACCCTTGCTCGGCGCATCGATCGACGGCAAGTTCATTACCTATTACATCGTGTTCGTCTGCGCGTTGCTATTGTTCCTGGCGATGCTGCGTATCGTTAATTCCCCGTTCGGCCGGGTGCTTCAGGCGATCCGCGAAAACGATTTCAGGGCGGAAGCGATAGGCTATCGCACGGTGATATTCCGCACCCTGTCCAATGTATTGGCAGCCGCATTCGCCACGCTGGCCGGCGCCCTGCTGGCAATCTGGCTGCGCTATAACGGCGCCGAGACCTCCCTGTCGTTCGAGATCATGATCGATATCCTCCTGATTGTCGTGATCGGCGGCATGGGCACCATGTACGGCGCAGTGTGCGGCACCGTCATTTTCATTCTGGCGCAAAGCTACCTGCAAGACCTGATGGCGGTCGGCGCCAACGCCACCCAGAACCTGCCGTGGCTCTCGGCATTGTTGTCGCCGGACCGCTGGCTGCTATGGCTGGGAGTATTGTTCGTGTTGTCGGTGTATTTTTTCCCGACAGGGGTGGTCGGCAAACTGCGCGCATCGAAATAGGGAAAATTCATGCAACCAACTTCTTATTACATCCGCTGCTGCGAACGTGAAATCCATTACGTTGAGTGGGGCGACAAGGACGCGCCGCCATTAATCATGTGGCACGGCCTGGCGCGCACTGGCCGCGATTTCGACGATCTGGCCGCCGCGCTGTCGGATACCTATCGCATAATTTGCCCGGACACCATCGGACGCGGCCTGTCGCAATGGAGCCCGCAGCCTGATGCGGAATACTGCCTGGCGTTTTACGCGCGGATCGCGCAGGCGCTGGCCGACCAGCTCGGCATCCGGAACATGCGCTGGGTCGGCACTTCGATGGGAGGCGCGATTGGCCTGCTGGCGGCGGCAACCACGTTAAAGGACCGCATCAGCCACCTGGTGCTGAACGACATCGGCACCACGCCGGTCACGGCGGCGATCGAACGCATTAAATCGTATGCCGGCAATCCCGCGCAGTTCGATACCGTGACCGAATTTGAAGCGTATCTGCGCACGATTTACTTGCCGTACGGTTGGCAAAGTGATGTGCAATGGCGGCGCATGGCCGAAACCTCGGTGCGGCGTCTGCCGAATGGCAAAATTACCGCGCACTATGATCCGGCGATGGTGCGGCAGTTTATCGTGCATCCGAATGACTATTTTCTGGACGAGGCATATGACTCGCTCGCATTGCCTGTCCTGGTTTTGCGCGGCGAAAATTCGGATCTGCTTCCACTCGAGACCGCGCAGGCAATGACCCGGCGCGGGCCACGGGCGGAACTGGTCGTCGTTCCCGGTTGCGGGCATGCGCCGTGCCTGAATGTTCCGGATCAGATCCTGCCCGTAAAAGATTTTCTGGCGAAATGATATAGGCTTGACGCTTCCTGCTCGTCGCGCCGTCAATTTAGCGTGCACATCTCCACCCATGTCTGGCATTCAGTCTGCGGCAAGTTGATCGCTGTATAGCTAACAACTTCCTTAATAGCCCTTCACAATGGGACCGATGAAATTAATCAATTTTACGAATGCCTTCTGGGGAAGTATTATTATGATTCGATATTTTAATGCGAGAGGAATCAACAATGTCTTTGATTAACACTGAAGTAAAACCATTTAAAGCAACTGCTTACCATAATGGAAAATTTGTTCCGGTCAGCAATGACGACTTGAAAGGCAAGTGGTCCGTATTCGTGTTCTATCCAGCCGACTTTACGTTTGTCTGCCCTACCGAGTTGGGCGACCTGGCTGACAACTATGAAGAGTTCCGCAAGCTGGGCGTTGAAATTTACAGCGTATCGACCGATACCCACTTCACGCACAAAGCCTGGCACGACACGTCCGACACCATCCAGAAGATTCAATATCCGATGCTGGCGGACCCGACCCTGACACTGTCGCGGAATTTCGAAGTGCTGATCGAAGAAGAGGGTCTCGCGCTGCGCGGTACTTTCGTCGTGGATCCGGAAGGCCAGATCAAGATCATCGAAGTCCATGACAACGGTATCGGCCGCGACGCAAAGGAATTGCTCCGTAAAGTTCAGGCTGCTCAATACGTGGCTTCGCATCCGGGCGAAGTTTGCCCGGCAAAATGGACGCCAGGCGACGAAACGCTGACGCCTTCGCTGGACCTGGTCGGCAAGATCTGATCGACGCATAGTCGTTTAACCCGGGCGCAGCCAACTATGCGCCCGGAGGTAATACCGTTCAAAAATAAAGTGACTTTTGGCGCCCGTCGCCGGTGCGCAGCGGTATGCCGCTTGAATTTCTGCATCCCTTGCAGCGCTCGCACTGCGGCGTAGCACGCATCCCGCATCGCATCCGGCGATGAACGCCAAAATCTCACCTTTATTTCGTACGGGACCTTTAACCCCGTGAACCTGTCGTGGAAAGTGAAAGCATCATGCTAGATAGTAAACTTCAAAGCCAGTTAAAAAGTTACCTCGAAAAGATAACGCAGCCGATCGAAATCGTTGCATCGCTCGACGACGGCGCCAAATCGCGTGAATTGCAGTCACTGCTCCAGGACATCGCCGGTTTATCGGGCAAAATCAGCCTGATCGAGCGTTTCGATGACGCCGAGCGCAAGCCCTCGTTTTCCGTGAATCGTCCGGGGGGCGACACAGGCATCCGGTTTGCCGGCATCCCCATGGGGCATGAATTTACCTCGCTGGTGCTGGCATTGCTTCAGGTAGGCGGCCATCCGCCCAAACTCGACGCGGATGTCATTGAACAGATTTCCAGTCTCGACGGTGAATACCATTTCGAGACCTATATATCCCTGACCTGCCAGAACTGCCCCGAGGTGGTGCAGGCGCTGAACCTGATGTCGGTGCTCAATCCGGGTATCCGCCATGTCATGATCGATGGCGCGCTGTTCCAGGGTGAGGTCGAGCAGCGCCAGATCATGGCGGTGCCGACGGTCTTCATGAATGGCAAGGTATTCGGCCAGGGACGCATGAGCGTGGAAGAAATTCTCGCCAAACTCGATAGCGGCTCGGTCCAGCGCGAAGCCGAAAAACTTAATGCCCGCGATCCCTACGATATGCTGATCGTCGGCGGCGGCCCGGCCGGCGCCGCGGCCGCTGTCTATGCCGCACGCAAGGGCATTCGTACCGGCGTCGTGGCGGAGCGCTTCGGCGGCCAGGTGCTTGATACCATGGCCATCGAAAATTACATTTCAATCCCGGAAACCGAAGGCCCCAAATTTGCAGCGGCGCTTGAACAGCATGTCAGAAGTTACGAGGTTGACCTGATCAATCAGCAGCGCGCCGAAAAGCTGACGGCCGGCGACCTGATCGAAATTACCCTGGCCAGCGGTGCGGTGCTGAAAGCACGGTCGGTCGTGCTCGCTACCGGCGCCCGCTGGCGCAAGATCAATGTGCCGGGAGAGCAGGAGTACATGAACCGCGGCGTGGCCTATTGCCCGCACTGCGATGGTCCCCTGTTCAAGGGCAAGCGGGTTGCGGTGATTGGCGGCGGCAACTCGGGGGTCGAGGCGGCGATCGACCTGGCCGGATTGGCCAGTCATGTCACATTGCTGGAGTTCGCCGGTGAATTGCGGGCAGACGCGGTCCTGCAACGCAAACTGCGCAGCCTGCCCAACGTGACCGTGATTACCAGCGCCCAGACAACCGAGGTGCATGGCGACGGCAACAAGGTCGATGGAATGAGCTTCAAGGACCTGGCTGCCGGGGAAACGCGGAAGCTGGAACTGGAAGGTATTTTCGTCCAGATCGGTTTGGTGCCGAATACCGAGTGGCTAAAAGGGTCGATAGAACTGTCCCGGCATGGCGAGATCGAAGTCGATACGCGCGGCCGCACGTCCATGCCAGGTGTGTTTGCTGCCGGCGACGCCACCACGGTGCCGTACAAGCAAATCGTGATCGCCGCCGGTGAAGGTTCCAAGGCCGCGCTCAGCGCATTCGATCACCTGATCCGCTCCTCCGCGCCGGCGGAAGCCTGATCGACGGTAAGTCTTCGGTGGACGGGCGGCATGTCCGTCCACCGGCATGATCTCTCTGTTACCGCCTGATGCCGTGTCAGGCGTCATTGCGGCGCACCGCGTCATTCGAACGACGTCCTTCGATGTCTGCGCAATTTCCCGAATTGTCTTGATAAGCGATGATGCCAGTGGCCTGTTAAAACAGGCAGGCCACGTAATCGTCCGCTTTGCGCTAAACTCGGTTTCCCGCTCTATCCGGTCCGATATGCCATGTTCGCAGCTTCCCGTCCGCCCCAATTAAAAACCGTCCTGATTGCGGGCGGGCTGATTCTGACTATCGCGATGGGGGTGCGGCACGGATTCGGATTCTGGATGCAGCCGATTTCACAGGCGAATAACTGGACCCGCGAGACGTACTCTTTGGCGGTGGCTCTGCAAAACCTGATGTGGGGCGTGATCGGTCCGTTCGCGGGCATGGTCGCCGATCGCTTCGGCACCGCGCGCGTGATCATGGCCGGCGCGGTTTTTTATATGGCCGGTTTGCTATGGATGGCGCTCGTCGATCAGCCGACGGCGTTTGTGATCGGCTCCGGCGTCCTGATCGGCGCTGCAATGGCCTGTACCGGATTCGGCGCGGTCAGCGGCATCGTGGGCCGTATCGCCCCGGCATCGAAGCGTTCCTGGGCATTCGGTATTTCGGGTGCGGCCGGCTCGCTCGGGCAATTCGTCATGATGCCGATCGAGCAACAGCTGATTTCCTCCGCCGGCTGGCAAAATGCTTTTTTCATCCTGGCGGCCCTGATCGTGGTGGCAATGCTGCCGATGGCGTTTTTCCTGCGCGAGGAAGCGGTGGAAAAAACCACGGGCCCGCAACAAAGCATTCGTGAGGCGATCAGGGAAGCCTTTTCCCATCGTCCTTTCCTGTTGCTGCTGAGCGGATATTTCGTTTGCGGCTTCCAGGTGGTGTTCATCGGCGTGCACCTGCCGGCCTACCTGAAAGATAAAGGCATTTTGGATCCAAATGTAGCCGTGATCGCGCTGGCATTGGTAGGCCTGTTCAATATTTTTGGATCGTATTACGCGGGCAAGCTCGGGGGAATTTTCCCCAAGCGTTATTTGCTCTCGTTTGTTTATATCGGCCGTGCCGTGCTGATTTCATTATTCCTGCTGGCGCCATTGAGTTCCTGGTCGACTTATCTTTTCGCCGCCGGCATGGGGCTGCTATGGCTTTCGACGGTACCGCTGACGAATGGTTTGATCGCCGGGATTTTTGGCGTAAAGTATCTGTCGATGCTGTCCGGCTGTATCTTCTTTTCGCATCAGATCGGCAGCTTCATGGGCGTCTGGCTGGGCGGGTATCTTTTTACAAAGGACGGCAATTACAATACGGTGTGGATGATTACGATCGCGTTGGGAATCTTCGCCGCGCTGATCAACCTGCCCATTAATGAAAAGCCGATCCTGCGCGCCCGCAATGCGCTGGCCTGAGGAAAACAGCATGCATACGCAAATCAAAAAACGCTGGCAAGGCATCGCGCTGACCATCGCAGCGGGCGCCGCGCTGCCAGCATTGCTGGCGCTCGCGTTCATGGCTTATCTGCAGCCATCCTTTATTGTCGATCTCGCTAACCGATTTATCTTATGCTTTTGAATGATTCTCCGGGTTCCCGGTTTTTCGATGCGGCCGCGCGGCCGGCAATACAAAATCTTGGCGCATCGCGCATCCGCGAAGTGGCCAATGCCGGGATGGGCCGTGCCGATGTATTGCCATTCTGGTTTGGCGAGCCCGATGAAACGACGCCTGCCTTTATCCGTGACGCGGCCAAAGCCGCGCTCGACGGCGGCGATACGTTTTACACGCAAAATCTGGGCATTGCGCCGCTGCGCGAAGCAATCGCCCGTTATCAGTCGGCGCTGCACCGGCCGATCGATGTCGAGCGTGTCGGTGTCACATCTTCCGGCGTGTCGGCCCTGATGCTGCTCGCGCAACTGATCATCAGCCCGGGCGACCGGGTGGTGGCGGTTACGCCGCTCTGGCCGAACCTGGTCGAAATCCCGAAAATCCTCGGCGCCGAAGTGGAACAGGTGTCATTGAAATTCGGACAGACCTGGGAACTCGATCTGCAGCAACTGCTCGATGCGCTGACGCCGGACACCAGGGCTGTGTTCATCAATTCACCGAACAACCCGACCGGCTGGGTCATCACGCCGGCGCAGCAGGAGGCAATCCTTGCGCATTGCCGCCGCCACGGCATCTGGATCATGGCCGACGACGTGTATGAACGGCTGGTATACACCGATGCGCCGGGAGGGCGCCGCTGTGCGCCATCCTTCCTCGATATCGCGGAGCCGGACGACCGCCTGATCTCGGCCAACAGCTTTTCCAAATCCTGGCTGATGACCGGATGGAGGCTAGGCTGGGTAGTGGCGCCGGCAGCAATGACGGCTGATCTCGGCAAGCTGATCGAGTACAACACATCCTGCGCGCCGGGCTTTGTGCAGCGGGCCGGCATCGTCGCGATCGAACGCGGCGAGGAAGTCGTCGAACACTCGGTTGCCCGTTACCAGGCCGCGCGCGATTTCCTGTATGACAAACTTAACGCCGAACCGTTCAGACGGGCCGGGATTACCTCTCCCAGGCCGCACGGCGCAATGTACCTGTTTTTCCGCGTCGAGGGAGAAACCGACACGCTGGCGCTCTGCAAGCGGCTGGTGGCCGAAGCTGGCCTTGGACTGGCGCCCGGCATTGCATTCGGCGCGGAGGGCGAGGGTTATATCCGCTGGTGTTTTGCCAGTTCGCTTGCACGGCTGGCGGATGGCGTGGACCGTCTTGAGCGATTCCTGCTCTCGCGCTGACGGCCTGCGAGGGTAGTCGTCTCATGGGTTAATAACAGGGCAGCGTTTTGCCTGACGGGAAATGTCCGGCCATATGCATGGACTTACAACAGCGCCGGCCAGTTCACATCGCTGCCGCGCCCATGGCGGGTACAATATGCCGATGGAAATAACCCTCTCCGAGCTGGAACAGGCAATCAATTATTGGCGCACGCTGCGTCCGTCCAGCGGCGAAGAACGCGCCTTGTCGCCGGAAGTCAATTCACTCGCCAGTGTGTATGCCTTAATGATTTTCAATCATTTCAGGTCGATACCGGCCGAGGCCCTCGATCCGGCTTCATTGGCATTGCTCGAAGCGTGGCGCCAGCAACGTGTCTAAGGGTCGATACCAACACCGCGATCACGCCGCCAAGTGACGCGCCTGTCGTTGCGGCGCAGCAGCCGCCGGCTTGTCCTTTTTCACCTGCCCCGCATAATCGCTGGCCAGCAACGCGCTCACTACCGACGCGTCCGCGCCTTGCATCTGTAGCCATTGCGCAACTAGCGCCGCCAGACGCTCGAGCGCGATGCGATGGGTGGCATCGGTCTTGGCATAAATCCAGTCCGACAGGGCCATGAACCCGGCGAACGGTGCCGCACCGAGGATTAGCGGCAGCGTATTGGCGAACCGTCCCGAATTGGCAATCAAATCCCAGTAGCGCGCGAAACGCACCAGCCGCTGCATCGTCGCGAAATCGATCCGGTCGGTCGCCAGGATCTGGTATGGCGGGTGCGGATCGAATACCAGGCCGTAGGTCTCGGTATGTCGGATGATCGGCGTGCCGCGCAAGCGTTTCAAAATACCAAACTGGATTTCATGCGGTTTCAGTTCAACCAGGCGATCGAAACCGCGCGCAAAACTTTCCATGTCTTCACCGGGCAAGCCGGCGATCAGGTCGACGTGCAGATGGGCATTCGAGTGCTCGCATAACCAACGTATGTTCTCGGCCGCCTTTTCATTATTCTGCTTGCGGCTTACCAGCGCCTGCACGTCCGGGTTGAAAGACTGGATACCGATTTCAAATTGCAGCGTACCGGGCGGGAATTTCCTGATGCCATCCTTGAGCGCATCAGGCAAATGATCGGGCACGACTTCAAAATGCGCGAACACCGGGTCATCCGGCGCCGCATCAAGCTTGTCCAGGAAAAATTGCATGATCTTCAGGCTCGACTTGATGTTGAGGTTGAAGGTGCGATCGACAAACTTGAACAGGCGCGCGCCGCGTGCATGCAGGGTTTCCAGTTGTGCAAGGAAAGTATCGAGCTTGAACGGCCAGGCGGTCTTGTCCAGCGACGACAGGCAGAATTCGCATTTGAACGGACAGCCGCGCGAGGCTTCCACATACAGCGTGCGGTGTGCGATATCTTCATCGGTATACAAGTCGTACGGCAGCGCAATTTCCGCCAGCGCCGGCTGCTCCCCGGCATGAATTTTCATGATCGGTTTCGGACCGTAAAGAATGGCGCGGCACAGCTGCGGGAAAGTGCGGTCGCCCCAGCCGGTCACAAGATAATCGGCAAGTTGCACGATGGCTTGCGTGCCCGGTTCATAAGACACTTCCGGGCCGCCCAGCACGATCACGACCTGCGGCGCGACGCGTTTCAGCATCGCGACCACCTTGGTGGTTTCTTCGACATTCCATATATACACACCGAAGCCGATCACGCGCGGCTGATGCGCAAGCAATTTTTCAACGATGTCGGCAGTACGCGTACCGATCACAAATTCCTGCAGGAGTGTGACATCCTGCAAGTCTCCCATGTTTGCAAGCAAATACCGCAGCCCGAGCGATGCATGGGCGTAGCGGGCATTCAGGGTGGAAAGCAGAATGGTCATTGCGGGGAGGGTATCCGGCGAAACCGCCATTTTACCCTCTGGCGCAGATTTAACCGTCAGCCTACTGTTGCAGCGTTCCCTGTTTTTGCATCATGGAGCACGGATTGGATGGCTGGGCGTCGAGAGTCTGGCCCATGCCCCTGGCACGCGTCCGCATCTGAGCCATGTAGGCTTCATGGTAGGCGCGGCATTGTCCGACCGTGGTGCTGCTGTTCATCCGCTCGGTGTAAGTTTGCTGTTCCTGTGGTGTCATCATCGACCAGCCGGGAACACTGGTGGCGTCAAAACGCAGCGCGCCGCCTGTGGCAGGGCCCGCCGCGCCCGCAGCCGTTGCGCCCGCGCCCTGACTGGTGGTGGCGCCTGAGGTGGCGCCGGATGACGGATTGGCTGCATTACCCGGGATGGCTGGGGAACCGGGCGTGCGATTCAATGCGGGCGAGCCAGCCGAATTGCCTGTTCCGGACGTGCCGGCCGCAGTACCTGTTCCGGACGTGCCGGCCGCAGTACCTGTTCCGGACGTGCCGGCCGCAGTACCGGTTCCGGGCGTGCCGGCCGCAGTACCGGTTCCTACCGTACCAGTTGCCGTGCCGGTTCCGGGCACGCCGGTTGCAGTACCGGTTCCCGCCGCTCCCCCAGGAGGCGTCATCCCCGGATTGACGACGGCACCCGATGTCGCACCTGTCCCGGGATTGACTGGAACGCCACTCGTTATGTTAGCTCCCGTGCCGCCGGATGTCCCGGTTGCCGGCGCGGCACCGGTAACGCCTCCTGCCGCGCCGGGGTTCTCGGTTCTCGGTGGTACAGCCTGAGCGGCGGCAGGCGCGCTGCCCGGCACTACAGCCGGCCGGGGCGGCGTATCAAAAGTTTGCGCTGTAGCGGCTACGGACAGCGATGCCAGCAGTAATACGCCGAGCAATTTTTTCTCCATCGCAAGCTCCTGAACTTGTATATTCCTTCACCTTAGGCGGTGATGCGAGACCAGGCTTGATACACCTCAAGCCGTCGCCGGGAGCGGGATGCGGCGATGGTTCAGGATTTGGCCGAAGCACGCTCCTTTTCCTGCAAGGCGCGCCACATGACTTTGCCGGTGGCCGATTTAGGCAATACATCGACGAACTCAACGATGCGCGGCGATTTGTATGCCGCCATCTTTTCATGCGCCCATTCGATGATTTCCTCGGCCGTGACCTCGGCGCCGGGCTTTCTTACGACTACAGCCTTCACCGTCTCGCCCCGGTAGGAATCCTGCGCGGCGATGATGCAGCATTCCTGGATTGCCGGATGATGGTACATCATGGCTTCCACCTCGGCCGGCCAGACCTTGAAGCCACTGGCATTGATCATGCGCTTGAGGCGGTCCGTGAAAAAGAAAAATCCTTCTTCATCCATATACCCAAGGTCGCCGGTTCGAAAGAACCGCTTGCCATCGAACTCGATAAACGCTTCTTCGGTTTTTTTGGGGGCATTCCAATAGCCTTTGAAGACCTGCGGTCCGTTAATGATAATTTCCCCGACTTCATTGGGCGCCAACTGCTTCAGCGTGACCGGATCGATTACTCGCGAATCGACATTAAAGAGAGGAATGCCCAGGCATTGCTGTTTGAGCCGCTGCCCCGGGTTGGTATGCGTGGCGGCGATGGTTTCAGAAAGTCCGTAGCCTTCCATGTATTGCAGGCCAGTGAGATCGAACAGTTTTTGCGCGATTGCGGCGGGCATTGCCGCGCCGCCGCCGGAAACCCGCCGCAAGCTCGATACATCGTATTCATTCAAGCGCGGGTTGGATAGAAAATCGATCATCATGGTCGGAATACTGGTCCAGCCGGTGACGCCGTAACGGGTGATCAGCTGGCCGGCGACGTCACGGTCCCAGCGCGGCAGGATCACGATTGCCGCGCCGCCGAAGATCGCCGAATTCATGCTGACCTGCATGCCGGTGACATGAAAGAACGGCAGCACCGCAAGGATTACCTGGTCCGGCACCGAGGCGATTGACCATGCCGGACTGGCTACCGTGGTAAACATCAGCGAGCGATGGGTATGAATACAGCCTTTGGGGTGGCCGGTGGTGCCCGACGTATAGGGCATGCAGGCAAGGTCATCCGGTCCGGCCCTATGCGGCTGCGGCGTGTGGCCGGCGGCGATTGCGTCCCGCCATGCAAGCACGCCCGGCAGCTCCGGCACATTGCGCTGCGCGCGAACCCAGTCCGGGACGGCGAGAACGGTTTCCGGCGGCAGATATTCGGAGTAGCTGGCGATGATTACGTTGCCCAGGCCGCCGCTGTCGATCAATGGCGCCAGCCTGGGAAATACTTCTTGCGAGGCGATGGCAAGCCGGGCGCCGCTATCGCTGACGTAATAACGCAGTTCCTCCGCCATCAGCATTGGATTGACCGGCACGACCATCGCATCCGCACGCAGGATTGCGTAGTAAGCAATTACGAACTGCGGGCAATTCTGCATGTCCAGCAAAACGCGGTCGCCGCGCCGCACTCCGAACACGTGCTGCAATGTACCCGCGAGTGCTTCGACCTCAGCATGCAGCTGTGCATAGGTCATGGTGAAATCATAAAAAATCAGCGCTGTCTTGCCGGGATAGCGGCGCGCAGAAATCTCGAGGTTAAGGTAAACGCTGGTTTCGGGAGCCGTCAGCGTATAAGGCAAACCGTCCGGCCAATGCTTGTAATGGGTAGTATTCATGTCTCCGCCTTGGTCATTTATTGGATTTACAGGCTTAGAGCGGAACACAATCCGCTCTAAAACATTATAGGGTGCGTTCAATGCTGTTGCGAATCAAACCAATACGTCAAATCCGGCGCACGGCGGCGCTGCGCGCAGCTGCCTTGCTGATGCTTTATCCCTGCGTCACGGCTTTGCCGCTTGCGGCGGGGCTGCGGGATTCGGTTCCGGTCGACGCCGCGCAATGCAGGCAAATGCGTGCCCGCCATGTCATGGCCGTTGACGCCCCGGTTCGTTGCGATCAGCTCGCGATCGTACGGTTTTCCTATGTCGACTTCAGTGGCAATGATCGGCACGATGGCGAAATCATGGTGATGGCGGCTGTGGATGGGCAAGTGCGCGATATTTTCGCCACACTGTACCGGCGCCGTTTTCCGATCGCCGGCGCCCGGCTGATGGAGGTTTACCAGGGTGACGACGCGGCGGCCATGGATGCGAACAATACCTCCGCTTTCAACCACCGCCCGATCTCCGGCGCTATAAGCGGCCTGCCGTCGCTGCATGCCTATGGCCTCGCGATTGACCTGAATCCGGTTCAGAATCCTTATATCGCCTTTGGCGAACATGGACAGGCATCGTATAGTCCGGCGGCCGGCAGCGCCTATGCGAACCGCCTCAATGACCGCCCCGCCAAAGCCCCCCGCGCCGGCATGGCTGAAGAGGTGGTGCAGGTATTTGCCGACCATGGCTTTCTCATCTGGGGAGGATATTGGGATAAGCCGATCGACTATCAGCATTTTCAAGTCAGCCGGCAAATCGCAAAACGTTTGGCCGCACTCTCGCTGGCGGACGGCCGGACTTTCTTTAGGCGCTATGTCGCGCGCTACCGGCTGTGTGTCCGAGCCAGGCCTGCTCGCGATCACACCTCGCCGGGAATCGCCTGCGCCGCCGAAGACGCGGAGTGAAGCTACGCCATCGTTGCGACCGCTGTTGTGATGGCTGTTGTGACGGCTCGCGTGCTTTTTGATGCAGCGCACAAAATTTTCTTGACATGCCCGAATTAGTCATTAAAATAGCATTTGTTGCAGCGCACAATAAATTTATTGCCAACCGATCCGTCATTACAATCCAGGAGAGTCACCATGTTTACGAACAAAGACCAATTCTCGAATGCTGCCAAGGCTAATTTCGAATCGCAGCTGGCTGCTGTAACCGAGTTGACCAACAAGGCTTTCACCAGCGTGGCCCAACTCGTCGAACTGAACGTCAATGCCGCAAAAACATCATTTGAACAATCCACCGCTGCCGCCCAACAGTTGCTGGCTGCCAAGGACCCGCAAGAATTTTTTACGCTCGTGACCCAGAACCGTCCGGGCGCCGAGTCGGTGCTCGAATACACCCGCAATCTGGGCAGCATTGCATCGGCTGCGCAGGCGGAATTCACCAAAGCCGCCGAAGCGCAAATCGCAGAAACCACGCGTAAAGTCACGGCGCTGGTGGATGACGTAACGAAGAATGCGCCGGCCGGTTCGGAAAATGCGATCGCCCTTCTGAAAACCGCGATCAGCAATGCCAACGCCGGTTACGAACAGCTGACCAAGACTGCCAAGCAGGCGTCCGAGACGCTGGAAGTGAATATCGGCAAAGCTGCCAGGCAGTTCACCCAGGCTGCCGAGAAAACGACCGGTCGCGCCAAAAAATAGTTAATCGTTTCACGCACAAACAGATCGGGCCGCATTGCGGCCCGATCTGTTTTGTGACCCGGGGAACCGGTGTATGGAACATCGGCGGCATCCGGTGTAAGCTCGCACCGTGCACATTACGCAGGAGTCTTTACATGTTGATCAATTGTGCGGCCTATAAGGATGGGAAAAAAGTATCCGACCTGGCGCCGACCGAGATCAGCGCCTATTTGAAGCGCCGCGGTTGCTTCGTGTGGGTCGCGTTGGTCGACCCCGAACCGGATGAGATGGCGTTGATGCAGACTGAATTCGGTTTTCATGAACTGGCTGTGGAAGATGCCCTGGTCGGAGAGCAACGGCCCAAAATAGAAGAATATGGCGATTCGCTGTTTGCGGTAGTGCGTACTGCCGAAATTGCGGGCGAAAAATTGAATATCGGCGAAATTGATGTTTTTGTCGGCGAGAACTATGTCCTGTCGGTGCGCACCCGCAGTCTCCAGGATTTCAAGGATGTGCGTAGCCGCTGTGAACGGGAACCGCATCAACTGGCAAAAGGTCCGGGTTTTGTCTTGTATGCCTTGATGGATGCCGTGGTCGACCGCTATTTCCCTGTCATTGATCGAATGCAGTCAGAACTTGAAACGATTGAGGAGCGGATTTTTACCGAAGGCTCCGCACGAAACAATTTCGAGCGGCTGTATGAATTGAAACGCAAGGTGCTGAAACTGAAACACGTCGTGGCGCCGCTGACTGAAGCGGTGGGCAGGCTGTATGGCGGCCGGGTGCCGCAAGTCTGTGTCGACACACAGGAATATTTTCGCGATGTATCCGACCACCTGGACCGGGTCAACGCGACCATCGATTCGATCCGCGACACCATCAACACGGCGATCCAGGTCAACCTGTCCATGGTGGCGATCGAAGACAGCGAAGTCAACAAGCGCCTGGCAGCGTGGGCGGCGATTTTTGCGGTTGCCACTGCGTTGGCCGGCATCTGGGGAATGAACTTCAAGGGAATGCCTGAGCTGGACTGGAAATATGGCTATCCGGCCGCGCTCATCCTTATGGCGGCCGTGTGCTGCTATCTTTATTACCGGTTCAGGAAATCGGGATGGTTGTAGTTCCGTTTGATCAGGCCGGCGCCGAGGCGGAAACCATGCTCAATGCGACGGCTTCGGCCACCTTGATGCCGTCGATCGCCGCAGACATGATGCCGCCGGCATAACCGGCGCCTTCACCCGCCGGATACAGGCCGCGTGTGTTCAGGCTCTCAAACAAATCATTGCGCTTGATCCGGATCGGGGACGACGTACGTGTTTCAACTCCCGTAAGCACTGCATCCCGCATCGCAAAGCCCTGGATCTGGCGGTCGAACACGGGCAAGGCTTCGCGGATCGCCGCAATCGCATAGTCCGGCAGCGACGGACTCAGGTCGCCCAGGCGCACACCAGGTTTGTAAGACGGCAGCACCGAACCGAATTCGGTGGACGGCCGGTTGGCGAGAAAATCGCCGACCAGCTGCCCGGGCGCATCGTAATTTCCCCCGCCCAGTTCGAAGGCGCGCGACTCCCATTCGCGCTGGAAGGCGATCCCGGCCAAAGGATGCCCTGGATAATCGGCCGGCGTGATACCGACCACAATGCCGCTGTTGGCATTGCGCTCATTGCGCGAGTACTGGCTCATGCCATTCGTTACGACGCGCCCCGGCTCCGATGTGGCGGCCACTACCGTGCCACCCGGGCACATGCAAAAACTATAGACCGAACGGCCATTTTCACAGTGATGCACCAGCTTGTAATCCGCTGCCCCGAGGATCGGATTGCCCGCATTCGGACCGAATCGGCAGTTATCAATCAGCGACTGCGGATGTTCGATACGGAAGCCAAGCGAAAACGGCTTGGCTTCAACATACACGCCGCGGTCATACAACATCTGGAAGGTGTCGCGCGCGCTATGGCCGATCGCCAGCACCAGGTGGCTGGTGGCGATCCGCTCGCCATTGGCCAGGACCACGGCACGTACTCGGCCGTCATCGATTTCGATATCGTCAACCTTGCTTTCGAAACGGAACTCGCCTCCCAGCGCCTCGATCGAGGCGCGCATCTGTTCCACCATTTTAACCAGCCGGAAGGTGCCGATATGCGGCTTGCTGACATAGAGGATTTCGGGCGGCGCATCCGCCTTGACGAATTCAGTCAGTACCTTGCGCCCATAATGGTTGGGGTCCTTGACCTGGGTCCACAGTTTTCCGTCGGAAAAAGTGCCGGCGCCGCCTTCGCCGAACTGCACGTTCGACTCCGGGTGCAGGACCCGCTTGCGCCACAAGCCGAACGTATCCTTGGTGCGCTCGCGTACCGATTTACCGCGCTCGAGAATGATCGGGCGAAAGCCCATCTGCGCCAGGAGCAGGCCGGCGAACAAGCCACAAGGACCGGTCCCGATGACTACCGGCCGCATCTTTGATCCGGATGGCGCCCGCGCGACGAAGCGGTAGTTGGTATCGGGTGTAGGCTGCACGCCACGCTTGCCCTGCAGGCGTTTCAGCAGCGCGGCTTCATTGCCGACTTCGACATCGAGAGTGTAAATAAGGTTAACCGCGCTTTTTTTGCGCGCATCATAGGCACGCCGGAACACCGTGTAGCCTAACAGCGCGTCGGCTGTGATACCAAGCCGGGCCAGGATGGCGGACTCGAGGCCTGATTCTGGATGATCAAGTGGGAGTTGTACGTCTGTCAATCGCAGCATGCGCAGGTTTTCCGGGAAAGCTGATGTGGCACCGGCTGCGACGCAGCCGGCAGGACGGTATTTTACCGCACCCGGTTTGCGCTATCGAGAACAGGCAGGACCCCGGTTCCTGCCTGGTGGAAAACGAGTTAACCGGCTATATCTTTGGAGTCCCTGGCCTGGTTGCGCAAGGCTTTCACCTGGTCGTGATTGCGCAGTACGCCATTATATTGGCGTTCCACGATGCTGCGTATCGCTGTCGGCAAATCCTTTTCAAGCGCGTTGCGATAGCTTTTTACAGCGACGTCTTCGCCGCGTTCGCATTCATTGAGGATGGAAACATCATCCTTACCCGTAACGGCAGCCTTGATATCGACCCAGCGCCGATGCAGGGTACCGCTCAGACTGCTGCTTTTTTCCGGCGTGCCGCCAAGAGCGCGCACTTGCTCCTGCAGTTCGCTGGCGGCTTTCGCACACTCCTGCGCACGGTTCATGAACACGGTTTTCAGCTGCGGGTTGCTGATGTCCTCGGCGCAGGTCCGAAATCCTTCTTCCCCGTCCTTGGAGGTTTCAATCAAATCGTTCAAAGTGGAGACCACGTCGGCATTATCCATATCGCTTCCTTTAAGTGGGTGACAAAATGATTCCGGCCGCACGCGTGCGGGCCTTGGAATCGACTTGCGGTAACGCTTCGGCTCAAAGTGATGCAATCCTCATGCCAGTCATCACCGGTAGCGTGTCACCTAAGTACGGCGCGAAAATAGAAGGGATTAACTGGATGTGGGGTTGATTAAAGGAATAAAGTACCGGAAGGTTGGTATAAATTACATGAAAAAAATTAAATAAGTGCAAGATACATGACTGCCCAGGCAAGCCGGTGGTGGAAAACCGGCTTCCCGACCAGCCTTCTATCGTTCTGCAACGACAATCAGTAATTGTCTTTTGCCCATTTGGATTCGAGCGTATTCAATACCTTACCGTCTGGATCGACGGTTTCAAGCTTGACGTCGAAACCCCATAACCGCGCCACATGCTTCAACACTTCTTCCGTCTGCTGATTGAGCGGCCGCCGCTGGAATTGGGTATGGCGCAAGGTCAGCGCCCGATCGTCGCGGGTATTGACGGACCACACCTGGATATTCGGTTCACGATTGCCAAGATTATATTGATTCGCCAACTGCTGCCGCACATAACGGTAACCGGCTTCATCATGAATTGCAGAAATCGTCAGCTTGTCTTCCTGGTCGTCGTCCAGTACCGAGAAGAAATGGAAGTCACGGATTAACTTGGGCGACAGGTATTGGGCGATAAAGCTTTCATCCTTGAAATTACGCATCGCAAAATCAAGCGTCTTGCGCCAGTCACTTCCCGCAATGTCTGGAAACCATTGCCGGTCTTCTTCAGTCGGTTCCTCGCAAATACGGCGGATATCACGCATCATCGCGAACCCCAGGGCATACGGATTAATGCCGCTGTAGTTTGGACTGGTGATCGGCGGTTGGTAGACAACGTTGGTATGACTCTGCAAGAACTCCATCATGAAGCCCTCGCTGACCACCCCTTCGTCATACATCTGGTTGAGGATCGTGTAATGCCAAAAGGTCGCCCATCCTTCGTTCATTACCTGGGTTTGTCGTTGTGGATAAAAATATTGTGAAATTTTGCGCGTGATGCGGACGATTTCGCGCTCCCATGGTTCAAGCAACGGCGCCGATTTCTCGATGAAATACAACAGGTTCTCTTGCGGCTCCGATGGAAAGCGGTAGGACGGGTTCCCCGCTTCCGCTGTTTCTTCGCGCCGCGGCAGGGTACGCCACAAATCGTTGATCTGCGTTTGCAGATAGGCTTCCCGTTCGGCCTGGCGGGCGTTTTCTTCGGTCAGCGACAACCTGGCCGGCCGCTTGTACCGGTCAACCCCGTAGTTTTGCAACGCATGGCATGAATCGAGCAACAGCTCAACCGCCTCAACACCATGACGCCTTTCGCATTCAGCAATGTAGTTCTTGGCGAACAACATGTAGTCGATGATTGCCTCTGCATCGGTCCAGGTGCGGAACAGGTAGTTACCCTTGAAGAAAGAATTGTGGCCATAAGCGGCATGCGCAATGACCAGCGTCTGCATCATGAGGCTGTTTTCTTCCATCAGGTAGGCGATGCACGGATTCGAATTGATTACGATCTCGTAAGCCAGGCCCATCTGGCCGCGCCGGTAGCCTTTTTCAGTCGTCAGAAAATGCTTGCCGAATGACCAGTGGTTATACGATACCGGCATGCCGACCGATGCATAGGCATCCATCATTTGCTCAGCTGTAATGATTTCAAGCTGATTCGGATAAGTGTCGAGGCCGAAGCTGCGTGCTACGCGGCGGATTTCTTCATGCGCCTGCTCGATCAATTCGAATGTCCATTCGGATTGATCCGGCAGGCGGTTCGGGACAGTGGTGCGTTCCAATATTTTCATCATTTCGGCTGCTTCTTGAACAGTTCGCGAAATACCGGAAAGATATCTGCCGGCGTCTCAATTTTTTGCATTGCAAAATGAGGATGATGGTGCGGTATCGCCGCATACTCGTGCCACAGATTTTGTGGCTCGCCATCGGTAATTTCGACGTAGGCATAATATTGCACGGCAGGCATGATGGTATTAATCATCAGCTGTCGACAATTCACCGAGTCCTTGTCCCAGTTATCACCGTCCGAAGCCTGGGCGACATATACATTCCAGTCACCGCTTGGAAAACGCTCTTGCAGAATATTGGTCAGCAAGTGCAGCGCCGACGAAACCACGGTACCGCCCGACTCGCGCGAATTGAAGAACTCGTGCTCGTCGACCTCGGCCGCCGCCGTATGATGGCGGATAAACACGACTTCAATCTTGTCGTAAGCGCGCGTCAGGAATAAATACAGCAGGATGAAAAAACGCTTGGCGGTATCCTTTTTCTGTTCGTCCATCGACCCCGACACATCCATGATGCAAAACATGACAGCCTTCGTGGAAGGTTTCGGCACCTTGACGCGGTTGCTGTAGCGCAGATCGAAAGGATCGATGAATGGAATCGCCGCCAGCCTGGTTTTGAGTTGCGTAATTTCCCGCCTGAGTTTCTGTACTCCGGGATCGTCTTCCGGCAACAGCAGCAACAGTTCCGACAAGTCGTTTTCCAGTTGCTGCAGGCGCTTGGCCGGCTTGCCGCCAACCGCGATGCGTCGTCCAAGCGCACCGCGCAACGAGCGCAACACGTGGATGTTGGCCGGCGTGCCGGACATCGTATAACCGGCACGCTGGCTTTTGAACTCCGTCGTCGAAGCGAGCTGGGTCTTGATCATGTTGGGCAGCTCGAGGTCTTCGAAGAAATAATTCATGAATTCTTCGCGGGTCAGCTCGAACACGAAATCATCCTCGCTGATTTCTTCGGTATTGCCGGCCTTGCCTTTACCCGACCCACCGCCGCCCTTCGGACGCTGGATCTTGTCACCCCGAACATAATCCTTGTTACCCGGATTAACAGATTCCCATACGCCGCCATGCGCATGGCCGAAGTTCGGTTCATTCACATCCTTGGCTGGAATCGACACTTTTTCGCCGCTGGCGATATCGATAATGGAACGACCCTTTATCGCTCGCTCGACGGCTTGTTTGATCTGCCCTTTGTAGCGCCGCAAGAAGCGCTCGCGGTTAACCGCGGACTTGTTCTTGCTCTGCAAACGCCGATCGATGAGGTAAGTCAATATGATCTCCTGATCGTATAGTTGCGATGAGCCGGATTAAAAGCCGGCTCATACGCACACCAGCAAGATTCGCTGGTTATGACGATTTCCTGACCCGCAAGTACCATTCGCACAATAGCCGCACCTGCTTGGGGGTATATCCTTTAGCCACCATCCGCGAGACGAATTCCTGATGCTTGTTGGCGTCGTCCGCGCTTGCCTTGGCGTTGAACGAGATGACAGGCAATAGTTCCTCGGTATTCGAGAACATTTTCTTCTCGATCACGCTCCTGAACTTTTCATAACCGGTCCAGGCCGGGTTCTTACCATTATTCTGTGCCCGAGTACGCAACACAAAATTCACAATCTCGTTACGGAAATCCTTGGGATTCGAAATACCGGCCGGTTTCTCGATCTTTTCCAGCTCGCTATTGAGCGAATCGCGGTTGAAGCTCTCGCCGGTATCCGGATCGCGGAATTCCTGGTCCTGGATCCAGAAATCGGCAAACGTGACATAACGGTCGAAGATGTTTTGTCCATACTCCGAATAACTCTCGAGATAGGCGGTCTGGATTTCCTTGCCAATGAATTCCACATAGCGTTGCGCCAGGTATTCCTTGATATAGGAATAATACTTTTGCTCGGTCTCGGGCGGAAATTGTTCGCGGCTGACCTGCTGTTCGAGTACGTACAGCAGATGCACCGGATTGGCGGCCACCTCGGCGCTATCGAAGTTGAATACCTTGGACAGGATCTTGAAGGCGAAGCGGGTCGACAAGCCGTTCATGCCTTCATCGACACCGGCATAATCGCTGTATTCAGACTTCGACTTCGCTTTTGGATCGGTATCCTTCAGGTTTTCGCCGTCGTACACCTTCATCTTGCTGAAAATGCTGGAATTCTCCGGCTCTTTCAAGCGCGACAGGATCGCGAATTGCGCCATCATTTTCAAGGTGCCCGGCGCACAAGGGGCCTGCGCCAGCGAAGAGTTGCGGATCAATTTATCGTAAATCTGGATTTCGTCAGTCACGCGCAGGCAGTACGGCACCTTGACGATATAGATACGGTCCAGGAACGCTTCATTGTTTTTATTGTTCTTGAACGACTTCCATTCCGACTCATTCGAGTGTGCCAGCACCATGCCGTCAAACGGGATCGCGCCAAAACCTTCGGTACCCTTGTAATTGCCTTCCTGCGTAGCAGTCAGCAACGGGTGCAGCACCTTGATCGGCGCCTTGAACATTTCGACGAATTCCAATAATCCCTGATTGGCCAGGCACAAGCCGCCGGAATAGCTGTAAGCATCCGGATCGTCCTGCGAATATTCTTCAAGCTTGCGGATATCGACTTTGCCGACCAGCGAGGAAATATCCTGGTTGTTTTCATCACCCGGTTCGGTTTTGGCGACCGCAATCTGTTTCAGGACGGAAGGATAGCGCTTGACGACGCGGAACTGGTTGATGTCACCGTTGAACTCGTGCAGGCGCTTGACGGCCCAGGGGCTCGGTATCCTGCGCAGATAGCGGCGCGGAATGCCGTAGTCTTCTTCAAGAATGACGCCGTCTTCTTCTTCGTTGAACAGTCCGAGCGGCGACTCATTGACCGGCGATCCCTTAATGGCGTAAAACGGCACCATTTCCATCAGCGATTTAAGCTTTTCCGCGATCGACGACTTGCCGCCGCCAACCGGGCCGAGCAAATAAAGAATCTGCTTGCGTTCTTCCAGTCCTTGCGCAGCGTGCCGGAAGTAAGACACAACCTGCTCGATTACTTCTTCGGTGCCATAGAATTCGCGAAAGGCTGGATAGATTTTGATGACCTTGTTGGCGAAGATACGCGAAAGGCGCGGATCATGCCGTGTATCGAGCAATTCTGGTTCACCGATGGCTGCGAGCATGCGTTCGGCGGCGGTGGCATAGGCCAGCTTGTCGCGCTTGCAGAGATCAAGATATTCCTGCAGGGAGTATTCCTCCTCACGGGTCCGTTCATACCGAGCAGCATAGTTGTCAAAGATTTTCATTTGGACCAGTCCTTTGAATTCAATCCAGCATTACCAGCTTTCGAACCTGACGCGCATTTCTTATCCGCAATTAAATAATACGCGCACTTTAAACACCGGTATTGATTTGTACGAAAAAAATATTTACTTTTGGATGGATTCCAATTTTGAAAGTTCAAATAAGACATAGTTTACAGAGGTGAAAGTCGCTTCTCCGCAGGCACTGAAATCAGTTGTAGCATGCGTCTCATTTTTGAATCAAGGTTGATACTGCGCAGACACCTCCCGCCTTGATTGGCTGATCGCAACGGAGACTTTTCAATCGCGCGCACTTGCGGCGCATTTGTCGAGTTATCATCTCTTCCTTTATTGTTTAACCCGACCGAACGACATGCCGCATGTTGCAGGCGTCCTCTTTCACCATAAAAAAACATGAACCGAACCAAAGCAGCAAAAGACCAGCAACCAGACAACCCGGCCGCGATTGTGGTCAGACACTCGAAAGTCCACGGTAATGGCGTATTCGCGACACGCAAGATCCCCGAAGGAACCCTGGTGGCGGAATACACAGGTGAACGGATCACCGCACGAGAAGCACTGAAACGTTCCGGCCTCGACCCGGAAAATCCATTTCATACATTTTTCTTCAGCCTGGATAACGGCCGGCTGATCGACGGTGCAAGCGGCGGGAATGAAAGCCGCTGGATCAATCACAGTTGCGCGCCTAATTGTGAAGCGAGGGAAGAAGATGGAAAAGTGTTCATTTATGCCTTGCGCGATATTCGGCGCGGCGAAGAACTCAATTATGATTACGGCCTGATCGTGAGCGAGCGCCATACCGCCGCGGTAAAACGCGCTTATGAATGCCGGTGCGGCGCCGAGACGTGCCGTCATACGATGCTGGCGCCAAAGCGTAGAATCCGGGCTGCGCGCCAAGCTTGAATGTCGGGTGCCTCAGCAAAGATATTCAAAAAACATATAACTGGTATTACAATCGAAAATTGGATTCCGGAGCGCAATATTTTTATAATTCATTTGTCTCCTCTATGTCTCCTCCTTTGATATATATTTATGCCCGCTCCCTGTGCGGGCTTTTTTTTGCCCGGACGCGTGCATGCGGATGTTCATGCGCGCAAAAGCAATCGGCGGAAT
>JAQGMO010000315.1 GCA_028292315.1 Herminiimonas sp. | reverse complement strand
CGTCGTAGGCATTGCGCGTGCCAAGGCCGGACGGCAGTATGGTTTCCAGCACATTGCCGGCCAGATCATAGACAGAGCGGGTCGCTTCGCCGTTGCCGTTGGTTTGCCGCAGCCGGCGGCCGGCCTGGTCATAGCTGAATGAGACAGTGACGGCGCGGACGCCCTGATGGACTGCCATCGCGGCGCCATCGGCACTGTATACGGCGGCGGCGCCGCGCCCGATATGCAGCAGCTGCCCGAGCTTGTCATACGCATAGGTGCTTGTCTTGCCCATGGCGTCGATCCGCATTTGCCGGTTGCCGAATGCATTATAGAAATAGCGAATCAGGCCGCCATCCGCGTGCCTTTCCTCGACCAGGTTGCCGCCGGCATCGAATACCTGGGAGTTGACATTGCCGAGGGCATCGGTGACCGCGGTCTGGCGGCCGAGCGCGTCGTAGGCATACTGCGTCACCGCGCCATCCGGTCCGGTTGCACGCACCAGCTGGCTGGCCGAGTTGTAGCCATATCGGGTGGTCCAGGCGCCGTTGCGCGCATCGGTGATTTCAAGGACATTGCCCCAGCGATCGACTTTCTGTTCCACCACAGGCCGGTTCCAGCGGGTCTCGCCGTCGATCCGCGCGGCCTGGGCCGGCACCGCGGTGGCGCTGCCGAGGCTGGCGGCGGCGCTGGCGGCGCCGGTGTCGACCGTAGCGGCATAGCTGCGCATCAGCCCCGGCGTGGCGATCCATACCTTTTGCATCTGCATCTCGGTGCGCGTGGCAGTATAGGGAATCGCCCGCACCTGGCCATCGATCATGCGATAGCCGGGACCATAGTATGGGATGCCGGCCTCGTCGTGACCGAGCACGACCGGCGGGCCGTACACCGGATCGCCGGAATGCGCGCTGAGCAGGAACAGCGCCGGGTCGGCGGGCGTGACGGTGACCGGAACCTGCACCTCGACAGTGCGGGTTTCGGTGCGGGTTTCAGAGATGATCCGGTAAATGATATTGCCGCTTTCATCCCGCAGGTAATACGATGCCCCGGACTCATCATGGCCGATGATGATCGGCTCGCCCTGCACCGGCACCACCACCTGCACAGTTTCGGTTCGCGTTTCAGCGTGATAAACCTGGTAGGGAATGGCAACGACCTTGCCCCCGATCGGGTTGCCGGATTCATCCGCCCCGATGATCAGGCGGCCATAGCCCGGCCCGAAGATTTCCGCGCCGCCGGCATCATGCGCGATCACCACCGGCGGCCCATAGACCGGCCCGCCGGTCCAGCCTGTCACGTAAGTGGCTGGGTCAGGCGGCGTCACAGTATAAGGAATCCGGACCGCCACATTACGCATCTCGTCATGTCCGGCCGCTGCCCCATGAACCACCAGCCGGCCTGTCGCATGGGCGTAAGGCGCAGGATCGCCGGCGTGGCTCCACAGCAGCTCGAATTCATAAGCGCCAGCGGCAAGCGCGGCCGCATTGACGCCATCCTGGCCATTGCCGCGCGTGGTCACCGCCAGGCTGTTCCATCCGGCATCGCTTCCGGACACGCGATAGCGCAGGATTTGTTCGGTGAGATCGCCGGGACCTTCCCATGTCAGCAAATCCGGTCCGGCGGTTCCGGCTGACAGCGGTGTGCTTATAGCGGCCAGCGGCACCGCGCTCAAAGTCAGTATCCCGCTGGCGGTGATGCGTGCGGCCTGTCCGGGGGCGGTCGTGAACACGCGGTATTCGACGCTGCCGACGCCAAGGCTGCTCGCATCGAAACGCAGCATGTCGCCGAAATTGATCAGCGGCTGACTGGTCCATCCTTCATCGCCGGCACTGCCGGCACGCCGCAACGCCAGCATCACGAGGCTGGACGGATCGGCCGGGGCGGCCAGGTCGATCAGGTTGCCGGTGCCGCCGAAACGGCCCTGATCAATCACCGACTGCCATTGACCGGTTACGTCTTTCTTGTATACCGTCAGGCCGGTGACCTTGCTGATGCCGCCCGGCTTTCCATACGACTCCACGCTTTCATCCCAGCTCAGCGAGATGCCGGACGAAGCCTGTTCCGCGGTATGGAACGCGGTTCTCGAGCGCGCCGCAGCGTCATGCCCCGTCGGCGGCGCGATCAGCACGCCGCTTTCGTCAACCAGCGTGTCGCCCCCGGTTTCATACGGGCGCGTCAGGTAGTCGACCACGACCTTGACATCGCCGCTGCCCAGCGCGGCCAGGCTGCTCCAGGAAAGCGTCACCCGGTTGGTGCCAAACCAGTTTGCCGTACCGGTCGCGTCGAACACCGGGACGGCGCTGGCAGCGACTGCCCCCACGCTGAAAGCGCGATGAAAATCGACGCCGCCCTGCTGCGTCTGCCGTTCCGGCTGCACCTGCGCGATCATCCGGCCGAGCGCATCGTAGCGCATGTCCGTGCGGCGCACGGCGGCAAGCGATGCGGCCTGGGCCGCGCTGACGACTGTCCGCAGGTCCAGGTCGTCGCGCGCGCTGCCGGCGCTGCGCAGTTCCGCCGTGACATTGCCGTGCAAGTCGTGGAGCATTATCCGGTCAACGCCGTCGCCGCTGTTGGTGCGCCAGATGCGGCCTGCATTGTCATAATCGAAGAATTCCTGCCGGCCGCCGTCCAGTCCCTTGCGCGTCAGTTCGCCGAAAGCGTTGTACTCGAGGGCGGTTTCGCTCACGGCCTGCCGCAGCCCGGCCGCCGGCGCCAGTATCCGGGTCAGGCGACCTAGCTGGTCGTACCGGAAAGCTTCGTACAGGGTGCGGACCACGCCGTCCTCGCCACTGACCTGCTGCCAGGTCTTTGCCACCTGACCGCGCGCATCGTAAGAGAAATAGCGTGTGACGCCGTTGGCATTCGTGCTCTGGGTGATATGGCCGACCATATCGTATTGCGTCAGCTCGGCGCGGTCCGCCGCATCGGCAGCCGCCGCACCCGCCGTGCCGCGGGCATGGCTGATCCGGACCACGGCATTGCCGTGCGCATCGCGCAGGAAGGTGGTCAGCGGCGTCAGCGGCGCGCCGTCGGCCGTGTTGCCGCGCTCCGGCTCGGCAACCGAGATGACCCGTCCCAGCGCATCATACCGGCTGACGGTCTGGCCGCCGGCGGCATCGATGGTGCGGGTCAGGTTGCCCAATGCATCGTATTCATGGCGGATGGTCGAACTGGCACGGCTGTCCGCGGCGCTGCCGCGCGTTTCACCAAGCTTGCGGTCGTCAAGGTCATACGTAATACGCATGATGCGGTCGTCGGCGCTGACAGCGGGCATCTCGTGCCTGTCGATATTCCATGCGCCGGCGCCGAGCGCGTTCGTATACTCGGTCAGTTCCACCACGTTGCCCGCACCGTCATGCCTGCGCGTGCTCAGATAGCCGAGGGCATCGATCGTGGCGACGTTGCGTCCGCCGCGGTCGAAATAATGCGTGGTGGCAGTCCAGTTATCCGCAAGCGCATTTTTTAGCCGGCTGACCTGCACCAGTTCGCCAAAGGCATTGTAGGTATTCCTGGTCCTTGCGCCGGCAATCTCGTATCGCGCCGCCATAGCGGCATCGAAATCATGCGCGAACACGGCCGGTTCGACTACTTCCAGCACCCGGCCGAGCCGGTCAAAGCTGGTCAACAGCACACGGTCATGATCGCTTGCGCCGAGCCCGGCCGCGGCCAGGTCCGCCGTGGGAACCGCATCTTGCGCGATGGCCTGTTCATGGCGCACCAGCCGGGTCACGTCGCCGAATGCATTTCGGGTATGGGCGGTGACCTGGCCAAGCGCGTCGATGTCGTATGCCACCCGTCCGAGCCGGTCATATGCCTTGTAGCTCAGGTGTCCGTCGACATCGCGGTTGGCGACTGCATTGCCGAGCGCATCGTAGAAAGTTTCAGTGGATAGCTGCCGCGTCGTTTCGGTGCGGACCGCCGGACCATTCATCCCGTTGGCTGCGAGATCGTCCGCCGCGGAGGCATATACAGCCTGCGCCGGGTACAGGGTCTGGATCTGGCGGCCGACGGCATCGTAGCGGTAGCGGGTAGTGCGTTGTTCCGGCCTGCCCCATGCCTCGGTGCGCGCGACGATATTGCCGAGCGCATCATGTTCGATCCGGGTGACCAGCGCCGCAACGGTCTCGCCGGCGATGGCAAGGGCACCGGCGCCGTCGGCGGCGACTGCCGTCATGGCGACTTCCGGTGAAGTTTCCCCAAGCAGGCGTCCGGCCGCGTCATACTGATAGCGCCAGGTGGCGCCTTTCCTGTTGGTGAAGCTCAGCCTGTTGCCGCCCGCATCGTAGGTGCTGAGTTCGGTCAGTCCCAGCGCATCGGTGCCTGCCGTCAGCCGGCCCCCGGCATCATGCCGGAACATGTCGGTCCGGTCGAGCATGCCGGGCCGGAGGCCGGCGGCGAGGGCCGATCTTGATCCCGGCGCGCCGGCCGCGAGCGCTTCCGCATAGCGGGTGCCTGAGACGACCCGCCCCACGCCGTCGTAGCGTGTCTGCTTCACATAGCCGAGCGCATCGATTTCAATAACCGGCCGGTCGGCACGGTCATAGGCTATTTCCGTGATGCGTGTTTCGCCGCCCGGTTCATAGGCGCCGGACAAGGCCGATTCCGGCGACACGCCGGCTGCGAGCGGCGTCGCATAAGCAATCCGCATGACCAGGTTGCCATTGCCGTCGAACTTCTGCTGCGTTACGCCGTTTTGCGCATCGACGCTTAACACCAGGCGGTTCGCGTGATCGTACACCATCCGCGTGCTGCGATCGGCTGCGCTCGCCGCCACCGATGATGGATGCATTCCGGGAGCGACAGCTATCGCATACGCAGTCCTGCGCAGTATATTGCCGTTGCCATCGTAGCTGAAGCGGACCACCGCGCCATCGGCATCGACGGTGAATTCAAGGCGTCCGTCATCATCATGGAAACGACGCTGGACCCGGTCGCGCTCCGGCGCCGCCGTCGATACCACGGCGTCGACGGCCGCCCGCACACGCTCCGGCGACGGTTGCGCGCCGAGCGATGCAAGGTCGATTGCCTGGGCGTACGCCGTGACACGGCTGATCCGGCCTTCGGCATCGTATTCATTGCGGGTGACACCGCCTAGCGCATCGATGGCGTACGCGAGCCGGTCGCTGGCGTCATGCACCTGGCGCCTGGTGTTGCCATTCGCATCGGTAATGGCGATCACATTGCCATTGGCATCATGGCGGTAACGCCGGGTCAGGTTCAGCCCGGCCGGGTCCACATGCTCTTCAATCCGCCGCCCCAGGTCGTCGTAAACATAGGCGGTAAGCACGCCGTCCGGCGCCGTGACCGACAATGTCTTGCCGCGCGCATCGTAGACGTAACGCGTTTCAAGGCGCAATCCGGCCGGGTCGACCGTCTGACTGACGGCTTGCCCCTTGCGGTCGAATCGGGTCTGCGTGACCGTGCCGTTGGCATCGGTCGCCGTCACTTGCCGGCCGCCGGCGTCATATTCAAAACTGCTGACCAGGTTCAGGCCCTCCGGATCGAACTGGCGGCGCAACAGGCGGTTGGCGGCGTCATAGCGATAGGCGACGCGGGTGCCATTCGCGTCGACTGTTTCGATCAGGCGGTTCGCCTGGTCGTAACGGCTGGCCGAAGTTGCCAGCGCATTTCGGGTTTGAAGCAGGTTGCCGTTTTTATCGTACGAATATTCGGTGACGTTGCCGCGCCCGTCGATCACACGGGCAGTCTGGCCGTGGCGCGTATGGATGACGCCGGTGGTGATACCCTCGGCAGTAGTGACCATAACGCTGCGTTGCGTGTCGTCGTAGCGCAGGATGGTCGTGCTGCCGGTCGCGTCAGTCTGGCTCAGGACGCGACCGAACGCATCATAGCCGGTGGTGCGCCGGCCATTCATCGGATCGATGCGCACGACGCTGCGGCCCAGGCGGTCATATTCCTGGAAGCTTGCATTGCCGTTGCCATCGATCAGGGCGGTGGCCCGGCCGAAGGCATCGTAGGCGGTGACAGTGGTGCGGCGGATGCCATCCGGGTCTTCGATCGCGGCGATTTGCAAACCGCGGCGATCGTAGCGGATTTGCCGCTGCACGCTGCGCCCGGCGTCGATTGTTTCAGTGACCGCGACTTCCGCGCCGAATGCGTCGCGCGTGCTGGCAGTGAGGTTGCCCAGCGCGTCCGTCACACTGGCAACCCGTCCGTTGCGATCGTACCCATAGCGGGTGTGGCGATCGAGCGCCGGGTTCAGCGCGCCGGCCAGCAATTGTTCCAGCTCGCCGCTGACGAGACCGCCGACCGCATGTGCCGGATCGATGCGCGTACCGTACTCGATGCTATCGGTGCGCTGGCCGAGCGTATCGTAGCGCTGTTCGCTGACCTCGCCGAGGGCATTGATCGTGTGGGTCAGGCGTCCGTCCCGATCGTAATAAAACACGGTGCGGCTGCCATTGGCATCGGTTGCGCTGGTGCGCCGGCCGGCGGCATCGTAAGTGGTGCTTGTGCCGTACTGCGCCATGAGCGCATCGGTCGCTTCATCGTTTCCCGGCTCCGCGCCAGACAGCATTGCGGCGCCGGCGCCGCTCAGTTCCGCTATCACGCGGCCCTGCGCGTCATGCCGCGCCACGAGAGTACGCGCGTCTTCCGTTCCGGCCGCCTGGATAGTCCGGACCAGGTTGCCGGCGCCGTCGTAGGTATGCAGGGTCACGCTTCCTTCGGCATTGACTTCCCGCACCAAGCGATTCCCGGCGTCGTAAGCCCGTTGCATCGACTGATCGGCAGGGCCGGCCGGTGGCCGAAGCGCCGCCACGGTTGCTTCCGGCGTGACGGGCACCGTTACCCGATCAGCGTAGCGCACGGTTTTCGTCAGGTTGCCGTTGACGTCATACTCATGCTCGCTCAAGTAACCTTCCGCATCGATTTCGCCGGAAAGCCGGCCGAGCCCGTCGTACACATAATGCGTCCTGAGGCTGAGTTCACTGGCGGGCGTACGCGCGCCATGCGAAACGCGGCTGATCAGGCCGCCGGCGCCGTCGTAAAACAGTTCGGTGCGAAAGCCTTCGGCGTCGACCGTGGCGCGCAACAAGCCGTCGCCATCGTAAAAATTACGCGTGATCCGGTCATCGGCGGATGGCGGCGGCATGATCAGCCCTTGCGCCATATCGGCCGATGCCATATCGAGCAGCGTGGCATAGGCGATCACGATACCAACGCGCGAGCCGCCATCGTATCGGGTTTCGGTCACTGCGCCGCGGGCATCGATTTGCCGGACCAGTCGGTTCGCCGCGTCATAATCGGCCCGGGTCGTGCGGTCCTGCGCGCCAGGCGCCGGCCGCAAGTCCGCCAGCGCTAACGCGCGCGGCGCGCCGTCGGCATCGACCAGGCGTTCCACAGCGATCGAGGTCGCATAGGAAATGGTTCGGACGATCCGATCGTTACGGTTGTAGACATACTCGCTCAGACTGCCGTCGCCGTCGATGTCCCCGATCTTGCGCCCAGCCTCGTCATACAGCATCCATGCCCGCACGCCGGTTGCATCCTGCGTCATCGTCAGCCGTTGGCCGCCATCGTAAAAGTAGCGGGTCGCATTCAGTGCCGGGCCATTGGAAACCATGATGGCGGCGAGGCGGCCCGCCCTGTCGTAGACGCTGGTGGCGGCGCGGCCGCCGTCCAGCTGCACGACGGTCCGGTTGCGGGCGTCATCATAGTGATTGACGCTGACCTGGTTCAGGGCGTCGGTCGTCGACAGCAGGCGCCCCAGCCCATCCCATGCATAACGCGTGACGCCAAGCCCGGGGGCAATGGACTGCAACAATTGCCCGGCCTGGTCGCGCACATAACGAGTGACTGCCTGCGTGCCGTCCGCTATGCCGTTACCGCTTGCATCGACTCGGGCGTAACTCGTCTCGCTGGCAAGCTGTCCGCGAAAATCATAGCTCAGGTCGGTACGCAAGGTCAGCGACCGGTTTTGGCCTGCGGTCCATTCCGCCAGCGCACCGGCGGCCGGCAGGTCGGAGGAGCCCGCAGGCGGTGCGCCGTTGAAATAGGTCGCACCGCGGTAGACGATCGCGGCAATCCGTTCGCCGAGGCTGTTATACCGGTATTCTGTAACGCGTCCTTCTGCGCTTAGCGTGAAGCGCAGCAGCGTCGGACGCGCGCTGTCGTAAAGGTAACGCATGGTTTGCAGGAATGGCGCGCCCTCTTCAGCCGGCACGGCGATCGTTTCAGTCAGCAGCTGATTGAGCGCATCGAAGGTGCGCACGGTGGAGTGCCCAGCGGGGCCCCGCATTGCAATCTGATTGCCTGCCGCATCGTATTCCATCGCGGTTTCATGGCCTTCGGCGTCGACGCTCTGGACCATGTCGCCAGCGCTGTCATAGGCAAACCGCCTCGTTTGCGGCACGCCCGCCACCACAGGCGCCGTAATTGCGACCAGTCGCCCTGCACTGTCGAACTCATGCAGCGTGGTCTGACCGAGCGCATCGATAACGCTGGTGCGGCGATTCGCGCTGTCGTAGGCATAGCGGGTGAGCTGGCCCGCGGCATCGGTGACGCTGGCAACCCGGGACATACCGCCGGTCTCGATATAGGTGAAAAACAGGCCGGTGCCGTCAGCCTGCGTCATGCCGGCAATCCGCCTGCTGTCGCCATCATAGGTGTAGGTCGTGGCGTAGGTTGCGCTGTCCGTCACCGCATTGTCTTCGGGAGTAAGGTCGACCGTGACCTTGCTCAACCGGTTGTGCTTATCGTAGCCGTAATGCACGCGGGTCAGCTGCCGCGTGGCGTCGCCGTCCTGCATGACGGTCCGTACCCGGATCAGGTTGCGTCCTTCGTAATCGAGCAGGATACTTTCACCGCTCGCATGCTTGACCTGCGCCAGCAGACCGTCCGATTCGCCGCCATCGTGCCATGTATATCGCACCGTGTTGCCGAGCGCATCAGTGATAGTCAGCAGATGGGCACCGCCCTCCTGATAGGTTTCTGTTACCCCGGTGTCGCCGTCGGTCCATGCCAGCAAGCCGGCAAGCATATTGATGCGGTCATATGCGCCGGCACCGTCGGTGCTGCGGTAGCTGCCGGCCGCGTCATCGAAGTAATAGGTGGCGCGCGCACCGTCCTGGTCGGTGCGCACAATGCGGCTGCCGGGTTCGGCGAACGCGCCTGTCATTTCCAGCCGCTTGCTCTGCACGCCGCTTGTCCAGTTATCGGTATCGTCGTCTTGAAGCCGGCCCTGGCTGTTGTAGGTGCGGATGGTTGCGCTATCAAGCCCACGCCCGACAAGTCGATCATCAGTCGACTGCACCACCAAATTGCCAGTGAATGCGTTGACAAGCGCACGTTCACCGCTTCGTCCCTGCATGGCCGGTGCACCGATGTTTTTACCGGCATGGGACAGGCCGAGACTGATGCCGAGGCTGTCGCTACTCACTGTTTCTACCATGGTCTGTTCCCGTCTTGGAGAGGAAAAAGGAATGCGTTCGATCCTCGGTTCGAGGTCCAGCGAATCATCGGCGCGCGTCTATCCAATACATCCTGTGTGCGGAGATTTTCTTTAGCGCTTGGGGAAAATAAAACTGTTGCGGCGCGAGCCCGAATTGCCACGTCCGGGCTGTTTATTTCATGGGTAGAGGGAACTGTCTCTCTGGCTGCGTTACTTACGCTTTAGTTCATTACTTATGCGAACGACATACAGAAAGCGTATATGGACCGTTTAAGTTCCAGCTCGTCTTCGACTTCATCATTAATCGATTCATCGTCAGAATCGCCGCGAAAAAATCGGGATGCGATTGAAAAACATAGTCACCGGCATCGCTGCATAACGCCGCCTTCAGTTACGGAAAAAGCCGATTCCCCGGCCTTATCCAATAAAGTACCCGGCAGAAAACCGCCCGGTCACGCCATGACCCGAACTGCCCGACAGCCACGGATCGCAATTCGAACGCGCAAGTCGCAATTTCTGGATCTTCCAGACGAAATTCTTGCAACAGTCCTGCAAACGGCCATGCAAAGGCCGGACCTGCTCAGCCCGATTACGTTATCCGATATCGCCGGCATCATGAACCTGGCAATCGTTTGCAAAAGAATATTCGGCGTTGTCGAGTGCGCATTGAAATCCGACCCAGCGTTCGCTTATTACCATTCAATTTCGGAGCCGCTGGCAGCTGTTAACCTCTTCGTACATGATTTTCATACAAGAGACGCGCTTGCACAGTCGGCCGGTGACACGCACCGATGCTTCGAGCGGTACACAACAATGCAGAGCAGTGCCGGGTCTGACCTCAAGCGTTACTTTAAAACGGGGCCGCGGTATGTACGCATCAGTCTGGACCTCATTCACAACGCGGACGAATACGTAAACGTGTTGGGCATCCTGTTCAATAATTCCAACTTCTCTACCGCTACCAGGAAAAAGCTTTATAAAAATCTTCGGCTGCTGTGCATCGATCTGGCGGGGTCGCTCCCTACAGGATCGATGGACCTCGGTATGGGCATTTACTTCGAAAACAAGACCCGGGTCAACGTTGTTTTGAAAGCCGGGCTCTTGAAATCAATCCGTTACGGGGCCAAAGCCCCCGCTATCAGCCTGAATCTCAGTTTTAATCCGGGACAAGTACTGATCCGTTCCCTTGCATCGAGTTTGGCGCAAAGCCCTGCGTTGACCGAACTCGCATTGAGAAATAACAGACTCGCGTCAAGAGACATTCTTTTGATTGCGCAAGCGGTGTCCAATAACCGGCAGCTTAAAGTCCTCGACCTTAGCGACAATCCTGTTGACGCGCACAGCGCAAAAGGGCTGGCCAACATGGTTACAAAGAATAGCACGCTGACCGGACTACACTTGAACTCTACCAAGATCGGTAACCACGGCGTGAACTTGCTTAGTCTTGCGCTGTTTGAAAATACAACGCTCAGGCAGTTGTCGCTGGAAAACGCGGAAATAGAGGATTATGGTGCGTCAACGCTTCACTATGCACTGGAGCGTAACATTACGCTGGTCAGCTTGCGCCTGGATAACAACCCCATCGATAGCGCCCATCCAGTTCACCAGAAAGCGCAATGCATTTCGACAGCCTGGTATCAGGCGTTTTACGATGCGCCGCGCTGAAGCGTAGCGGGCTTCAGGCGCCACTGCCCGCTGGATGCCTTTTCATGTCGGTGCCTGGTTGAAAAGTAGTGCCGAAACCATGCAATTACAGACTGTTTTATTTGACGACGACCAGCATTGAAATTGTAAAACGGTGTTTTAACCAGAAACGTTCACAACATTGAATTTAAGAAATTAAATAAAAAAAGCCCGCCGTAAAATCGGCGGGCTAATCCAGACCCATGGAGACGATTTCATCTTAGCCATGCAGCGTAGCGTTTCCTAGTCAGACAATCACTGAAGATGCTGTAGGAACAAATAGGCACCCGCGTTCGATCTTTGCTCCGTGGTAATTTTCGGCATTCTCATCCGCACGACGACAGCCTGACTGGCCTGACCTGGCAGGCGGCTATTGAATAATGGGTCCGGTACTGGGGCTGATGACGCCGACAATGATTGAACTGCCGGCCATTGGCAACAAATGCCAATCGATCACGGTGGCCAGGGTCGAGCCGTCCTTGCGGCGCAACGAGGCTGCCTGTCCATGCACCGGTCCGCCCGCGACCAGCGCATCGAACAGGATCGCCAGATGCGCGCCGCTGCCGAAGCCGAAATCAGCCGGATCCATCAAAAACAACTCGTGCCGGCTATAGCCGGACATGCGGCAGGCCGTTTCATTTGCATCGACCACGCGCATGCTCGCGCGATCGAGCAGGCACACCCCTTGATCGATGATATCAATCGCCCTGCGAAAGCGTATTTGCTCCTGGCTGGGCCGCATGCGGTCGGTGATGTCCATGCCAATTCCGCGATAACCAATAAAACGGCTGGCGGAATCAAACATTGGCTCACCGCTGGCCTGGAAATATTGTTTCGTTCCGTCGGCATTGACGCGGCTGTAGACGAAATCGAGGAAAGGACGCCGGGCCGCGATGTTTGCGTCCAGCAGCGCGCGCTCGTCGGCATTCCAGCCTGCCGCCAGCGCCGTTCCGGTCGCGCCCGCCCCATCGCTCGTGTCGATCCCGAGCATTTCAAGTACCGGGCCGGACAGTTTGGTGAATTTACCTTGCGAATCCTGCTCCCAATACCAGTCGGACGACAGTTCCGTAAAGCTTTTGAAGCGCGCCTCGCTCTCGCGCAACTCGGCCGTGCGTGCCTGCACCGTCTGTTCCAGCACCTTGTTGTAACTTTCCAGCTTCTGGTATAACAAGCGCACTTCCAGCATGTTGTGGATGCGTGTCTGCACTTCGACCATATCGAATGGTTTGGTGACGAAGTCCTTGGCGCCTGCCTGCAGCGCACGCAGCTTGTGGCCCGGTTGCGCCGTGATGACGAGAACCGGCAGATAGCCGCCAGCCTCGATTTCCTTCAATCCTTCCATAACCTGGAATCCATCCATCTCAGGCATTTGCAGATCAAGCAAGATCAAGTCATAACGATGCGTCGCATGCAGCGGGCAGACCGCGCGCGGATCCATCGTCGATGTGATTCGCGTATAACCTGCATTACGCAGTATTCGTTCCACCAACATCACATTCGGCTCCTGATCGTCGACGATCAGGATGCTTGCATTTAGAATCTCGGATGCTTCAAGCATTACATTCTTTCCAAAAAAACCGTCCACCTTCGGCGGCGTTAACCCACTGACTTGCTTGCCACGCCATGCTCCGCCGCATAATGCAATGCGACATCAAGCGCATCCATGAATTCGTCGACCTTGATCGGCTTTGTCAGATAGCGGAAGAAGCCCGCCTCCAGCCCCTTCTCGACGTCACGCGGACCGGCGTTTGCCGACAGCGCCACGACCGGGATACGGGCCGTCACCGGATCGTCGCGCAAAATTTTCAAGGCGCCGAAACCGCTCATGCCGGGCAAATTAATATCCATTAAAATCACGTCCGGCTGGTAGGCGCGTGCCAGCCGGATGCCCAGATAGCCATCGATAGCCGACAACAGTTTCAAATCGCCGCGCCGCGCAACCAACTGCTCGACCAGCGCCAGATTTGCCGGATTGTCTTCGACATAGAGCAGTGTGCGCTGGGAATGCAAAGCATTCGCGGCCACGGGATCCGGCTGATCCGGCCCGGCCTCGCCGCTGCCAAACTCTAGCTTCGGCGCGCTCGCTGCCGCCAGGTCGACCCAGAACACGCTGCCGACACCGACCCGGCTTTCAACGCCGATGACGCCGCCCATCAACTCGACCAGTTGTTTGGTTACCACCAGACCGATGCCGGTCCCTTCTTCGGTACCGGTCTCTTGCCCAAGCCGGTTGAATGGCTGGAACAGTTGCGCCAACTGTTCCGGCGCGAGACCGGGCCCGGTATCCGTCACGCTTACGCGAACCCGGTTTTCGCCGCTCTTCTCGCATTGGACAATAACCGCGCCGCCGGCCCTGTTATATTTGATCGCATTCGACAGCAGGTTGATCATTATTTGCTTGACCCTGGTCCGATCGGCATGGATGAAGAACAGATTGTCGAGTCGCGGGAAAGTCATCCCGACCCCTCTCTTTTGCGCCTGCGGCTCGATCATGGCCTGGCAATCCTGCAGCACGTCCGTCAGCGACATCGATTCCTGCGACATCGTCAGCTTCCCCGACTCGATCATCGCGAGATCGAGAATTTCATTGATCAGCCGCAGCAGGTACCAGCCGGCCTTCAAAATCTGGTCGATCGATAGTTGCTGCGACGCCGAGGGCGCAGGTGTATCGGACGCCATCAACTGGGCAAATCCGAGCACGGCATTGAGCGGCGTGCGCAGTTCGTGACTCATGCTGGATAAAAATTCCGATTTCGCCTGGTTTGCTTTTTCCGCGGCCGCCATCGCATTTTCCAGTTCGACGTTATTCTCTTGAAGCGCATGTTCGAACTGCTTGCGTTCAGTGATGTCCCGCGCCGCCGCGAACACGCCTTGCAACTTGCGCTCGCGGTCATGAAAGATCGTCGCGTTGTACGACACTACCGTTTGCTTGCCATCCCTGGCCCGGGCAGTCAATTCATAGTTCGTCACTTTGCCTTCGCTCAACGCGCGCGTAATAGCTGCTTCGGCGCGTTCCGGATCGGTAAAATAGTTCTTGAACGGCGCGCCGATCAATTCATCGCGCGTAGAGCCGGTCAGTGCTTCCATCTGCTGGTTGACGTCACTGATGATGCCGCGTGGATCGGTCGTCATCAATGCATCGATATTCGATTCGATTAGTGAGCGCGTGTAGAACTGCTGATCGCGTAAACGCTGGTCGAGCAGCGCCTGTTCCGCTTCAACCTGTTTCCGCGCAGTGTTATCGGTGCCGATCAGGAGGTAGCCGATGACCTTATCCTGCGCATCGCGCAATGCGGTGACCGATACGATCGCCGGGAAGCGGCTGCCATCCTTGCGGATATAAGTCAGTTCATAAATATCTTCGATGCCGCGCGAAGCCTTGAATACCAGCGCCTCGAACCCGGGGGTGATCGGCGTTTCCAGTTCCATGCTCAGGGCTGCCGCGCGCGCGATCACTTCCTGTGCATCTGAAATCCCGGCCGGCGTGATCTTGTCCACCACGTCCGCCGCCTCGTAACCGAGCATGCGCTCGGCCCCGACGTTGAAAATCTGGATGACGCCCTCGGCGTCGGTGGCCATACAGGAAAAATTGGCGCTATTGAAGATGGCATTTTGCAATGGACCGACTTTCAGCAATGGCTGCCGCATTTCCTGCAATGCATTTTGAACCGCCAGGCGGCCGCGCATCAACCAGCGTATGCGCAAATGCAGGAACGTCAGGAAAACCAGCAGCGCGACAATGCTGAGTTCAATCACCACGGTGGCGGCGGCAAATTTCGCGGCATAAGTAGCCGCAATACCGCCGATCGCAAGCAGCACCGCCGATGTCACGCCAAAACCGATCAGCAATAGTCGCTCGACCGACGTTTTTTCCACTGCACGCATAAATTCAGACCTTGATTAGCTTACAACTGAGCGCTTGCCCCGGCTCAAACAAGGTGACTGCCAGACTGCAACGCCCGCAAGGCGCTTCATCCGGCATTCATTACAGCGACATAACGGCTTGCTGCAGAAAGACTTTATAGCAAGACCGTATTACAAGACCGTATTACAAGACCGTACGCTGAAAGTTTCGTCATGCCGCGCGAATCGCAGCAGGCTTGCCCTGGCGCTGGTGCACATCGGACAACAGGCGGGCGAATTCCTTCTTTACGACGTCGTAGCACTCGCAGACATCTCCCTCCAGGCCGGCCCGATCCAGCACGGTGATATGGCCGCGCCGATAACGGATAAATCCATAACCCTGCAATCGCCCAGCCGCTTCGGTCACGCCTTCACGCCGCACGCCCAGCATATTGGCGATCAATTCCTGGGTCATTGTCAATTCATTCGAGGGCAAACGATCGAGCGTCAGCAATAGCCAGCGGCACAACTGCTGCTCCACCGAATGGTGGCGATTGCAAACGGCGGTCTGCGACATGTGGGTGATCAGTGCCTGGGTATAGCGCAGCAACAGGCGCAGCACCGG
>JAQGMO010000287.1 GCA_028292315.1 Herminiimonas sp. | reverse complement strand
TCTTCGACGTGCATGAAGGTGAAATAGGCAAGCCATGGAAACTCGTCAGCGAACAAGCCGAGCCCGAACGGGCCGACCAATGTTCCAGCGGCAAGAAAGCCCAATACCTGGTTGATCCGAAGGCGCTGAAGCAGGGGAACAAGAATTCCCGAAAGCAAAAGAAACAGTAATGTTTCTCGCATGAAAGGAAATGCTTGATGTGCCTGCAATGAGAGTGCCTTCCGTAAGGATGATTGTGGGGCAGCGCCGTGACCAGGACGGCAAAGCGGATGTGCTGTTTATTTTATTTCAAGTTTCGGTTGGAGCGAGCAAGAGTGTCGACTCGGGCGGGAAACAACTCCGTAACTGTTTTAACATGGCAATGAGCCGCCAGGATACACATATCGGACCATATACAAGCGGTAAATGACTCGTTACACTTGTTGAAATCAATAGGATTCAGACAATAGAATTTGATCTTGCAGGTCTGGACCCGATTGAGGAGTTGGGCGATTACGGTATGAATACCTGCAACATATCGGTAATAAAAAACAAATCCAAAAGGAGACAAAATCATGGTTCAAAACAGGTTTACCCGGCGGGACTTCATCAAGACTTCGCTTGCAGCCAGTGCGACGGTGGCATTTCCCGCCATTGCCCAGCAGAATTACCCATCGCGTCCGGTCAAGCTAATCTGCCCGTGGCCGGCCGGCGGTTCCACCGACATCGTGGTGCGCGCTTTTGCCGAGAGCGCAGGCAAGGCGCTCGGCGGCAGCATGATAGTTGAAAACAAGCCGGGCGCCGGCGGCACCCTGGGCGCGATCGAACTGGTGAATGCGCGTCCGGACGGCTACACGCTGTCCCAGCTTCCGCTCGGGATCTTCCGGATACCGCATATGCAGAAAGTGCAGTTCGATCCGTTGAAGGATTTCACGTATATTGCGTGCCTTACCGGCTATACCTTCGGCATCGTCGTGCGCGCCGATTCGCCGATCAAGAGCATCAAGGATCTGGTTGATTATGCAAAAGCCAATCCCGAAACATTTTCCTATGGTTCCACCGGCACCGGCACGACGCCGCACCTGGTGGTGGAACAGTTTGCCACGCGTGCCGGCATCAAGCTGCTGCATGTTCCATTCAAGGGCAGTGCCGACGGCCTGCAGGCATTACTGGGTGGCCATGTGATGGCGCACAGCGATGCCACCGGCTGGGGACCTTATGTCGATTCGGGACGCTGCCGCCTGCTTGCCACATACGGCAGCAAGCGAACCAGGAGTTGGCCGAATGTGCCGACCCTGCAGGATCTCGGGTATCAGACGGTGTCGGACTCGCCATTCGGCATCGGCGGCCCGAAGGGCATGGATCCGGCGCTGACCAGGCGTATTCAGGATGCATTCAAGAAGACGCTCGAGGACCCGGCGGTGCTGGCCACGCTGGAAAAGTATGACCAGCCGGTGATCTACATGGATACGGCCGGGTATACCAAGTTTGCAAAGGATACCTTCGAGGAGGAGAAGGCGACTATTCAGAGCATGGGCTTGAACAAGACCTGAGGTCGAGGAAACCGGGACGGAAGAGGGCGCGCGGGAAGTCATTCCGGGCGCGCCGCTAAAGGTCGGGATCACACCCTGCCGGATCGTGAACTGGTTACTTATCGGCCCACGGCATGTCTTTCCAGAGTTGCCTGAACTGCGCTTCGCCTTCGCGCATTTCCGCTTCATATTTTTGCGGCGGAATGTAGCGTAACGGTGCAAATACAGAAGCGGCCTGAGCCTGGAATTTTGGATCCGCGATAGCCCGTTCCGTGGCGGCGATCAGGCGTTCACGAATTTCCGGCGGCAAGCCCTTGGGCGCCGCCAGGCCACGCAACGAAGCCAGATTAATGTCGTATCCCTGTTCCTTGAAGGTCGGGACATCGGGCGCCAGCGCGGTTCGCGCAGGACTCATCACCCCGAGGTTGCGCAGCCGTGCGCCGCCTTTGATGAAACCGAGCGCTTCGCCTATATTGGTTGCCCCGACGATGATCTGCTGCCCGGCCATGGCGCTTCGTACTTCCGCCGCGCCTTTATAAGGCACATGGGTCATTTCCACGCCAATCGCTTTCTGGAATAACAGCATGGCAAGATGATCGTCCGAGCCGCTTCCGGTCGTGCCGACGGTCACTTCCGACTTCTTTTCCCTGGCGTAGACGGCAAGGTCTTGAAGATTCTTGATCGGACTGTCCGCGTGTACCGTGAAATTGCCCGGGTCGTCCACTATATTGCCGATCAAATCAAAGCTCTGCCAGCTGAAGGGGACTTTACGCTCGATCGGGATCGTCAGCAGGTTAGGGGTGTTAACCACGCCGATGGTATAGCCGTCCGGAGCGGCGCGCGCCAGTTCGGCAAACCCGATCGCGCCGCCCGCGCCGGGACGGTTTAATACGACGATTTTTGCCCCATTGCCCAGTTCCTTTTCAATGTAGGGCGCCAGCATGCGTGCGATCAGGTCGGACCCGCCGCCAGGAGCATACGCAATAATCATGTTGATCTGCTTTTCCGGATATGCCGCCGCACTGGTGCCCGGTACAAGCCCCAAAGTAAGGCAGGCCAGGCCGATAAGCTTGCCAAACAATCTGCGCGCTGATCTCCATGTCTGTTTATTCTCATGCATGGTCTCTCACCTGATTTTTTAATAGTGCAATTCGCTTCAGATGGAATCACGACACCGGAATTTTGTTTTGAATTGAATTCGAGAATTAATTCATGGCGCATTCCTTTCCTGAAAACCAAGCAGCGCTTCACGGCGCAGTGCGTACGCCGGCCACACTCCAGGATTGACGAGCCTCGGGGGCCGATGTCCGCGTAGCACATCCCTGATCTGGTCGGCCGCGATTTGCGCAACGTTGCGCCGGGCGTCCTGGGTTACACCCGCGGTATGGAAGGTTGCCACGACATTGTCGAGAGTCAGTAACGGATGGTCCAGCGGCGGCGGCTCGACATTCCATACATCCAGTCCGGCCCCGCCGAGATGGCCGGACTTCAGCGCTTCGAACAACGCGCCCTCGTCGTGAATACCGCCGCGGGAGGTGGTAATAAACAACGCGCCCCGCTTCATTTTTCCAAGGGCATCCGCATCGATCATGCCCTTGGTCTCATCGGTATAGGGACAATGCAGGGAAACGATGTCGGACCTTTCCAGCAATTCATCCATTGAAACAGGCTGGGCACCGCGCTTGCTGATTTCCTGATCGTTCAGATAAGGATCGGTGGCGAGCACCGTAATGCCGAATACGCGGGCGAACTCGGCGACCCGGGTGCCGACATGGCCAATACCGACCAGCCCTAGCACGCGCCCGCTGATTTCGCGTCCCATCACCTCCTCGCGCGTAAATCCGTGCTCGTTTCTCAGGCGGCGGTCTTGTTCGACCATGCGTCGCGATACCCCGATCATCAAACCCAGGGTTTGCTCGGCCACTGCGGTTGCGTTGCCGCCGGCCTGGTTGACGACGGCGACCCCGGCCTTGTTGCATGCGTCCACGTCGAT
>JAQGMO010000283.1 GCA_028292315.1 Herminiimonas sp. | reverse complement strand
CAAAACCACGCTCGCCCATCAAATCATGTTTGCACTGGCAAATCCTGAAAAGAAGGCGCTGTTCTTTACCGTGCTTGGCGAACCTCCAATCAAGATGTTGCGGTACCAGCAGCAATATTCTTTTTTCGATATTGAAAAAGTCGGCGCATCGATCAAGTACATTAACCTGGCCGATGATTTGCGCACTGGCGACTTCAACGCGGTGCTCGATCGGATCATCTTTGAAGTCGAGGCATATTCGCCTGGTCTCGTATTCGTGGATTCCTTCCGGTCGGTAGTGCAAACCGGGAAAGGTGGCAATGAGGGCATCGCGGACTTGCAGCATTTTGTGCAGGAACTCGGAACCCGGATGGCAAGCTGGCAAGCGACGACGTTCCTGATCGGGGAATACGTCAATCCGGAAGCCGAAGCCAACCCGATCCTCACCGTTGCCGACGGTTTGATCACGCTGGCACAAAACATTGATGACAATTCGGTGGTGCGCAAGATCCGCATCGTCAAAATGCGCGGCCAGGCGCATATGGCTGGCTACCATACATTTCGCATAAGCGGGAACGGGCTGCATGTCTATCCGCGGCTGCTGCCTCCTCTCGCAGCGGATCGGCATCCGGGCGTGCCGCTGGATGAAAATCCGCGGCGCATATCGCTCGGGTTCCCGCAACTCGATGCCATGCTCAACGGCGGCTTGCCATCAGGACACTCGGTCCTGGTAGTCGGACCGACCGGGGCCGGTAAAACAGTCTTGTCGACCGCATTTCTCGCCGAAGGCGCCGCGCGCGGCGAGACAGGGGTCATTGCGCGATTTGAGAAAGGGACTTCGCGGCTGCGCAATGCATTGCTGGCCAGGCTTGTGCAATCGGGTCAGGTCGCTGTTGTTGAAAATCGTTCCATGGATCTGTCGGTGGAACAACTGCTTGACGATCTCATCAACACGGTTCAGCGTACGCAGGCAACCCGGGTAGTCATCGATTCCCTGTCCGAACTGGGGCTTTACTTTGCACCCGAGTTCAAGCAGGATTTTCGTGAATCGGTTTTCAGGATACTATCGGCCCTTGCCAAGACCGGCGCCAGCGTTGTCGTCACGTTGGGGCTCGAAGACCGTTTCACGGATATGCGCTTCAGCCATTCGGATATTTCATTCCTTACCGACGCGGTGATTGTCATGCGCTACGTAGAAGTGGAAGCACAACTGAAAAAGCTGATTTCAGTCGTCAAGGTGCGCGGCAGCGCGCACAGCCACGACCTGCGGCAATATGAAATCACTGAAAAGGGCCTGGAACTGGGAAACCGCATGTCGCAGTATGAAGGTCTTCTTTCCGGGCATCCCAGTGCGGTAAAACACCCTGACAGAAGCGATCGACAGCCATGACGACCGAGGGAAACAGCAAGGGCCATCATTTCCCAACTTCCGGAGACAGTGAGGCCGCCGCCATTTTTGACCTGGAGACGCAGCAGCTCCAGCACCGGATAAGCGGCCTTTCAAATGAAGTCATGGCGCTTCGCGAAGCGTCGAAAGATAAGGAAAAACTGGCAGAACTCGTATCGCAGTTGCGCGAAGCGAACCAGAACCTCGTGATGGCGACGGTGCAGGCGCAGGCAACCAGGGATGAGGCGGAAATCGCCAACCGGCGGCAAAACGAGTTTCTGGCGATGCTGGCGCATGAATTGCGGAATCCCCTGGCGTCTATTGGCATGGCGGCAATCCTGCTTGAAAAAATTGCCGCCGCCCATGCAGATCTGCCGAAGCTTCATACCATCATCCATCGCCAGACGGAGCATATGGCGCGCCTTCTGGATGATCTCCTGGATGCGGCCAGGATAAACAGCGGAAAGATCGCCCTTACGATGGAACCCGTTTCGCTTTCCGAAATCCTGGAGCGCGCGCTGGAAACCAGCCGGCCGTTCGTCAATGCGCGTAAACAGCAATTGACCGTCGATGTGCCGAACGAGCCGCTTGTCATCGAAGGGGATCGGGTGCGGCTGGCGCAAGTATTTTCAAATCTGCTGGTGAATGCCTCGAAATTCACGCAGGATCAGGGCCTGATCACTCTGTCGGTCGAGAAGCAGCCGGGCAATGCCGTCATTACCGTTCGGGATAACGGCATGGGCATTGCACCGGATGTCCTGCCCTATATTTTTGAAATGTTTACGCAGGGGCCGCGTTCATTGGCCCGCTCCGAAGGCGGGCTGGGTATCGGCCTGACGGTGGTGCGCAGCATGGTGAAAATGCACGGGGGCAGCGTGGAAGCCCGGAGTGCTGGACCGAATTGCGGCAGCGCTTTTATTGTCGTCCTGCCGCTGTGCGCTGAACAGCGCAATAAAGTGCTTGCGCCGCAGCGCGAACAAACCCGTTCGTGCCAATGCCGGATATTACTGGTCGAGGACAATGCCGACGCAAATCAAACGCTGGAACAATTCCTGACGCTCGAGGGGCATTCGGTGTGCTGCGCCTTCGACGGACCGAGCGGACTGGCGATGGCGACAGAGGATCGCTTCGACGTCATAATTTGCGACGTTGGCTTGCCGGGAATGGATGGCCTGGCGCTAATCCGCGAACTGCGCCGGCAGCCGATGCAAGCGATGCCGTTTACGATTGCGGTGACCGGGTATGGGCAATCGGAAGACCGGATCCGCGCCATCGAGGCCGGATTCGACCATTACCTGGTTAAACCGGTCGACGGCGACGCCCTGCTATCCCTAATTTCCTCACGCGCTCCGACCTAGAGCGGTTTTCGAACGCCTGTACGGGCCAATCTCGAGCCTGCGCTACTCAGCGTACCGAAGTACGCTTGCGCTTCGCGGCCTATTTGGCGTTGCGAATCCGGTCCAGGTTCGCCTTGCCGAACTGCTTTTCAAAATCGGCATACACCGGCGCCAACGCAGCCTGGTATTTACTCTTGTCGATCGTATCCACTACCTGCATGCCCTTGGCGCGCAAGTCGGCTACCGCGCTTTTTTCATCGGCATCGACGCGGGCGCGATTGGCTACCACGCCTTCCTTGGCGGCCTCCAGAAAGGCCTTCTTATCCGCTTCGGACAATTTGTCGAATGCCGCCTTGTTCATCAAAAAGATGGCAGGCGAATAAACATGGCCCGTGAGCGTCAAATGTTTTTGCACCTGGTCGAACTTGGAAGAGGTGATCACCGACAGCGGGTTTTCCTGTCCGTCGACAATCCCCTGCTGCATGGCCGCGAAAAGCTCACTGAACGCCATCGGCGTCGTGTTGATGCCGAAACCTTTATACGCTTGCACATGCACCGGATTTTCCATGGTGCGCATTTTCAAACCCTTGAGATCCTCCGGCGTGCGGACCGCGCGCTTGCTGTTGGTCATATGGCGGAAGCCGTTCTCGGCCCAGGCCAGGCCCTTCAAGCCTTTTGAATCGAACTTCTGTAACAGTTCCTGGCCGATCGGGCCATCGAGCACGGCGCGCGCATGCGCGTAATCCCGGAACAGGAAAGGCACGTCAAGAATTTTTACGTCAGGCACAAAATTTGGAATCGGGCCGCTTGAAGTGAAGGTCAGTTCCTGCGTGCCCAACTGGACCGCTTCCGTGGCCTCCCGTTCGGCGCCGAGTGAACTTGCGTAATATGGTTGCACCTTGTAGCGGCCGCTGGTGCGTTTCTCGACTTCCTTGGCAAAAGTGTCGATCGCCACCCCTTGGTGGGAATTCTGAGGCGTTGCAATGCTGATACGCATCGTGGTCTGAGCAAATGCGGCTCCGGCGCTCAAAACGGCAATGGCGAGCGCGACAGCACCCAGACGAAGTGATTTCATGAAAGTCTCCTGTAATATTTTCTGGTAAAAAGCATCTGCACTTTTGGCGTGCTTGATGATATCGGCCCCGCCTTCGGAACAAATCGGAGGGTCGACAAGTTGTATTACAACATATTGTTGAACAAGCTTGTAATGACAAAATGATAGCTTTGTTCTGAGCGGGTTGCAAATTGACCACATTCTCGGCTATATCAAAAAGCGGTATCCTGACGATTTTCCCCGCAAGCTTATGAATTCAGCTGTTTTTACCTATGGTTCATTGATGTTTCCCGAAGTATGGCAGCGCGTGGTACGCGGTTCGTACGGCTCCGCGCCCGCCGTGGCGCAGGGCTATCGGCGCTTTGCCGTGCAGGGTTATCTCTATCCGGGCATGATTGCGCAGGCCGGCGCCCATGTTGCGGGGCTGGTCTATTTCGATGTCGATGCCGCCGACCTCGCCCGGCTGGACGCATTCGAAGGTGACGAGTACAGGCGCGAAATAGTGCATGTCATTGCCGATCCGGATATGTCGATTCCGGTAAGCGCTTATCTCTATTCCCCTGCGGAGAAGCTTTCAAAATCGGCATGGCATCCGGAGGAATTCGATCTGCAAGGCTTTCTGAACACCTATTGCGGATTCAGGCCAGTATAATCACCGTTCCAGCAAACCTTGCGGGCGGCGTGACCGCCCGCCACCCTTGTCACCAATGTTAGTCCAACAAAAACAACAGATCATCGCTCTGTTCCAGGCCGCGCTCGCACCGATCGTGGCTGGCACCGCCCTGCAACCGGCCGTTACGCTGGAGCGCCCGCGCGACCCTTCGCATGGTGATATCGCCTGCAATATCGCCATGCAACTGGCGAAACCATTAAAGAAGAATCCGCGCGAACTGGCGCAGGCGCTGGTAGCAGCGGTAATGGCCAATCCGGACCGCGCAGAACTGATTGCCTCGATTGATATCGCCGGTCCCGGCTTCATCAATATGCGCCTGACGGCTGAAGCCCGCCAGGCCGTGGTCAGGGCTGTCATGCGCGAAGCCGCCGAGTACGGAAAGGGCACCCTCGGGGCCGGGAAGAAAGTCCTGGTCGAATTCGTTTCCGCCAATCCGACCGGTCCGCTGCATGTGGGTCACGGCAGGCAGGGCGCGCTCGGCGACGCCATGTCCGCACTGCTGGCTTCACAAGGTTTCGAGGTCACCCGCGAATTTTATTACAACGATGCCGGCGTCCAGATCGCGACGCTGGCCAATTCAGTCCAGGCGCGGGCGCGCGGGCTGAAACCAGGCGACGCCGCCTGGCCGGAAAATGCGTACAACGGCGACTATATCGCCGATATCGCCAGCGACTTCCTGACTAAAAAGACAGTCGCCGCCAGCAATGGCGAGCCGGTCACTGCCAGCGGCGACATCGAGGATATCGAATCGATCCGCCAGTTTGCCGTCGCCTATCTGCGGCGCGAGCAGGATCTCGACTTGCTGGCGTTCGGCGTCCGGTTTGATAATTATTATCTTGAATCGTCGCTGTATACCGATGGCCGGGTTGCCGCTACGGTCGATACGCTGATCCGCGCCGGCAAGACTTACGAACAGGATGGCGCGTTGTGGCTGCGTACGACCGATTATGGCGATGACAAGGACCGCGTGATGAAAAAGTCCGACGGCACCTATACCTATTTTGTGCCGGACGTCGCTTACCATGTCACCAAGTGGGAGCGCGGCTATGGCAAGGTGATCAATGTGCAGGGCAGCGATCACCATGGCACCATCGCGCGCGTGCGCGCCGGGTTGCAGGGCGTCGATATCGGCATTCCGCAAGGCTATCCCGATTATGTGCTGCACAAGATGGTCACCGTCATGAAGAATGGCGAGGAAGTCAAGATTTCGAAGCGCGCCGGTTCTTATGTGACGTTGCGCGACCTGATCGAATGGTCGGCCGGCGAAGCGTCCGAAAGCGGCACCCGTGCGGCCGGCGACCTCACCCGCGGCCGCGACGCAGTGCGTTTCTTCCTGATTTCGCGCAAGGCCGATACCGAGTTTGTATTCGATGTCGACCTTGCGCTGTCGCAGTCCGATGAAAACCCGGTCTATTACGTGCAGTATGCGCATGCAAGAATATGCTCGGTGCTCGCGCAGTGGGGCGGCGACGAAGCGGCGCTCGATGACGTCGATCTGTCGCCGCTGACAGCCCCGCGTGAAGCCGCCTTGCTGGCAAAACTGGCGGAATACCCGGAAGCGCTGCAAAAAGCGCTGGAAGAGCTGGGCCCGCACCAGGTCGCCTTTTATCTGCGCGATCTGGCCGGCGAATTGCATAGCTACTACAATGCCGAACGGGTGCTGGTCGATGATGTGTCCACCAAAATGGCGCGGCTGGCGTTAATGACTGCAACGAAGCAGGTTTTGCAAAATGGACTGGCGCTGCTTGGCGTATCGGCGCCGTCACGGATGTAATCGGGGAAGTATGATCAATCACAGCAATAAGCAGGCAGGCGGCACCGTACTTGGCCTCATCATCGGGTTGATTATCGGCCTTGTAATCGCCGTCGGCGTGGCCATGACGATCAAAAATACACCGCTGCCATTTAACAACAAGCTCGGCAAGCAAAACCGCGCGCAGGAGCCGACCTCGGGCCAGATTTCGGATCCCAACAAGCCGATGTATGGAAACAAGGACGCGGTAAGGCAGGCAGCCAAAGACGTTCCGAGAAAAACCGAAGAAGAGAAAAGCGCGGAAGCCGAAGCGCAGGCCCAAGCGCAGGCGCAGGCGCAGGCCCAGACGGATGAAGAGAAAAAGGCCGAGCCGAAGCCGAAAGTCGCGAAACTCGACAGCAAGCCGCCGGTGGTTGACAAGTCGGCGCCCGAAAAAACAGATGCCGCTAAAATACTGAACGGTGAGACCACCAATGAGAAATTCACCTATTTCTTACAGGCTGGCGCCTTTCTGGAGCAGGCCGATGCGGAAAACGCCAAGGCCAAGCTGGCGCTGATGGGCGTGGCCGCAAATATAGCGGAACGAAAATCCGATAATGGCATCTTGTACCGGGTGCGGGTCGGTCCGTTCGGCCAATTGGAGACAATGAACCGCGTACGCAGCAGGCTGACCGACAACGGTGTCGATGTTGCAGTAATACGCGTCCCTAAATGAAAACAGTAAAGGAAATTCAATGCGTCTGATCAAAAACCTTTTTGCCGCATTCACTTTCGGCCTGGTCGCAATGACTGCCGGCGCGTCGCCATCGAATCCGGTAAACGGCGTCGATTTCCGTACGCTCGAAAAGCCTCAGCAAACCGAATCGGGTAAAAAAATTGAGGTGACCGAGTTTTTCTGGTATTCGTGCCCGCACTGCAATGCGCTCGAACCGGCGCTGGTGGAGTGGGTGAAGAAGCAGGGCGACAACATCGTTTTCAAACGCGTGCCGATCGCATTCCGTGAATCATTCGTGCCGCAACAAAAACTGTATTACACGCTTGAGGCAATGGGCAAAGTTGATGAATTGCACAAGAAAGTGTTCCAGACTATCCATGCCGATCGCCAGCAACTCGACACGGAAAACCAGATTACCGATTTCATCGTGAAACAGGGCATCGACAAAAAGAAATTCCTCGATTTGTATAACTCGTTCGGCGTCCAGACCAAGGCAAAGCGGGCTGCCCAATTGCAGGAAGCGTATCGGGTGGACGGCGTGCCGATGGTGGCAGTGGACGGCCGTTACATCACGGCGCCGTCGATCGTAGGCCAGAGCATGCGCGGGCAATCGGAGTCCGCCCTGCACGCGGCAACGCTGCAGGTGATGAGCTCCCTGGTGAGCAAGGCGCAAGCGGAAAACGCCGGCAAGAAGTAGGCTTTATCGGTGATTGCTGATGCGATTGGTGAATCAAAAGCCGGTGAATTAAAAGCCGCTTTAAAAGCCGCTTTAAAAGCCGATTAATGCCGGTCGAACCGGACAAATGGCGCCGTCTTGCAGATCCGGCGCTGTGCCTGGGGGCCTTATCCTTATAATCGCCGCATGAAACGCATATTCATCACAGGCGCATCGAGCGGTATCGGCGCCGCCCTGGCAAGGCGATATGCGGAGCACGGCGCGATCCTCGGCTTGGTGGCGCGTCGCAGGCAGGCGCTTGAAGACCTCGTTACTACCTTGCCGAACCCGGACCGGCATCGGATTTATCCGCTCGATGTGACCGATCACGGTTCCCTGGCGGACGCGGCGGCGGTTTTCATCGCCGCAGCCGGCGGGATCGATATCGTGATCGCCAATGCCGGGATTTCAGTCGGTACTCTCACGGAACATCCGGAAGACCTAGCCGTATTCGGGCGGGTTGTCGCCACCAACGTGATCGCGACTGCGGCAACCTTCACCCCATTCGTCGCGCTGATGAAGGCGCAGGCACAAGCAGGCAACCATGACTGCCGGCTGGTCGGCATCGGCAGCGTAGCCGGCATTCGCGGTTTGCCGGGGGGCGGCGCTTACAGCGCATCGAAAGCGGCAGTCATCCGTTACTGCGAATCGCTGCGGGTCGAACTGAAATCCAGCGGCGTCAGGGTAGTGACGATCATACCTGGTTACATCGATACGCCCATGACGCAAGGGAATGCCTACCGGATGCCGTTCCTGATGCCGGTCGATCGGTTCGCGGCACGCGCCGTCGCTGCCATCGATGCCGGCACCGGTTACAAGGTGATTCCATGGCAAATGGGGATTGTCGCCCGGGTGCTCGGCATGCTGCCTGATGCCGTATATGACTTCGCGTTTTCCAGGGCGCCGCACAAGGCCCGCCACGCGCCGGACCAATCATGAACCTGATTGATGCCATTGGCGTCGAACACCAGCCGGTCGCGCCGCTGCGGGAGACGCCACGCATCGTCTCGCTGGTGCCATCGATCACCGAGCTGCTTTGCGATTTAGGGCTGACGCACTGGATGGCTGGTCGCACGGGGTTTTGCATCCATCCGGCCGAAGCAGTCGCGTCGATTCCGAAGTTGGGCGGCACGAAAGATGTCAACCTCAACAAGATACGCGCGCTCGCGCCAACCCACCTGATCGTCAACATCGATGAAAATGAAAAGCTGGCAGTGGACGCGCTGGCCGCATTCATTCCGCATATTATCGTGACGCACCCGCGGGCGCCGCGCGACAATATCGGACTGTATCAGTTACTCGGCGGGATATTTGGCGCCGAAGAAAAGGCGCAAGATTTATGCAATGCGTTCGAGCACGAATATGCGATCCTGACCGGGATGCCGGCGCAAGAGCCTAAAACCGTCCTGTATTGCATCTGGAAAGATCCGTGGATGACCGTCAGCGAAGATACCTATATCGCCCAAATGCTGGCCTTGAAACACTGGCGGCATTGGACTGCGGGCGACCCGCTCGAAGCCGGCCGTCGCTATCCGAAATTTAATTGGTCCCCGGAAGTAGTGGGGACGATTGATGAAGTGCTGTTATCGAGCGAACCCTATCGGTTCACCGAAGCGCATGTCGACGCGCTGGAGCAGCAGATCGGCAAGCCGGTCCACCTGGTCGACGGTGAAATGCTGTCATGGTATGGCAGCCGCGCAATAGGCGGTTTACGCTATTTGCAACAGCTTGCCTGATCGCTTACTTTTGACGATTCATCCGAACCAGCATGCGAATGATCTCACGCGCAATGGCTTGGTTATGCTCATCCAGACGCTGTAAATCGGCAATCAGCTTGACATCGGCCGATTCAAAACGGGAAGTCGGATCACCGCCTCCAGCTTGCCCAGACCCGTTATCCGAGCCGCCGAAACGCAGCCATTCGGCCGGAACACCGAGCCATTGCGCGAGCGTCCGTAATTTCTCTTGCGTTGGAATCGCTTCGCCCACCAGCCATTTGCGGGCAGCGTGGACGGTGATCGGGCGACCGGCAAAACGAATATTGAACTCGCGCGCAAGTTGCGTCGGGCTGTCAGGGGAGTAGTCGGCATTTCGCAAGGCCAACTGAAGGCGCTCGCTGAAATCCTCTCGTTCGATTGATGCTTTCATGACCGCGAACTATTCCATGTCGGCAGGTAACAGTCAGTCTCTTTGTGATAGGAACTTTTCGTCATCTATCGCACGACTGGAAAAATGCGGAATTGTAAAACGCCCAGGCCAGCTTCCGCGGTTCGCATATTCATTATAAATATATCCCCTAGCTACTAAAATGCAATGCCAACCACCTGCATGTTTGCGGTCGCGTGAATTGCGGATTTGTTAAAAATGTGACTGCAAGTACAGCGAAATTACTAACCGCGGGTAAAGCGAAATACCCCATCGTTTCCCATTTCGCGCTCCAGCGTACCATCAAACCATAATTTGTGAAGATGGGCCAATGCTTCGCCCACTGCGAACGTCAATTGATGGGCGTCAAGAGCGCGCGGAAACATGATCGGCACGATATCCACCGCGGAATGCGGCACGGCGCAGGCATCGACAACTTCCGCCAGACGGGCAGCATGATGGTCGTTTAACTGCCCGATGCGCGTATGCAAGCCGAGAAACGGTTTCCCATGTGACGGCAATACCAGCGTATCGTCCGGTAAATCCGCGTATTTCCCGAGTGAGTCCAGGTAAAGCTGTACCGGGTTGGATTCAGGCTCGACTGCAAACACCGACACATTTGTCGAAATGCGCGGCAGTACCATGTCGCCCGAGATCAGCACGTTCAGCTGTTCGCAATAGAGCGAGGCATGCTCCGGCGCATGTCCGAACCCGGTAATGACACGCCACTGCCTGCCGCCAATGGCGATCCGTTGCCCATCCCGCAGGCGCCGGTAAGCGTCTGGCACTGCCGGCACCAGGGTAGGGTAATACGTGTTGCGACCCCTTAGCTTGTCCAGCATGGCGACGTCGTTCAAGCCGTGCCGTTCAAAATGCGACAGCGCCGCGGCGCCATCGGTCCCCTGCAGGCCGGCGGACATCATCCGCGCAAATGCATACTCACCGGTGGTCATCCATAATGGCGCGTTCCAGCGGGCGCACAACCAGTCAGCCAGTCCGACATGATCCGGATGACAATGGGTTACGATCACGCGCACGATTGGCAAATCGCGCAAGCAGGCAGCAAAAATGGTTTCCCAAGCGGCCCGCGTGGCGTCGTTCGAGATGCCGCAGTCGATCACGGTCCAGCCGCGCCTGACGCCGGCATCGGTCTGGTATTCGTCTTCCAGCAGCCAGAGGTTGATATGGTTCAGGGCGAACGGCAATCCCATCCGCAGCCAGAACAGCCCGGGAGCCACCTCCAGCACGGTGCCGGGTTCGGGCAAGGTATCGCCAAATCGATAGTCAAGCTGCGCTTCAAGTGGATTCATTGGATAACTTAAAAAAATGCAGGGACGGCGGGCGGACGGTTAGCGCTGGAATTTCAGCGCGATTCTCCACTGAATTCCCGCGGCAATCCTTGCCGCATTCCCCGCGGCATTCCCCGCCGCATTCCCCGCCGTGTTCCCCGCCGTGTTCCCATTTAAGGCGCACACGCCTACAATGTCTCTGACGTTTACGTAAACTGCCATTCTAA
>JAQGMO010000226.1 GCA_028292315.1 Herminiimonas sp. | reverse complement strand
TGCAACAAGTATGCAATGCGATCGTGCATGCGTGAACTGCGGCCCTGCCAGAATTCCAGGTAATCCGGTTTCAAACGATACCCGCCCCAGTTTTCCGGACGCGGCGGATGTTCGCCGTATTGACGTTCCGCTTCAATGTACCGGGCTTCCAGCGCGGCGCGGTCGGAAATGGTCTGACTCTGCGCCGATGCAATTGCGCCAAGCCGGCTTTTCAACGGCCGGCTTTGGAAATAGGCATCGCTGTCGGCTGCCGGCAGGCGCTCGACGCGGCCCTCAATCCGCACTTGGCGCTCCAGCTCGACCCAGTGAAACAGGAGCGCTGCATAATGATTTCCAGCGAGTTCCGCACCTTTGCGACTGGTGTAGTTGGTGAACCAGGTAAAGCCGTCTGCGCCAAAATGCTTGATCAGCAGGATGCGCGAAGACGGCCGGCCTCCCGGTCCGACGGTGGCGACGCTCATCGCATTCGGCTCCGGAATTTCAGCCTTGATCGCTTCATCGAACCATTTTGCGAATTGCCTGACCGGGTCGGCATCCGTTTCGTGTTCAGACAGGCTGGCGCGGCTGTAATCCTTGCGCAAATCGGCGAGCGTTACCGGATGCCCGGTTTCAGTAAAAGAATTCATTGGCGTCCTCCAATTTTGACGAATGCCTTGCGCCATGCAATCGGAATGCCCACGCCTATCATCGCGGCCATGCCCCAGAATACCGCAAACAGGCCGAGGGTTGCGCCGGCGGCGCCGAATGCGATCGGCAATATGAACTGGCATCCATTGCCCATCGTGGCGCGAATGCCGATCGCCTCGCCGCCGCGCCCCGCCGGCGCCGCATTGTGCAGCAGGGCCAGTACGTTAGGCTGGCTTGAACCGAGCGCCAGGCCGAGGCCGGCCGCGACCATCATCATCGACCAAGGCTGCTGCATGAATGGAATCAATGCGTAACTCGCCACCGCCAGCAGCAATGCGCCCGTCAATATATGCCATTCGGTAAAGCGGCGCGCCAGCCATGGCATGATCAACCGGACCGTAAAGGTGGCCAGTGAAAATACGCCGAGGATCAGGCCAATGGTCGAGGCTGAAAAGCCCAGCCGTGAACCTTGAATTGGCGTGACGAACGTGAACAGGTCCCACGCTGCGGCGAGCAGGATGCCGACAAGATAGATGCGCCGCATGTCACGGTCGCGCAGCAGTTCCAGCGGACTCCCGGATTTTCTTTTCAGACCGTGCGGCAGCACGTGCACGCGATCCCAGTTGCTACGCGCCAGAATGATCAGCGCGATCGCCGCAACGCCGCAAAAGACGGCAAATGCGATCTTGTAATGCGCATGGTCGATCACTACGCCGGCAATGATCGGCCCGAAGAAACTGGAAGTGGAAAACCCGAGCGAAAGCCCGCTGAAGCGGGCCGACCGGGTTTCGTTCGTGCTCATCGCGCCGGTCGTATGCTGCGAACCGATATGAATCGCCGTAAAGCCGGTGCCGATCAACATTCCGGAAAGATACAAGACCGGCAAGCCACCGATTACGGCCGGTATCAAACAGCCAAGTGCGATCGCAAGAACACCGCACATCATGGGCTTGCGGACGCCAATCCGGTCGATCAGGCGGCCCAGCGACACCGAGAACAGCATGGGAAAAAATGCAAATAACGCAATCAGCGTGCCTACCGTAAATTCGGAGGCGTGCAATGATAAAGCGTATAACGCCGTCGTCACGCGTGCTCCCGACAAGGCGACGTGCGCCATTGCGGACATCAGGATCAGTTGCAGGAAAGGCGAGAAACGCGGCAAGGGCACGGATAGAAGGCAGCGAGCACACTGCGCAGTCGCATGATGACAGAAACTTATTTTAAAGCAAAAAAGGGGTTTCCGTCCGTTAAAATGGCGGTATGGAACCTATTCTCGCGCCTCTCCAGCTTTCTTCGATTGCCGAAATCGACTTCGAACGCCGTTTCGGCGGCATTGCCCGGTTATACGGCGCGGCCGCGCTCACGCGTTTCCGGACCGCGCATGTGTGCGTGATCGGGGTCGGCGGCGTGGGATCATGGGTGGTCGAGGCGCTGGCGCGCAGCGCGATCGGGCATATCACCATGATCGACCTCGATAATCTCGCGGAATCCAATATCAACCGGCAAATTCATGCTTTGACGGATACCCTCGGCCAGGCCAAGGTAAGCGCGCTGGCGCAACGGATTGCGCAAATCAATCCGTATTGCCGGGTCACTGAAATAGAGGATTTCATCACCGAAGAAAATGTCGGGCAAATGATTCCGGCCGGACGCTTCGATTATGTGATCGATGCAATCGACGATGTGCGCGCCAAGACGGCGCTGATCGCCTGGTGCCGCGCGCAAGGGATCCGCCTGGTGACGATCGGCGGCGCCGGCGGGCAAATTGATCCGACCAAAATCGAAATCGTCGACCTGTGCCGGACCGAGCAGGAACCGTTGCTGGCCAAGGTAAGAAAGCGCCTGCGCGCCAAACACGGCTTCCCGCGCGGGACAAAAAACAAGTTCGGCATCGACGCGGTGTTCTCGACCGAGCCTTTGCGCATGCCGGATACCGGCGAAGCCTGCGCGGTTGATACCGCAGGGCAGGGCGGCGTCACCGGGCTGAACTGCGCGGGGTTTGGTTCGGCGATGGTAGTGACAGCCAGTTTTGGCCTGGTGGCCGCATCGCAGGTATTGCGCAAGCTGGCGGCCGCGGGACAGGGTCTGCCCATAGCCGTCGTGCCGGAAGCGGGGCGGGAGAATGAACAGGACGCCGGGCAGGAAGCCGAGCTTCCTGGCGCCTGAGCGCCTGGTTGCCGCGCGGCGGATCCGTCTTAGCCCGCCGCGTTCAGCCGGCGCGAAGCCAGCACCCGGTAGCCGACACCCTCGGCCTCGGTTGACGACTGTACCAGCGCAAGATGATCGACGCGCCAGTGAATTGCCTCGAACGGACGCTGAGGCGGCACCGCTGCGTCGCGTGCGAGCGTGATATGCGGCTTGAAGCGCGGCTGCCTGTCGAAAGTGAACTCGTTCTGTACCAATGCCTCGGATAAGCTGCGCTGCAGCAGCGATAAATTCTCCGGGATTTCATTCAAGCCGGCCCAGGCGATGCGATGGCGCGGGAAATAACCGATCCGGTCAATCACCAGCGTCATTTCCATCGACGGCAGGGTCGCGAGAATCTGCCGCAGCGACGGCAGCCGCTCGGCCGGCTGCAAACCCAGGAATGCTAGCGTGACATGCAGGTTGCCGTGCAGCGTCTTGCGGCCTTGCAATTCCGCCTGCAAGACGCCGAGCGCCGCCCGGGTAGCCTGGTCCGGCCATAAGGCATAAAACAGCCGCAGCGATTCCGGTGGCTTGCGATCCATGGCAGTGCGATCGTGCGATCAGGATTTCCCGAATACTTCATTGAGCTGCTGCGTCACGCGGATGAACGTGGTGCGCTTGGTCAGCTCTTTCAGCTTGTGCGCGCCGACGTAAGTACAGGCCGACCTTACCCCGCCGAGTATGTCCTGCAGCGTATCGGCGACCGGTCCGCGGTAATTCACCAGCACTTCCTTGCCTTCCGATGCGCGATAAAGGGCGACGCCGCCGGCATATTTTTCCATCGCGGTACGGCTGCTCATGCCATAGAAACGCTTGAATTTCTTGCCATCGCGCTCAATCAGTTCGCCGGCGTTTTCGTCATGTCCGGCCAGCATGCCGCCGAGCATGATGAAATCGGCGCCGCCACCGAATGCTTTGGCCAGATCGCCAGGCACCGAGCAGCCGCCATCGGCACATATTTGGCCGCCCAGGCCATGTGCGGCATCCGCGCACTCGATGATGGCCGATAGTTGCGGATAACCAACGCCGGTCATTTTTCGCGTGGTGCATACCGACCCCGGGCCGATGCCGACTTTAACGATATCGGCGCCGGCCAGGATCAATTCCTCGGTCATGTCGCCGGTTACGACGTTACCCGCCATGATCGTCAAATGCGGATAGCCGCCACGCACTTTCTTGACAAAATTGATGAAGCCTTCCGTATAGCCGTTGGCCACATCGATGCAGACATATTGAATCGCATCACCGCTGCGCGCCATCACCGCGGTAAACTTTTCATGGTCCGTCTTGCTGATGCCCATTGAATAGAACGCGGTCGAGGACGGCAGCGCGCTATCCTGCAGCGATCCGAAAAACCGCACCAGTTCATCTTCCGGATAATGCTTGTGCAGCGCAGCCGACAAGCGGTGCTCGCCGAGCGCGCGCGCCATTTCCATCGTGCCGGTGCTATCCATGTTGGCGGCGATGATCGGGATCCCGTGGTACTTGCGGCGGGAATGATGGAAAATGAATTCACGGTTGATGTCGACCTCCGAGCGCGAAGTCAGCGTCGACCGCTTCGGTCGTATCAACACATCCTTGAAATCCAGTTTGACCGCTTCTTCTATATGCATGCTGTTCTATCCTTAAAAAACGGCGTTCAGTGACAAAGCGCGGTGCCGCGGTCGGTGAATCCACCTTGTGTTGCCGGCAGGAATTCCCATTCATAACCGGTGTCCTTCAGCACGAGCTTCAATACGCCGTGTGCGCTATTATCTCTCACTTCGCTATTCGCTTTGGCAAGGCGCAGCGGCGTTAGTTGCGCGCCGCCGGTGCCGATTACAAAATGACGGATGCCGGTGGCACTGTCGCGCCGGCCGGCGCCATCCTGGGGTGCAAAGCGCTCATAGTCATGGTCATGCGATGCCAGCACCAGTTCCGCGTTGGCGGCGGCAAGGATTTTCCAGACTGGCAGCATGTAGTCATTGCTGCCATGCCCGCCCGAGCTAAATACCGGATGGTGAAAATAAGCGAGCGTGCAAAATTTCCGGTTCCTGTCGAGATCCGCCTTCAGCCATTCAAGTTGTTCGGCGAACTGCGCATTGCGCAGATTGCTGTTCAGGGCGATGACATGCCAGCGCCCGATCTGCATGCTGTAATAGCCGCGCCCGGCCGGTCCGGCGGCGGCGCCGAAATAGCCGTAATAACCGGGAGCGCCGCGCGTGTAATACTCGTGATTGCCGGGCACCGGATGGGTGCGCTCCTTGAACCGGCCCCAGGTCGGACCATAGCAATCGGTAAATTCAGCCGGCAAGCCGACCGGGTAGGTATGGTCGCCCAGCGTCAGAACCACGGCCTGCCGGTCCCGGGCCAGTTGCGCCGCGACCAGCGCGGCGGTGCCGGCAGCGGCAGCGTCTGACGGTTTCCGGTAATGGCATTGCGCAATATCGCCCGCGGCATAGACGTTGACGCCATCCCCGGGCAGCGAAACGACCGGCAAAGGCGTGGTGGCGCAACCGGCGAGCAGCACACCGGCGGCCAGGGCAGATCCGGCCTGCCTGGCGCGCCGATAAAATAAAAAGGAAAAAGCAAAGTGCATGCAAGAACTCCGTTGGACTTCTGAAAAAATTTCGACTATTCATGGTTAGGGTCAACCTGTCCCGCAAGAAATTTATCGTGCTGGGGGCGGCTTGTTGCCTTGCCAGGTACGCGATTGTGCTAGCCTTGCGGAATTATGTACATTCAATTTTTCAAGCTTTCCCAGGCGCCGTTTTCGATCGCGCCCGATCCGCGCTACCTGTTCATGAGCGAACGGCATCGCGAAGCACTGGCGCATTTGCTGTACGGCGTTAGCAGCGGGGGCGGCTTTGTATTACTGACAGGTGAAATCGGAGCCGGCAAAACCACGGTATGCCGCTGTTTCCTGGAACAGATTCCAGCGGATTGCAGGCTGGCGTATATCTTCAATCCCAAGCTGACGGTCAATGAATTGCTGCAAGCGATTTGCGACGAGTACGGCATCGTGTTAACGACTGCCGGCGGGCCGGCGCCTTCGGTGAAGGATTACGTGGATGCCCTCAATAATTATCTGCTGGCCAGTCATGCGCAGGGTAATCACAATGTGCTGATTATTGACGAGGCACAGAACCTGACGGCGGACGTGCTTGAACAGCTGCGCCTGCTGACCAACCTGGAAACCAGCGAAAGCAAACTGTTACAAATCATCCTGATCGGCCAGCCTGAATTGCGTGCCATGCTGGCAGGCCCGGAAATGGAACAGCTTGCGCAGCGCATTATCGCGCGCTATCACCTTGATTCGCTCTCGACCGATGAAACCGCAGGGTATATCCGCCACCGGCTTGCGGTTGCCGGAGAGACCGCCGGCAACTTGTTCAGTGGCCCGGTCATGCAGCTGGTTCATCGTATTACGAGAGGCGTGCCGCGCCGCATCAACCTGCTTTGCGACCGCGCCATGCTGGGGGCTTATACCGAAGGGAAGCACCAGGTGAGCCGTGCCATTGTGAAGCGCGCGGCGAAAGAAGTGTTTGGCGGGGCGCATGCCGCCGGCTCGGTCGGGGGCGTCATGCGGGCCTGGCGCCCGGCGCTGCCCGGCATGCTGGCGGGCATGGCGATTGCGGGAGTCGCAATCGCGACGATCGGCGGCGCCGCGCTGAAAGAGTTCGCCTCCAGTCCCCTTGGCGCACTTGAGCATGTGTTTGCGGATGGCGCAGCAATTACTGAACCGAAGCGCGCGGTCGGCGTTGCAGCGAAGCCGCCCGCCGCCGGCACGCCGGAGCAAGGCAACGCCGCTTCAACGCCCCTCCGTGAATCCACTACCCTGCAACCGCCCGTGGATACCGGGCTGATTGCTGCGAAGCCGGAGGCGGCTGTCGCCAATCCGAACGACTGGCTGAACGGCAAGACAATACAGGAGGTATCGGCCCTGTTGCCGGAGCTGGCCCGGTTATGGGGCGTCAACCTGGCCAACAGTGATCCGTGCCGGCTTGCCCAGACCAGTAATCTGCGCTGCTATACGGGCGCGGGCGGCCTGGCCGAGATACGGCAGCTGGATCGGCCTGCGATACTGACGCTGAAAGACGATGCCGGCCAGGTGCATCATGTACTGCTGGTCGGACTCGGCCGCACCAGCGCGACCTTGCGCATAGGCGGCAAAGAGCAAGTCGCTTCGCTGATATCGCTCGAACGGATTTTTAACGGCGGGTTTGTGACCTTGTGGCGCTCGCCCCAGGCGTTTCGAGAGTACCTGAAAACTGGCGACCAGGGGCCGGACGTCGACTGGCTCGCCGCGCAACTTGCCAGACTCAACGGCGCCAGGCCGCCGGCCGCAAACCAGCCATACGACCAGACTCTCGCCCGGCGGGTGCGCGAATTTCAATCGGCCCATGGGCTGGAGATAGACGGCGTCGCCGGGCCTAAAACATTTATGTACCTCAATAGCGCTGCGGGCATCCGCGAGCCGCAACTGCGAGTCAGTGCGGCCACGAATCGCGCAGCGCGGGAAAATTAACTCATGTCCTATATTCTCGACGCTCTCAAGAAAGCGGAAGCCGAGCGCAAGCTGGGCGCGGTTCCGGGCGTGCATGCGCAACCGGTCATCATTCCCTCAACAGGTGAGCCGGCCGCGCTCTGGCGGCGGCCGGCGGCATGGGGCAGCCTGGCGACAGTCCTCACCGTTGCGGTCTTGCTATCCTGGTTCCAGCCGTGGAAGCCTGCGCCGGCGCCGGTCGCCGCAGCGCCTGCAAGCCCCGCGCCGGCGCCGGTCGCCACAGCGCCTGCAAACCCCGCGCCGGCAACGGTCGCCGCCGCGCCTGCAAACCCTGCGCCGGGCCG
>JAQGMO010000225.1 GCA_028292315.1 Herminiimonas sp. | reverse complement strand
ACCCATGCGTCGCGCATTTTGCGCGAGCGCGCCGCGAAAAGCGCTGAACGGCGTGCCGTGCAGCGCAAGACCGAAGAAGCGCAGCGTGCAGCGGACGAGGCCGAAGCAGCAGAACGCCAGCGCGCTGAAAAGCTGAACCAGCTTGCGGCGAAATTTTCCAAGCGCTAGCTATCAGGCCCGCTTGCAGAAGGGTTTGGCGACGTCTGTAAGGAGACAAGGTCCGGCGGAAAGCGCAAGAAAGCACGCTGAGCATTCCAGGCTTGAGATTGGACTGGACCAGCGTCAGTAAACCGCCCTGACGCTGCCGGAATCAGTTTTTTCACTGAATGCCAATTTTTTTCCTGCTTTTTTTCTGCTGAATTCGACCGGCATCTGGCTTATCGACGTGTGAAGTCGTGCTGCCGGCGTCAGCATCGCTGTCGGCGTGAGTGTCCGCATTAGCGTCGGCATCTGCAACTTTCAGCGCGAGATTCAGCATTTCCGCGGTGATTTCTTCGATTGCGCTAGTCAGGAAGTCGAGCAAATGCTTTCCGGTAGACGAAGCATTAAGCTTATAACGCAATGAATAAAAAAGATGCGCCGTCTCCGGATGAATGCACATAACACCGCGTATGCCGGCCAGCAGCGCGAAGTTTAGTTTCAGCATCGTGTCGTATGCGGGCAGCTTGTTCTCGTCCGCGATGGGCCCCATATCGACGTAGACAAATACCAGGTCAGGATAATATGCCGCATCGTTTATAAAGGAAATTAAACGGTCGGCGACTTGGAGACGCTCGCCCCTGATGATAAGGTCCGGGTGCTCGAAGCCTACCAGTTCGCATAGCTGTTCGACGACCTTGCCGAAGGCGGCAGGCCGTACGGTTCTTCCGGCTAGTCTGTCCATCAGATTTTACGCTCGCTGCTGGAAGGAATATTGCGCGTGATTTTCTTGACCATGTCCAGGAAAACCGTATGCGTCGTCGTATCGAATCCATCGACGCCGGTATGCTCGGTCTTTCCCGTGACGCCCAAGTGGTTCTCGACCTGTTCATTCAGGTTTCGGCCACGGGTAACGCCATCTACCGCACCGAGCGCGATCACGGCGGAAATCATGCCTGTCAATTGTTCACCGGTACAGGACTTATCTTTGCGGCTCCCGATGGCTAGCAATATCTCTGCAATCGCAATGCCACCAAGGTTGGAATTCCATGCGAATACCTGGTGTCGCGCACGGATAGCTGATTGCATCAGTTCTCCGTTCATCGCTGTCGGCACATGTTCCGCGCCACCCATGCCAGCCTCGTTGCCGCCGTCGCCGACACCGATTGTCTGTAACTTTCGCCGGTTGGCCTGGTTCATTACTTCATCGACTGCCGAATTGAATTCGTTAATATTAACGCCGCGCATATTAAGGCGCTTACCGTCAACATTGCGTCCGGTGAGTTCCAGCGCAAGAACAAGGTCGGCCTGACGAGCATCGAGAATTTGGTTTGCTCTCGGGATCGCGTCATCATCCTTCTCATCCATCACGTCGAAAGTGACTTGATCGGCAACTTGAGGATCGAGTACCTGCAGTGCCGCGCGCACCAGCGGCATATTGATGCGATCGGTGACAAAGGTGACGGTCTTGCCCAGTACATGCAGTGCGTGGCCCAGGGCGGCAAGTCCGGGCGGGCCGTCGGTTTCCGGCATGCCTTCGGCTACATTAAAGCCCGTGCACAGGATCACGTTCCGTGCACGGGCGAGCGCCGTTACCGCGGTGTGCAGGTCACCACCGCGTGGCGGGCGGGTAAAGTCATTAATTCTTCGTTCATTGTAAGAACGGCTGAGAAGCTCGACATTGGAAATTTTATCCTGGGTGAGAAGTTCATTCGGCGTCGATGCCACTTTTTTGAAGACTGGCAGCGGGGAATAAAACGGGGGCGGCTTGGCCCTGCTCTTGGTTTCGAGCGCTTCGGAAAACGCTGAATCGGGTGACTTACCTGTTGGGACCGAATGTAATAGCGGCACGGATGATGCGCGAGGCCTCGCCGGTGCATAGTCTGCCTGTATCAGAGGTCGGTAAGCGGATGTAAGCAGCCCGGTTTGTATCGGACAGGGAGATCTGTTCATCTGATTTCCTTTTTGAACGGGGCCACTTCATGGCGGATGGATACTCGGCCCGCGGTAACCTGGCCCCTGTGTTTTCAGGTTACTCGGCAAGCATACTAAAATCCGCTTTCTCGATCGGGACCTCTTTATGCCCAAATATCGCCGTCACCGACGGTCTTACCTGGTTGGGGTCACCGCTCGTGAACATGCACACTTTCGCTGTAATATTTTTGATTTTTTCTGATATTTCCTTTCGCTTCTCAGTCAACGTTTTAATTAGGTCATCAGTGATCGCAATCAGAGCCGCTGCTTGATACTCCATGGGGTCAATCACCTCCACGATGTCCATACAACCTAATTCACGCCGCCTTGCGTCTAATCCGTCCTTGATCATGTGTTTTATAACCGGATAGTGTGTACAGCCTAGCCAGAGAGATGTCACGTATCTTAAATCGCATTTCTCTGCTATTAGATCAATGAACTTATTGATTGCCTCCCAAATTTTGGTCTTATCTTCGCAGAGATGAACGCGCTTGTTGATCAGGCTGGCCAAATCCGTTTTGGCGTCGCACGCCTCCTGGTCACCGGCAAATACATGAACGAGGTTTTGCGCCCCTGCGAGCGGATTGCGTTTTGGTGAACTTCTGACTGTGTCTGCGTACATCGTATGACTCGCGGTGGCGAAGGTGGATAACAGCACTGGATTGAGTCCGCCATGCTCGGCAATGGCATTCGAAGTCACATCTATGAGATTCAACACGCGGGTTTCAATGCCGTTCAGCGCCGCTGGAAATGTAGTACAGGCGGTATTGCACACCATAGCGATAAATTGAGGGCCAAGTGATTCGGTAAATCTCAGTCCAACTGACACCAGTCGGGTAAGCTCGAGTGTCGACTTGCCACTGTATGGCGATTTATCATGGTCGGAAACCATGACAAACTTGATATTGTGAGGACTCCGCGCTTTAACAAAACCTTTCAGATTTCTTGTTGCGAAGATTGCTCCATCACTGGAATCGTAAGTGCCAACGACGACTGGGTCACCTATTGTTCTGTCCATTCGTTGGATATTGTCTCGATCTGGCGTAAGGAGCGAGGTAATCTCTGCAAGAGACCTTACGATCTGTTGTTGCAGGGCGGGATTAATTCCTTTTACGCCGCAAAATAATTCATTGCCGTGCCCGTCTGGAAGTGACCGACCTAGAAACGAGCTGCATGCAACGCTGTCGGCCGCGCCAACGTATACGGTCTTGACAACCATCGCGTCCAGTGCGTTCCCTGTACATGACTTTTCCTTGCGGTCACCGATTGCCAGCAAAGTTTCCGCGAGCGCGTGTCCGCCGAGATTGACGGTCATCGAAAAAACTTGATGACGTGCCCGAATGACAAATTGATTTTCCGGAAGCGTCAATGTCATGGGCATGTTTGACGCGCCGGCCATGCCAGCCAGGTTGCCATCATCACCTATCGCAATAGTATCTATGCCGCGGGAATTCGCGTGATTCACGAGTTCGTCGATATCCGAATTGAATCCATTGATATTCTTGCCCCGGATATTAAATCGGATCCCATGAATGTCCCGTCCGGGCACACCCAGTGCCACGACGACGTCAGGATTGAATTCGTCAATCAGCGCCTTCGCGGCATATTGGCCCTGTAGGCCAGTCTTGTTAAACTCGACAAACGGACAATATTCTGCTGCGACAGGATTAATCGTTTCCAAGGATATCCGGACCGTGGGCCTGTTGGCAGTATCCGTCACGAACATGATTCCCTTCTTTAATACAATTAGTGCATTCCCCAACGCAGCGGCCCCTGGCGGTCCGTCCGTATCCGGCCGCGGGCACATATCAGTCTTGGTGCTGTTCATGCCGGTGCATATCATTACCTTTTTCGCCATCATCAGGGCATGCGCCGCGCTGCACATGTCGCCTGCACCTTCCGCTCTGCGGATGCCGGTTGCCGCAGGTTTCTCGGGAAGCCAGGCGCCACGACCTGCTTCTTCGATCTTGCGGATAAGCTCTGCCCGAGGTCCGTAGTTGTACTCGTCGTGCACAAGCGGCCTGGGTGCAAAAATCGGAGCGTGCACGGGCGGACTGTCCCGAAGCACCCGCGGCACAGGAATACCCATTGACTGCCGTTCATTTTGTCGAATCCCGGGAGGTGAATAATCGCCGGGAGGTGAATAATTGCGGCGAGGTGAATAATCGCCGGGAGGTGAACCATTAGTAGCCTTGTCCATGGATTTCCCTTTTTTGATAAGCATGTTCCGATCGGAGTGCCAAACATCAAGGATGCCAATCCGCTGTTACTTTCTTTTCGCAAGCCCGGCCGTTGAAAAATCTGACGCGCCACGAACCATCGTTAGCCCTGAGTATTACAAGTCGTAAGTAACAGGCTTGAAGAACTAGTTCAATGATTAATAACGAAAACGGGCGGTGGACGAACCTGGAGATTTCGACTGCATCCGTCATCGACGATTGGCGGTTACTCGAATCAGATGTTCGTACTAATTATTGTGGATACGGGAATGGAGCAGGCCGGACACGCGCTCCGGCTGCGAGTACGACGGCCATCTTTGGGTAAGCGAGCGGTAATCGCGGCAATCTGAATCCGGGGTTAACGGAACAGCGGAACAGCGGTAAAGCGTGGCGCGAGCGCCTTATTTGCCGCACACTGCCGCATATTTTTCGGCATTGCGCCTTGCGATACGCTGCGCTTTTTCCATGGATCCGGCGGGCGCCTTTGCGGCGTCTTCATCGCCCCATTGTCGCTGTTGCGCGAGCGCTTCGCACTTGTGTTTTTTTATCGCCTTGGCGCGTGCGCCTCGCTGCTCCGCCATCGCATGCTTTTCCTCGGCTGCGAGCCGTTCGCTTTCGCGCCGGGTCTCAATCTGTTCAAGCCGGCTCTTGTCGCGCTCGGCCCGGCGGCGCGCATCCGCCTCATCGGCGGCGCGGGGAGCAACCCGGGTCGGCGCGGTAAAACCCAGCGTCCTGCCTTCGCGGCAGGGTTCGTCGCTATAGGTGATGCTTCCGCCGGATTCGCATTTGTAAATCGCTCGAGCCGGGCTAGTGGAAAAAACCAGCAGGGACAACAAAAGTAGTCTGACCATTGGTTTTTTCCTGCCTGACAGGCTGAAAGAAGCTTACAGAATTTTCCCGGGATTCATGATCTTCATCGGGTCGAGCGCCTGCTTGATCGTTTCCATCAGGCGCATTTCCACTTCGGACTTGTAGCGGCGGATTTCTTCGCGCTTCAGCGCACCCAATCCATGTTCGGCTGAAATAGAGCCGCTAAAGCGATGAACGCTGTCGTGCACCACCTGGTTGACAGCATCCTGCTGTTCAATAAATGCGTCGTCCGCCATGGCTTCCGGCGGTGACACGTTGTAATGCAAGTTGCCGTCTCCTAAATGACCGAAAGTGACCATACGCGTTCCAGGAAACGCTTTTTGCAGCAGGATATCGGTTTCACGGATGAAGTCGCCGATACGGGAAATCGGCACCGAGACATCATGCTTGATGTTCTTGCCTTCCTCGGCTTGTGCCAGCGTGATATGTTCCCGCAGGTGCCACAGTGATTTCGACTGGGCGATTGAACCGGCCACCACGGCATCGTGGATCACGCCTTCTTCCAGCGCGGCGGTAATCACCGCTTCCAGCATGGCCATTGCATGCTCTTCGGATTCGCTGTCCGATAATTCCAGCAGCACATATTGCGGCGACGATTGCGGGAAGGGCAATTGCATTTGCGGGAAATGCTTGTTTACCAGTTGCAGGCAAAATTCGGACATCAGTTCAAACCCGGTCAGCGCCGCGCCGCAACGGCCCTGGGCCAGGTTCAGCAGTGTCAGCGCATCATCGGGCGTACGCATCGCGGCCAGCGCGGTCAACTGCGCTTTAGGCTGCGGAAAGAGTTTCAGCACCGCGGCCGTGATGATGCCCAGCGTGCCCTCCGCGCCGATAAACAAATCGCGCAAGTCATAGCCGGTATTGTCCTTGCGCAAGCCGCGCAAACCGTTCCAGACTTCACCCTGCGGCGTCACCACTTCCAGTCCGAGGCAAAGTTCGCGCGTATTGCCATAGCGCAGAACGCCGGTGCCGCCGGCATTGGTCGAAAGGTTGCCGCCGATCGTGCAACTGCCTTCCGCGCCGAGCGAGAGCGGGAATAGCCGGCCGGCTTCGGCGGCGGCGGTCTGCAGGTTCTGAAGAATGCAGCCGGCTTCGACCGTGATCGTATTATTGATCAGATCGATTGCGCGCACGCGGTTCATGCGGGTGAGCGACAGCACGATGGCCGATCCGCTGGTATCCGGCACGCTGCCGAGCACCAGGCCGGTGTTGCCGCCCTGCGGAACGACCGGCACCTGGAACTGGTTGCAAAGCTTGACGATGGCGGCAACTTCATCGGCCGACGCCGGCCTGACCACGCCCTGTGCCTTGCCGGTGAAACGGCGGCGCCAGTCGGTGAGGTAAGGCGCGGTATCCGCCTCGGCGGTGAGGACTTGTTCTGCGCCGACGACGGCGCGGCATTCATTCAGAAATTTATTCATTCACGGATTCCGATGCTTTTTTTATGGCTTGTTGCGCCAGCGTCCGGGCCGCCCTTTTATAGGGGCGCAGATACAGCAGGCAGGAAAAGAAAAACAGGCACACGAGTGCGACTTCAATCCATCCGAGCGTGGCCGACAGGCCCGGGTCGGTGGCGCCGCGCACGATCCCCTCGGCCAGGTACAGCAGGATCAGCATCGACGACCATTGCAACGTATAGATGTCGCGCTTGAGAATGCCGCGCAGGGGCAGCAGCAGCGGCAATACTTTCAACGCCAGCCATGAACCGCCGGGCCGCAGCGGGGCCAGCACGAGTTCCCAGGCGATGCACATGGCGATCAGCGCCACCAGGCTGACCACAGCCGCGATATAACAAGTTTTTTGGGTAGAGTTTTGCATCATTTTTCCTGCAATCTGAGCGCGGTTTCCGCCAGGCGCCGTCCAAGCGCAATCGCCAGCGCCCTCGTATCTTCCGGAATCTCATGTGTGCCGTTCAATCCGGCCCAATGACTGGCGCCATAAGGGCTGCCACCGCCAGAGGTCGTCATCAATTCGGGTTGCGTGTAAGGCAGGCCGAGCAGCAGCATGCCATGATGCATGAGCGGAAGCATCATCGAGAGCAGCGTGGTTTCCTGGCCGCCGTGCAAGCTGCCGGTCGAGGTAAACACGCAGGCCGGCTTGCCGGCCAGTACGCCCCCCAGCCACTGCGCGCTGGTGCCATCCCAAAAATATTTCATGGCTGACGCCATATTGCCGAACCGGGTAGGCGAACCGAGTGCGAGTCCATCGCATTCCTCCAAATCTTTCAAATCGACATAAGGCGCGCCGCTGGCCGGGATATCCGGTTCGACGGCTTCGGCCACCGTCGACACCGCCGGCACCGTGCGCAGGCGCGCATCGCAGCCGGCCACGCTTTCAATGCCCTGCGATATTAATTGCGCGAGCTTGCGGGTCGAACCATGGCGGGAGTAATACAATACAAGAATTGTGAGATTAGCTTGGGTCATGCTTGGTATTATAGGGCGCTTTATCGTAATTTACGTGCGCCCGGGCCTCGCAGGCCCGCGCTATTAACCTGATTGCGGTCTGAATGCCATCCTCTGATTTATCGCCGAAACCTGCTTTTTCCCCAGGACTGTCCTGGGCGCAGGTCCGCGACCTGGTCCGGTTCGCCGCCCGCCGCCTGGAAGAAGAGCGCTTGCCCCAGGTAGCCGGCGGTCTGACGTTTACCACCGTGCTGGCGCTGGTGCCGTTGTTGACGATCGCATTGGCAATATTTACCGCGTTCCCGTTATTCAATACCTTTCGCAAGGCGCTTGAGGCTTATTTTTTTCAAAGCCTGATGCCGCAGACGATTGCCAACACGATCCTCGGCTACCTCAACCAGTTCGCTACCAAGGCGACCCGCCTGTCTGCGGTCGGCGCCGTCGTGCTGATCGCGACCGCGGTCGCAATGGTAGGCATGGTCGACCGCACGTTCAACCGCATCTGGCGGGTCAGGAATCCGCGGCCGTTGACTCAACGTGTGATCATGTACTGGGCCGTCATTACGCTCGGGCCGCTGTTGATCGGCGTATCCTTTTCCGTCACCGGGTATTTGTTTACTGCGACCAATGGGGTAGTGAACAGGGTGCCGGTGGTCGGCTCCATGATTTATGCGCTGGTATCGCTGGCGCTGACTTGCGGCGCCTTCACGCTGCTTTATGTCGTGGTGCCGAACCGGATTGTCGACTGGCGCGATGCCGCATGGGGCGGCGTCGTGGCTGCCATCGCGTTTGAAATCAGCAAGCGGCTGTTTGCGGAATTCGTGGCTAATTTTCCGTCCTATACAATTGTGTATGGCGCGGTGGCTGCGGTGCCGATTTTCCTGCTGTGGATCTATCTGGGATGGTTGATTACGCTGGTAGGCGCGGTGCTGGCGGCCGCACTGCCAATTTTCAAATATGAACGATGGTGGCACGTGGCGACCCCGGGCAGCGAATTTGTCGATGCGATGGCACTGCTACAGGTCCTGTACACGGCACGGACGCGCAGCCAGTCGGCGGTCGTGGACGCCAACACGATGCGCCTGAAAACGCGGCTCGGCTTCGATGAAACCGAAACCCTGCTGCAGCGCATGCTCGATGCCGGCTGGGTTGGCAGGATCAAGGCCGAAGCGCCGCGTGTTCAGTTCGGCAAGCATATTACCGTAGGCCTGGACCGCTGGATGCTATTGGCAAACCCGCAGCAGATCAGGCTGGCGGATATCTACCGCGCGTTCGTGTTTAAAGCCGCCGGCGACGAAGCGCTCGCCAGACAGGTGGAATCCGCCGTCGAGCACGGGCTGCCGGAGTCCTTGGCCGACTATTTCGAAAGAAAGCTAGAACGAAATCTGTCCGGTCAGCATTTGCCAATACATCATCCAGTCCCCCATGAATGAATACAGCGGCTGCCTGAACGAAGCCGGCTGATTTTTTTCGAACGCGAAATGACCGATCCAGGCGAAGCCGTATCCGCTCGCCAGGGCCGCCAGGATCCACCACGGATTGCCGGTCAGGACCATGGCGCCGAGGCAGATCAGCGCCAGCGTCGACCCGGCGAAATGCAATTGACGGCAGGTGCGGTTGGCATGTTCGCTTAAATAAACAGGATAAAAGTCGGCGAATGAATCATATTTTTTTTGAATAATCGTAGACATAACCCGGTCTCCTCGCAATTGTCGTGACAATCATGATAATTACTGACTCAGATTAGTCGCGCCCGTTAATGTATGCAACTGGTTTCTGAAAGAAAAGTGCGTAGGGTCAAGCGGGTTCAAAGCGGGCGTGCGGAAGGCGTCAGGTCTGATTTATGCCATTGCTAGATTTTTCACTGCGCTTGAGCTACATTGCACTCAGTAGAACAACAAAGTCGGGTGGCATATGAAAGTTTCTGAAATACTCAAGGTCAAGGGCAATATCCTCTACACCATCACGCCCGAGACGCCGTTGTCGCAAGCGGTCGATACGATGGCCGAAAAGGATATTGGTTCTCTGGTTGTCATGGAATTCGGCGAGCTGGTCGGCATGCTGACATTCCGCGAAGTCATGAAAGCGATTCACGCCAATGGCGGCGTGGTCGGCGCGGCGACGGTCCGCAAGCACATGGACAATCACCCGATCACGATCACCCCTGATACCGAGATCAACGAAGTCCGGCGCCTGATGCTGGAAAAGCATGCGCGTTACGTGCCGGTGGTCGATGCCAAAACCTTGCTTGGGGTGATGTCCTTCTATGACGTCGCCAAGGCGGTGTTCGAAGCGCAGAGCTTCGAAAACAAGATGTTGAAAGCCTATATTCGCGACTGGCCGACCGAAGGCGACGAATAACGGCGCCGGGCAGGGCGACGGACCAGCGCCCGAGCCTGATTTGCCGGGCCGGATGCGCAATGATGCCGGCTGTGCTTTTCCTGTATTGCTTCTCTTCAGCTCCCACAAAAGGATTATTTCATGCATATAGCAGTCATCGGCGCCGGCATTGCCGGTTTGACTTGCGCCCGCCGGCTACAGGCGCAAGGGAATTCCGTGGTTATCTATGAAAAGAATGAGGAAGTGAGCGGCCGCATGAGCACGCGGCAGACCGAGCTGGGCGGCTTCGATCACGGCGCCCAGTATTTCACCGCCGGCACCGGCGCATTCAAAAAACAGGCTGGCGCGTGGCGCAAGGCTGGACTGGTGGCGCCATGGGGCGGCAAGCTGGTCAGCCTGGAGCAGGGCAGAGCAAAGCCGGCTGGCCGCGCCAGCGATGATTCGCAACAGCGCCTGGTCGGGGTGCCGGGCATGGGCGCGATCGGGCGGCAGCTGGCGCAATCGCTGGATGTGCGCACCGGGCAGCCGGTCACCGGAATTGAAGCGCACGACGGCCAGTGGTTGCTGCGCGTGCGCTCCGCTACGGTGCCGATCGCTGCGAGCGCCGGGCCGTTCGATGCGGTGGTGATAGCGGTGCCGGCCGATCAGGCGGTTCCGTTGCTGGATGCCGCGCCGGGATGGCCGGAACAAGTGCAACAGGCCCTCCTGGACCCGTGCTGGTCCATTATGCTCGGA
>JAQGMO010000313.1 GCA_028292315.1 Herminiimonas sp. | reverse complement strand
TGGTCGCGGGTACGCTCGGCCTGGTTCTGCTTCAGGATATCCACGGAATCGACCGCCGGCAATGCAGGCGCCGCGGCGGCAGCGGCAGCCGCAGCGGGAACGGCAGGCACAGGCGCCGGCGTAATCAATCCGCCGCTCTGGGCGATCGCACCGCCGGCAACAGAGGCGGCAAGCAATACGCCCGTTACGAGATTGGCAAACCACTTTGTCATGATGCGTCCCTCGCCCGGTGATCAGTTAACTTTCACGTACTCGTTCTGGTATTGCGAACGCGACCGCAGCTGGGTTTCCCACACTGCCTTGTCGCCGGGCGCCCAGCCTTTGACGACGTAAGGATTTTTTGCGCCTTGCCAGGCCTGGCCGTCGGCCCGGTTATACGCCGGCGACAGCACTTGCGGCTTCTCGCTGCATGCAGTCAGCAGCAAAGCGGCGATTGAAATCACTATCAGCCGCATCATGATTTTTGCCCCACTGGCGGTTTGGCTTCCGGATTGGGCGCCTTGCCGTAGGCAGTGCCCCAGCCCCATACCTCGCCGCCCTTCCCGCGCCGCATCACGCGGTTGCGGAAAATATCGGCGATTGCATCGCCGTCGCCGCCGAGCAAGGCCTTGGTCGAACACATTTCAGCGCAAGCTGGCAGCTTGCCTTCGGCCAGGCGATTGCGTCCGTATTTTTCAAATTCGGCTTGCGAGCCGTCGGCTTCGGGACCGCCGGCGCAGAAGGTGCACTTGTCCATCTTGCCGCGCAGGCCGAAGGTGCCGTTGGACGGAAACTGCGGCGCGCCGAACGGGCAGGCGTACGAGCAGTAGCCGCAGCCGATGCAGATATCCTTGTCATGCAAGACCACGCCTTCATCGGTGCGGTAGAAACAGTCGACCGGACAGACCGCCATGCACGGCGCATCCGAGCAGTGCATGCACGCGACCGACACCGATTTCTCCTGGCCGATCACGCCATCGTTGACCGTCACGACACGCCGACGATTGACGCCCCACGGCACTTCATGTTCATTCTTGCACGCGGTCACGCAGCCATTGCATTCGATACAACGCTCTGCATCGCAGATGAATTTCATTCTGGCCATTTATTTCGTCTCCTCAGCGTTATGCCAATATCAGGCAACGACTTTTTCTATATTGCAGATCGTCGTTTTCGTTTCCTGCATCATCGTGACCGAATCGTAGCCATACGTCGTTGCGGTGTTCACCGCTTCGCCGCGCACGACGGGGGCCGCCCCTTCCGGGTAATACTCTTTCAAATCCTTGCCTTGCCACCAGCCGGAAAAGTGGAAAGGGATGAACGCCGTATCCGGGCCGACGCGCGGCGTCACCTGCGCCTTGACCTTGATGCGGGCGCCGGTGGGCGTCGCGACGATGACATATTCGCCGTTGCGTATGCCGCGGTCGGACGCCGCCTTGGGATTCATCTCGACAAAGCAATCCTGCTGCAGCTCCGCCAGCCAAGGATTCGAGCGGGTTTCTTCGCCGCCGCCCTCATATTCGACCAGCCGTCCCGAGGTCAGGATGATCGGGAATTTTTCGTGCAGCTTGGCTTCGACGTTCTTGTTCTGGATCGATTTGTACAGCGTCGGCAAGCGCCAGAACGCCATCTTGTCGTCGTGCGTCGGATACTTGGCGACCAGGTCCGGCCGGGTGTTATACAGCGGCTCGCGATGCAGAGGAACCGGATCGGGAAAGTTCCAGACCACCGCCCGCGCCTTCGCATTGCCGAACGGATGGACCCCGTGCACTTTGATCGTGACGCGCTGGATCCCGCCCGACAGGTCGGTCTTCCAGTTCTTGCCCTCGGCCGCTTTTTTCTCGGCCTCGGTCAGGTCATCCCACCATCCGAGCTTTTTGAGCAGCAGGTGATCGAATTCGGGGTAACCGGTCGTGATCTCCGCGCCGACCGAATGTGAACCGTCTTCGGCCAGCAGGTTCACGCCATCTTTTTCCACGCCGAAGTTGGCGCGGAAATTTCCGCCGCCATCCATCACATGCCGGGTGGTGTCGTACAGGTTGGCCGATCCCGGGTGCTTCATTTCCGGGGTACCGTAACAAGGCCATGGCAGGCCGAAATAATCGCCGGTGGTGTCGTAGCCTGTCAATGCGTCCTTGCCGCCCTTGGAGCGCAGCGTTTTCACGTCGAACAGGTGCATATTGCGCATGTGCGCTTTCAGGCGTTCGGGCGATTGGCCGGTATAGCCGATGGTCCAGGTGCCGCGGTTGATTTCGCGCAGCATGTCTTCCGGTTCCGGTTCCATCATGCCGCCCTTGCCCGGCACCAGCTTGATCTTGGCGACCAGCTCTTTGCCGAATCCCAGTTTTTCCGCCAGCTGATACATGATCATGTGGTCGGTGCGCGACTCGAACAGCGGCTCGATCACTTTCTCGCGCCACTGGAGCGAGCGGTTCGACGCCGTCACAGAACCGGATGTTTCGAACTGGGTGGCCGCCGGCAGCAGATAAACAGCGCGGTTCGGGTTAAGCTCCTGACCGTCGACCTTCATCGCCGCCATGGCCGCCGTGGCGGAAGGATACGGATCGATGACGACCAGCAGATCGAGCTTGTCGAATGCCTTTTTCATTTCCAGCCCGCGGGTTTGCGAGTTCGGCGCATGGCCCCAGAACACGACGCCGCGCACATTGCTGTCCTGGTCGATGAATTCGTTTTTCTCGAGGATGGCGTCGATCCAGCGCGACACCGTGGTGCCCGATTTTTCCATCATCGCCTGCGAGGCGAATTGCTTCTTGACCCATTCGTAATCGACGCCCCACACCGTGCACCAGTGTTTCCAGGCGCCCGTCGCCAGGCCGTAATAGCCCGGCAGCGAATCCGGATTCGGGCCGACGTCGGTCGCGCCCTGCACATTGTCATGGCCGCGGAAAATATTGGTGCCGCCGCCCGCCACGCCGACATTGCCAAGCGCCAGTTGGAGAATGCATGATGCGCGCACCATGGCATTGCCGATCGAGTGCTGGGTCTGGCCCATGCACCAGACCACGGAAGACGGCCGGTTCAGGGCCAGCGTCTGCGCCGCCTTGAACACTTCCGCTTCCGGCACGCCGCAGGCTTCCTCGACCTTGTCCGGCGTCCATTTCATGACCTCTTCCTTGACCTTTTCCATGCCATAGACGCGATCATTGATGTACTTCTTGTCTTCCCATCCATTCATGAAGATGTGATACAGCATGCCGTACAGGTAGGGAATATCGGAGCCGGAACGGATACGGACGTACTGGTCCGCCTTGGCCGCCGTGCGGGTAAAGCGCGGGTCGACCACGATCATCTTGGTGCCGCTTTCCTTCGCATGCAGCATGTGCAGCATGGAGACCGGATGCGCTTCCGCCGCGTTCGAACCGATATACATGACCGCTTTCGCGTTTTGCATATCGTTGTAGCTATTGGTCATCGCCCCATAACCCCAGGTATTCGCCACCCCGGCCACCGTCGTCGAGTGGCAGATGCGGGCCTGGTGATCAGTATTGTTGGAGCCGAAGAACGAGACGAACTTGCGCATCAATGCCGCCTGCTCGTTATTGTGCTTGGACGAACCGACCCAGAATACGGAATCGGGGCCGCTGGCTTTTTTCAGGTCGATCAGACGGGCCGATATTTCAGCCAGCGCGGTATCCCAGCTGATGCGCTGGTATTTGCCATTGACCAGCTTCATGGGATATTTCAGGCGGTATTCGCCGTGACCATGCTCGCGCAGCGCCGCGCCTTTTGCGCAATGCGCGCCGAGATTGATCGGCGAATCGAACACCGGCTCCTGCCTGACCCACACGCCATTCTCGACAACGGCGTCGGAGGCGCAACCGACTGAACAATGGGTGCACACCGTGCGTTTCACTTCAATCTTGCCGGCCGCCGTCTTGGCGGTATCGGCCGCCCTGGCTTTTTGAATCAGGCCGAGTTGCGTCGCTGCGATGCCGGCGCCGACGCCGATCCCGGATCGTTTGAGGAACATCCTGCGATCCATCGTAGGCAGCGCGCGCGACAGGCTATCGGCCAGGCTGGATGAAAGACGCGTGTTCGAACGCTGGCCCGACTGGCCCTTGCGAGTCAACAGCATGGTTGCACCTCGAGAGTTAAATTGTTGTAGTGCGGTAGTATTTTTTGATGTGTTCCGTCAAACGGTAGCTATCGCCCGCGGGTTCGGCCGGAGCCGGGGCTGCCACATCCGGCAAGACAGTGGTGGAGCTCAGTTTGGCGGCTACGCCGGCGGCGGCGGCCAAACCCAGTCCTGCGAAAAAACTGCGTCGCGCAATTTTTTTTTGTTCTGCCATGATTGTCTCCTCGCGAATCTGTTTTCAAAACGAATCAGATTACTGGTGTCGTATACGAAACGTATCATGAATTTCCGTGCCATGCACTTTTCATGTGCAGAAATTCATTTTGAGGCATATTCTCTTAAGCCATATCAAACGCCTGCGTTTCCACGGCGAAGAACTGGTTCGCGAGCCGCGCAACCGATGCATAGAATGTCGACATGCGATGCGTTTCAAGCGCGCCGCACATCGCCGCCACCCATGGCTGCATGTGATCGCCAAAAAACCTTTTCTGGCTGTCGATGTTCGCGTGGACCACGTCATCGGACGCGATCAGATAGCGCATGACTTCGCACAGCGAGGCGATATGGTCTTCGCTTTCCGTCACGGCCTCGGCGCGTTCGAGCCCAAGCCTGGCCAGATCGGACCGCAATGCCGCAAGCGGCTTTTCCATCAGAAATCCGGACAGGTACCATGAGCCGTACAACATCACTTCCTGCTTGCCGACACCGATGAAGAGCGCTTCGTATTCTTCCCGCACAGCTTCGGAATTGCTTGCCTTGCAGGCGGCCACCAGCCCGGACCAGGCCCGCTCCAGCACACTGTCGCCGCCATCCGGCGCCGCCGCGATCGCATCGAGCAGGGCTTGCGACGGCGGCGCGCAAAACAGCGCGGCAAGCAAGCCGTACAAGTCGGCACGGGCGGTTTCTTCACCCTGGTCGGGACTCTCGAACTGCAGCGCTTTGACGCTTGTCATGTCTTTCCCTTTTTCAGACCTGGTGCGGCCGCTTCAAATCGGTAATCACCGCTTCCTGCCGGTTATCCATCATATCCACCACGCGGCAGTCCGAACACATCTTCAGGCGATCGATATTTCCCGCGAATGCGCCATGCAGGGCAAGCTTGGACACCATGTTTTCAATCATTTGCAAGGTGCCGAACGGTGTATTGCAGCGTATGCAGTGCCAGGGCTGGGCTTCATTGAGGACATGCGGCTGTTTGACGGCCTCGGTCAACAATAGCCGCGGTGTCAGGGTAATCGCGTTTTCCGGGCATGTTTTTTCGCACAACCCGCATTGCACGCAATTCCTTTCCACGAAACGCAGCTGCGGCAAATTGGCGTTATCCATCAGTGCCGATTCCGGGCAGGCGCCGACGCAGGACATGCACAGCGTGCAGGCCGCACGGTCGACGTTGACCGAGCCATACAGCGCGCCGGCCGGTAAAGCGATTTCCTGCCTGTCGGTGACCGCTGGAGCGCAGCGCAACAAATGTTCAAGCGCGAAATCAAGCGCGCCGCGCTTGTCGGCCGCCACATTAAAGGCCGCCGGACGGGCCGGCGCCTGCCCCGGCTGCAACGCGGCAAGCGCCTGGTCGAGCTGGGCCGGCGTGTCCGCCCGCAGCAGTGAGAAATGCGTTCCCTCATAGCCAAGACCGGTCAATATGGTTTGCGCGACCTCGATCTGCTTCGCCAGGGCGACGGTGTATTCCGGCGCCTGCTGCGCGGTGACCAGTACCGTGACATTTGCCGCGCCATACGCGATCGCCGCCAGCCACAACTCGATGCCGGTCGACGCGGCGTGATGCAGGTCCACCGGCAGCACCCGGGCCGGAACGCCCTGCAGCTTGCCGCCGGCGCTGGCCAGTCGGCCCAACTGTCCGATCAACTGCGCGCCGCGCTCCGCATCATGCAGCAGCAATGCCGGCTGGCGCCCGCCCGCCCTGGCATACGTGCCGATCAGGGTTTTGAAACGCTGGCCCATGTCGGGCGCCCGCGGGTAAGCATAGGCCAGCGCGCCCGATGGACAAACCGTGGTGCAGGCGCCGCAGCCGATGCAGAGATTGGGATTGACCCGGATCTGGTCGCCATGGTGGCTCACAGCGGCAGCCGAACAGACATCGATGCAAGCGGTACAGCCGATCTTGCCGTTGCGGCTATGGGCGCACAACTTTTCCTTGTAAATGAAAAATTTCGGCTTTTCAAACTCGCCGGTCATGGCGCTCAGCTTCAGCGCATCGTCCGCCTGCCGCGCCGGATCGGCGCCTGGCGCAAAATACCCTTGCGGCGGCTGATGCAATGCAATCAGGGCGCGGTCAGACAGATCGAACACCAGGTCGAATTCCCCGTTGCGTTCGATCGCATCGCGCATGAAATCGATCGCGCCGATCGCGCCGCACGCCTTGACGCAGTCGCGGTGCGATGCACATTTGCCGGGGTCGACCTGGTAATCGAATCCGATCGCGTTTTCCGGACAGACATCGATGCAGGCATTGCAGCGCGTGCAGATTTCCAGGTCGATCGGATTCGCCTGCCGCCAGCTTGCCTTGAACGCCCCAAGCCAGCCCTCGATCCTGATCTGGTCGCCCGAAAAGGTCGGGAACGAGCGTTCGACCGGCAGGCCGGCGGCGTCGCCCGCAGTAAGCAGCACGCTCACATCGAGCTGGGCGCCGAGGCGCTCGGCCCATGGCAGAACACGTCCGGCGGGACCGACGATCAGGACATGGCCGCCGGAATCATAGGTGACGGTCGGCACCGGTTCGGGATCAGGCAATGCAGCCGCGGCGAGCAGGGCCGCCATCTTCGGCAGCGCTGCGCCAGCCTGGCTGCTCCAGCCGCCGGTTTCCCTGATATTGACGAAGCGGATCGGTGCGACCGAATTCTTTTGCTGCGCCAGTTCGGAAAACAGCGAGCGTTCCTGGGTGCAGGCAACCACCAGGTCATCCACACCGTCGGTAGCTGTCAGGAATGCGCCGACCTCGCGCCGGCATAATTCATTCGCGACGGGCAACGCGCCGATACCGAGCGCCGCTCCCAATTTTTCGCCGGCCGCGGCATCGAGCGGCATGGTGCGGTTGCAGCTGCATATTTTAAATTGTGTGGTCATCGGGACCTTGTGCATTATTCTGCGGGTGGGCTGTGGCGGCGCTGAATGGATCGGGCATGGCTGCGACGGGGTTGGCTGCGACGGGGTTGGCTGCGACGGGGTTGGCTGCATCGGTGGCGGCGGCACCGTCGCCGGCCATATCGGGATTGGCCCCATCGGGCACCGCCGGATCGGACTCCATCGGCGCCGCGGCGGCATCGTCAGCCGACGTTGCCGAGGCAATATCCGCTTCGTCGATGCTCCCGGAAGCCGGGTTCAATTCAAGCTCGGGTATGTCGGTGATCATTCGCATGACCGGTTGTTCAAACTGGGAAAGCGGATCGAGCACGCCTTTTGCGTGATCCAGCAGCGCCAGCATTTCCGCCGGTATCGGCTGGAAGGTATTGTAGTCGCCGATATAAATATCGAGCCCGTCCATCACATTGAAATGGGGATCGGAAAACAGTTTCTTCAGAGCCGAGCGCTTCACTGTTTCATCCACGCCGCGGGCGATGAATGGCGTAAAATCCGAATCGCCGGTCAGCCTGGCGACGTCTTCCAGCGTAGGCAGGGCCGCAGGCTGCCCGACTGCGGCAGCGGCTTCGGCTGCGCGGGGAACGGCAGCCATGGTGGGCATGGCGGCGGACGCCGCCACGTCGGCAGCTTCTGCCGCTCCGGCCTTGCGCCGGGACCAGCGCTGAAAGAAGTCGTCAGCGGCCATCCCGGTTTTCCTCAGCCTTCGCCATCCGGTCCACGCCTTCCCCGCCTTCGAACGATGGCTTTTTGCGCTTATGCTTCGGTTCGGGGCGGTAATACTCATGCGTGTACGCTGCCAGCCACCCGGTCACCTCGGATGACAGGGGCAAGGTATCAACCTGCTCGCCCCCGTCCATCAGCCTGGCGGCTTCGTTATAGGACAAGGTCACCGTCTTGGGCACCGCGATTTCTCCTACGCTCGATTCTTCGATGCGCCACATGATGAACCAGCATGGGTTCGGCGCATTGACGTTCAAAAAATAGCCTTCCGCTTCATCGCGGAACAACCGGATATCGAATCCGGTGAATAGACGGCGCATGTCGCCGGGATCATCAAGCAGGCAATGGCCGCCGTCCGGCGCGGCGCCGTCGGGCAGCGCTCCCGCCCCGATGATTTCCAGCGGACGCCATTGATGCGCCTGCCAGCGGCTCTGCAGCGCCAGCCGCTGCATTACCACGCCGATCCGGATCGCCTCCGTCACCATGCGGTTGGCCTCGGCGGCGCCGACCGGGCGTCAATCATTCTTGATGACGATGCTGGGGAATTTGTTCGACATGTCTTTGGCTTTTTCCGCAACCTTGACGGCGAGTTTGCGCGCGATTTCCTTGTAAATTTTTGCGATCGGGCCATCGGGATCGGCCACGACCGTCGGCTTGCCGGAGTCGGTCTGTTCACGGATCGACATGGTGAGCGGGAGCGCGCCCAAAAAATCGACGCCGTATTCGCCGCACATCTTCGCGCCGCCGCCTTCGCCGAAAATCGGTTCAGCGTGTCCGCAATTCGAACAGATATGCACGCTCATGTTTTCCACGATGCCGAGGATCGGAATACCGACTTTTTCAAACATCTTCAAACCTTTGCGGGCATCCAGCAGCGCGATATCCTGCGGCGTGGTGACGATCACGGCGCCGGTGACCGGGACTTTTTGCGACAGGGTAAGCTGGATATCACCGGTTCCAGGCGGCATGTCGACGATCAGGTAATCGAGGTCGCGCCAATTGGTCTGGTCGAGCAATTGCTGCAACGCTTGCGTAACGATCGGCCCGCGCCACACCATCGGCTCGTCGGGATCGATCATGAATCCGATGCTTGACACCTGCAAGCCGTGATTTTCCATCGGCTCCATCGTCTTTCCGTCAACGGTTTCCGGACGGCCGGAAATACCCATCATCATCGGTTGCGACGGCCCATAAATGTCGGCGTCGAGAATGCCGACCTGGGCGCCTTCCGCGGCGAGCGCCAATGCAAGGTTGACGGCGGTGGTCGATTTCCCGACCCCGCCTTTGCCGGACGCCACAGCAATGATGTTCTTTACATTGGACATCAGCTTGACGCCGCGCTGCGCGGCATGCGCGACGATCTTCGAATAGACATTGACGCTGACATTGCCGGCGCCGGGTACTGCCCGCACGGCTGCGATGGCGGCTTTGCGAATGCCGTCGATCTGGCTCCTGGCCGGATAACCGAGTTCGACGTCGAACGTGACCTCGTCACCGTCGACCTTGATATTTTTCGCCGATTTGCTGCTTACCAGATCCTTGCCGGTATTGGCGTCGATAACGTGCGACAGTGCTTCCTTGACGGCTTCAATCGTGATGCTCATTACTTCTCCTGGATGATTTTTGGTAGTCTAAACCAATCAGGTGCTGACCGCTGCTGATTTATTTGCATGCGGTGCAAACTGCCATGCAATTATTCACGGCCCGCAAGATTCTGCCCGCCGCCATAGCTGCCTTGCTTCGGTGCCGCACCGCCCAGCGTCATCCGGATCGCGCAGTATTTGAACTCCGGAATCTTGCCGAACGGGTCCAGCGCCGCATTGGTCAGCCGGTTGATCGCCGCTTCGTAATAGCAAAA
>JAQGMO010000144.1 GCA_028292315.1 Herminiimonas sp. | reverse complement strand
ACAAGCCGATCAGCACGTGCGGAAAACCATTTTTGCCGATGTAATCGCGCACCCCTAACACCAGTGCCTGGTACACCTGCGCTTCCAGCGACAGCGCCGGCGCCAGCGCCCCCTGTGCCGGGCCGGAATGGTCAAATTCGGCGACCTGCAATTGTTCATTGCAATGGACTGACTGGGCACGGACGATGCCTTGCGCATCCATCACGAAGGAATTGCCGTCAAAGATCAGCTCATCCTGACCGCCGACCAGATTGGCATACACCAGGCTCATCCCTTGCGATACCACGTTGGCGCGCATTGTTTCATAGCGCAAATGCTGCTTGTTCATGTGGAACGGCGACGCGTTCGGCACCAGCAAAACCTGTGCTCCGGCCGCGGCAGCCCGCGCCGGCGCGTGCGCATACCAAGTGTCTTCGCAGATATTGATGCCGAAGCATACGCCCTTCACCGTAAATACGAACGCATCATCGGCCGCCGTAAAATAGCGCTTTTCATCGAATACCGTGTAGTTCGGCAATTCATGCTTGCGGTAAGTGCCCAGCACCTTGCCATTGTGTAGCACTGACGCCGCGTTATACGCCCGTCCGTTGCACAGGATCGGGTGGCCGACCACCGCATGCAAACCTTCCAGCGGCGCCAGTTCCGCCACGAGCGCTTCAAACGCCTCCGCGGATTTTGCGTAAAATGACTGGCGCAGCAATAAGTCTTCCGGCGGATAGCCCACCAGCGAAAGCTCCGGCGTCACGACAATATCGGCGCCCTGTTCCGCCGCCAGGCGTGCAGCTTTGACGATTTTTTCCCGGTTTCCCGAAAGATCTCCGACGGTGCTGTTGATCTGGGCGATCGCGACTTTGGCTGTCATGGCGTCGATTGAATCTGCGTAAGAGTCCGATGGTGCCATCGGCGTATGTGTCACATTGTGTCAATGAGGCTGAATCTGAATTATCGCACGCGTATCGTTTCTTCTCTGTCCGAAATCGGCCAGCCGGCGTGGGACGGCCTGCTTGCCTTGCAATCCGACAGCAACCCGTTTCTCTCCTTTGCGTTTCTGCATGCATTGCATGAATCGGGAAGCGCGAGCGCCGAGTCCGGCTGGCAACCGCAATTCCTGACGCTCTGGCGCGGCGACACACTGGAAGCCGCCCTGCCGCTTTATTTGAAAAGCCATTCATATGGCGAGTACGTGTTCGACTGGGCCTGGGCCGATGCGTATCGCCGGCACGGTATCGAGTATTATCCCAAGCTATTATCGGCGATCCCCTTTACGCCTGTCACTGGCGGCCGCCTGCTGGCGCGCAGTCCGGCCGCGGAAGCGGCGCTGATCACAGCACTGGACCGACTGCAGCGCAGCGGCGGCACCTCGTCGACCCATATCCTGTATCCACCGCAGGCGCAGGCGGAAGCGCTGCAACAGGCCGGATTCATGTTGCGCTCGGGCGTGCAATTTCATTGGCTCAATGCAGGCTACCGCGATTTCGAGGAATTTCTCGCATCGCTGGAACAAAAGAAGCGCAAGAATATCCGCGCCGAGCGGCGCAAGGTGCGCGAAGCCGGCATCAGCTTCCGGCGCGTCGCGGGCGTCGACGCCGGGGAAGCCGACTGGCGGTTTTTCAAGCGCTGTTACGACCACACCTACGCCAATCATTACTCAACGCCCTACCTGAATCTCGATTTTTTCCTGCGCATAGGCGCGACGATGCCGCGCAATGTGCTGCTGGTGGTCGCCGAACGCGCCGGCCGGCCGATTGCCTCTTCGCTGCTGATCCATACCGATCAGGTTTTATTCGGACGGTATTGGGGTGCGCTCGAACAGCATCCCTGCCTGCATTTTGAAACCGCGTATTATCAGCCGCTCGAGTTTTGCATCGAACACGGCATCGCTTCATTTGAAGGCGGGGCCCAGGGCGAACATAAAATGGCGCGCGGTTTCCTGCCGCAAAAGACATGGTCGGCGCACTGGCTGGCCCATCCGGCCTTCGCCGATGCGATCGAGCGCTTCCTGGAGCGCGAGACCGGCGGCATTGATTCCTATATCGACGAACTCAATGAACGCAATCCGTTCAGGACGCCGCCCGCCGCCACGCCCTCATTGCCTGAATAAACGGCCGCGGGCCTGGCGCAGGATAGCCAGGAGCGTCTTATCGGCAGTTGCAGCATCAATACGCTTGTAAGTCATCCAGGTTCCGGGCATGCTATACGGAAATGAATTCTTCCCCAACCGCGTCGCCGGCCGCTTCCCGGTCCGCCTCCGTTCCCGCTCCCAAAGTGCATCGCATCGGCCGCTTCGCCATCCTGCGCGAACTCGGGCATGGCTCGATCGGCTCGGTCTACCTCGGGCATGACCCGGTCATAGACCGCAGTGTCGCGATCAAGACCATCAACCCAAGACTGAGCGCGCCCGAGAAAAGACGGTATGAGCAGCATTTCATCAATGAGGCGCGCGCCGCCGGCCGGCTGTCTCATCCCAACATCGTGACGATCTTCGACGCCTCGAGCGAAGGTGAAACGATTTATATTGCGATGGAATACCTGGAAGGGCGCGAACTGGCCGGACTGCTGGACAGCGGCCATCGTTATGCGCCGGAAGAGATTGCCGCCATTGTCGGCAAGGTCGCCGGCGCGCTCGACTATGCCCACCGGCACCAGGTGATTCACCGCGATATCAAGCCGGCCAATATTTTCATGATGGCGGACGGCGAACCGAAAGTGGTGGATTTCGGCATTGCGCGCGCGCCTAACCGGCTGCCGTCCCAATCGGATGCGGGCGCCGCGCCGTTTACCCTGTTCCACAACAATCTGCTCGGCACGCCCTGCTACATGTCGCCGGAACAGGCGCTCGGGCGTCCGGCCGACGCGCGCACCGATGTGTACTCTCTTGGTGCGGTCATGTACGAAATGCTTACCGGCAGCAAACCATTCCAGGCGCGCGACACCGCGCAGCTGTTGCAATCGGTCGCATACAAGAATCCGCGTCCGCCGCATATGCTGGATGCCGCGATTCCTTTGCCATTGTCGGAAATTGTGATGAAGGCAATGAGCAAACGCGCCGAAAAACGCTATCAGACGGCGCGCGAAATGGCACGCGACCTGCAGCGTTACCTGGTGATGGAAAAACGCGGCCGACGGCTTTTAAAGAAGGAAAGCGCCGTGGCGCGGCAGGCGGCCGCGGGGCCGCTGCGTCACGGCCGCCGCATGCTGTATCAGGCCGGCGGACTGGCGGCATTGGGGATGATTGCGATTGCCGGGCTGCAGCTGATGCTGCGCTGGCGCGGCGCCTGAACCCGCCGGGACGATTGGAAATACTACCGTTGTCCGGCCTGGCCAGGCCCTGGCTTAATACGCCGGCTTAACGGTCAACTTCGAATATGCCGCGACCCCGTTCATGATTTCTTCTTTCGCTTCTTCCGGCCCGTGCCAGCCTTCAACCTTGACCCACTTGCCCTTTTCGAGATCCTTGTAGTGCTCGAAGAAGTGCTGGATCTGTTGCAGGCGCAAGTCATTCAAGTCTTCCGGCTTTTGCCAGTGGGAATAGATCGGCAGCACCTTGTCGACCGGCACCGCGAGCACTTTGGCGTCGCCGCCGGCTTCATCTGTCATCTTCAGCACGCCGATCGGACGGCAGCGCACCACGACGCCGGGAAACAGGGGAAACGGGGTAATTACCAGCACGTCGACCGGATCGCCATCGTCGGAAATCGTGTTGGGGATATAGCCATAATTGCAGGGATAGTGCATGGCGGTGCTCATGAAACGGTCGACGAAAATCGCACCGCTTTCCTTATCGACTTCATACTTGATCGGATCGGCGTTCATTGGAATTTCGATGATGACATTGAAGTCGTTCGGCAAATCGCGGCCGGCAGGTACATTGTTGAGGCTCATGGTGCTTTCTCGATGATGAAGATTAATGAAGTTTGATGAAGATGACTGGAAGGATGTGAAATTATAACCTGCCGGGGGTGCCGGGTCTCTCACACAGGGCGCTGGCGCCTACGGCGCAGGAAGTGCGACGTAAATCGACCCGTTTCCGGGCGCTGCAGTGGCTGCCCTTCTGCCACGCAGGCTCCTAGAGCAGGGTCGCCAGCGCGCATTGGCGGTAATGGGACGCCGCCTGTTCTGGTTGATTCAGCGACTCATGCAGTTGCGCAAGTTTGAGATGCGCCTCACGCACGGTATGCGCCTCGGTGGCATCGGACAACGCCTGCTCGAGATGGCGCTGGGCCTTGCCCCAGAGTTTTTGCTTCAGGCAAAGCGCTCCCAGCGTCAATGCGAGCTCGGCGTCGGCGGGTCGCTGGCTCAGCCATTGTTCACAGCGTTCGATCTGGCTGAGCAATGCGGGCGACCCTTCAGCCGCGGCCGAATTGCGATAGGCTTGCACCAGCCGGTCATCCCATTCCACGCCCAGCGCTTTTTCCACCAGGGTGCTGGCATCGCTCTGCAAGCCCCTGGCATTGAATGCATTGGCGGCGCGCACCGCGATGTACGGCTTGATGCGGTCTTCCGCCGGAATGCTTGCCCAGACCCGGCGCACCGATTCCGCGTCATGCGCCGGATTCGACAGCAAATCGTCATAAGCCAGTTCGCGCAGCCGTTGCGACAGCGCCGGATGCAGCGCATTGTTCTTGTCCAGCGAACGCACCAGGCGCAATACTTCCGGCCAGTTGCCGGCATGCTGATTGGCTTTCAGGGCCAGCCGCAAGGCATGAATATGGCGCGTGCCGCTTGCATTCAATTCCTGCACCGCTTCCAGCGCGGCGGCCGGCTCATGCTCGTCGATCAGCAGCTCGATCGCCGTCATCAGCCGGGCCGTCCGGAGCGGATCATTATCCGGCACCTTCGCGAGCCACGCGTTGCGGCGTTCCGACTGCCGCATCCGGTGCGCCGCGCGGGCGCCGATCAAGGCTGCCAGCCCGGCGTTCGCCGGCGCCTCGGCGGCCCGGGCCGCGGCTTTTTCAGAGTGCCCGAAGCGGCCTTCGAACAGGGCTTTCAGGGAATCGCGCAAGGCGCGGTTGCCTTCGCGTTCGCGCTTTTCCTGCCGGTAGGCCGCAACCCGGGCCGGCATTTTCTGCGCGGTGCGGAGGGCATTGAGGAAGGTGTAGGCCAGCAGGAACAGCAGCCCCAGCCCCAGGAGGAAAAAATTCAGCGACAGGTCGACCCGGTACGGTGGATAGAACAGCACGACATTGCCCGCATTGAAGCGGGCCAGCACCGCCAGGCCGACGGCGGTGGCGAACAGGATCAGGAGCCAGAGAAATATGCGCATTGTTACTAAGGCTTTGCTTTGTAATTGCGCACCGCGTTGAGACTTTCGGCCAGCGTCGGCATCTCGATCGATAAATCGCTGCCCTGCACCTGCTTCAGCAGGGCTTGCGCAGTCTGGGTCTGGCGTGCGCGCGTATCAAAATATTTGACGATCGTGTCCTGGGCCGCGATCAAGTCGCTGCGGAAGGCCGACTCATTGCGCGACAACAAGGCCAGCCTTGCATTCAGCAGGCGCAACTTCAGGTTTTCGCGCGCGTAATAAGCCTGGGTCGGCGATAACAGCAGGGCATCAGGCGTGCCGACCGTGCGCACCCGGATCAGCTGCCGCACCTCGTTCCACATTTCGCTGGAAAGACTTTGCCACTTGTCGTTCAGCGCATTCAGCCAGGTCATGACCAGGCTGGGGCTGGAACTGGCATTTGCAGCCGGCGCTGAGCCAGTTGCGGCCGCCGCGCCGGCCCGGCGCGCATTTTTCGGCTGGGTCGCGGGCAGGGCCGGCTTTTCGTCGGACAGGAGCGGCATGCCGTCGATCTGGCCGATCACGCTGTCCAGGCGCAATGCAAGCCCGGTCAGGTCGACCATCGGCAATGCTTTCAGCTTTTCCATATCCCTGCCAATCGAGCGCCGGATCGTGATGAACTGCGGTTTGTCGGACAGCGATAGCCGGGCATCCGCATTTTGCAGCGCGATCAGCGCGCCGCGCACATTGCCGGCCAGTTGTAATTGCTGGCTGGCCGTCGATAACACTTGTTCAATTTCGGCCAGCGCCCAATCGTCCCGGTTCTTGGAAAGATCCTGGTACAGCTGCTCGAGCGCGAGTTGCTGGCTTTGCGCTTCCACCTGCTTGCCTTCGAGGACGGCGACCTTGGACTGCAATTCCTTCATGCTGTCCTGCACCGATTTAACGAGCACCTTGGTTTCGTTATTGATGCTGTCGCCGCTTTGCAGCCGCTGCGCCATTTCGGCACGCAGCTTTTTAATGCTGCTCTGCGTGTTCCACCATTGGGCCGCGAGCAGCACGACCAGCACCGCCAGCAGGATGGCGGGCAGCCGGCCGGCCAGGGTGGCGTTGCGGTGGGGACTTGCCGGAGGCGGGGCGCCGGCCGACGTATTGGCTGACTTAAGCCCGGATTGGGAAAGCGATTCGTTCATCGTCAGAATTGTAACGCGGCGAGCAACGCTTCGTCGCCCGATCCGGTAAGACTAATTTCGTGAAAGCCGAGCGCGCGCGCCGTTTCCGCAATGCGCACATGCGGAATGATTAATTTCTTATGTTGCATCTTTGCAACGCCGTCCGCTGTCGCCGCTTCCCGCACCATGTCCAGCAGGATGCGCAAGGCTTCCGAACTGGTCACGATCCAACTGCTTTCGCTGTCGAGCAGCGAAAGCAGTTGCGCGCGCCGCGCCGTATCGAGGCGCGGCGCCGTACGCCGATATGCCGCGACCTGGGTCACTTGCGCACCGGCTGCGCGCAAAGCATCGGCCAGCAATTCGCGGCCGGTTTCGCCGCGCACGATCAATACCCGCTTGCCGCGCAAGGCCGCCACATCGAGGACTGCCAGCAGCGTTTGCGAATCGGTGCGCTGCGCATCGCGCGGGCTGATGATGGTCGCATTGGTCTCGGTCATCCCATGCCGCGCCAGCGCCGCGCGGCTGCCTTCCCCGACGACCGCCAGGGTCGGGTGGGCCGGCCACTGCGGCCGCGCCGCAAACGCAGCGTCGATCGCATTCGGGCTGACGAAGGCGACCAGCGAATAGTCGGCCAGCCCGGCCAGAGCCGCCTGCAGCGGCCGCTGGTCCGGCAAAGGATGAATTTCAAGCAATGGGAAAACGACGGCCTCGCGTCCGAGCGCCCGGACGCGTGCGGCGAGCGCCTCGGCTTGCGCCGCCGGACGTGTTATGACAACCGGGTTCAGGCGCATGCAGCGAGGATCGCGGCGGCATCGCGCGCGATCAGGGCGTCGGCGATCCGCCGGCCCAGCGCCTCCGGCGCGTCGGCCGGCCCGCTTTCATCGGCGGCAGCGATGCGACGCCCGTCCGGCGTGGCGACCATCGCTCGCATGCGCAAGGTGTCGCCGGTGATCGTGGCATAGGCGGCCAGTGGAATCTGGCAACTGCCGCCGAAGGTCCGGGACAAGGTTCTTTCCGCAGTGACGGCACGCGCGGTCGGTAAATGGTTCAGCGGCGCCAGCAGCTCGCGCAATTCCGCGCGCCCGCTCGCGATTTCAATTGCCATCGCGCCTTGCCCTGGCGCCGGCAGGCTTTGTTCCGGATCGAGCAGCGCGCGTATGCGTTCAGGCAGGCCAAGCCGCTTCAGGCCCGCCGCGGCCAGGATAATCGCCGCATATTCATTGCGGTCGAGTTTGCCGAGCCGTGTATCGAGGTTGCCTCGCAGCGGACGGATCACGAGGCCGGGATAACGGGCGGCGATCAGGGCCTGGCGTCGCAGGCTGCTGGTGCCCACCACCGCGCCATCCGGCAAATCTGCCAGCGTGGCGTAGTCGTTGGAGACGAAGGCGTCGCGCGCATCTTCGCGCTCGAGTACGGCGGCGAGATCAAAGCCCTCGGGCAAATCCATCGGGACATCTTTCAGGGAATGCACCGCGAGATCGGCCCTGCCTTCCGCGATGGCGAGCTCAAGCTCCTTGACGAACAAGCCTTTGCCGCCCACCTTCGACAGGGTGCGGTCGAGAATTTGATCGCCGCGCGTCGTCATTCCGAGAATTTCCACCGTACTCTGCGGATATAATGCGAGGAGTTTTTCGCGCACATGTTCGGCTTGCCACATGGCCAACCGACTTTCGCGTGAAGCAATGACTAGTTTTCCGGAAAACGTTACTTTCAAAACAGTGTTCTTTCGATTTTTGTCGGCAGCTAAATTTTATCACGCCATGCCGGCATCTTTCCCGCGTTCTCAACGCATTATCAACTCACTATTATTCAAAGGGAGCGCGAGCTTACATGACCACCAGGAAGGCAAAATCGGTAAATCCGGCAATCCAGGCAACAGGCGACAAGGATGCACCGCTAAAGGAAGATATCCGGTTGCTGGGACGCCTGCTCGGCGACGTGCTGCGCGACCAGGAAGGCGAGACGGTTTTTGAAGTCGTTGAAACCATTCGGCAAACCGCGGTGCGCTTTCGCCGTGAATCGGACGCCCAGGCCGGCGCCGACCTGAACAAATTGCTGAAGAAGCTGACGCGCGAGCAAACCATTTCCGTGGTGCGCGCATTTTCCTATTTTTCCCACCTTGCCAACATCGCCGAAGACCAGCATCATAACCGGCGCCGCCGCGCGCATTTGCTGGCCGGCTCCGGACCGCAGCAAGGCAGCGTCGCCTATGCGCTGTCCAAGCTCGACGACGCCGGCGTATCGGGCGAGACAATTACCCGCTTTTTCGACGGCGCGCTGATTTCACCGGTGCTCACCGCGCATCCGACCGAGGTGCAGCGCAAGAGCATCCTGGATGCCGAACATGAAATAGCGCGCCTGCTGGCCGAGCGCGACCTGCCGCTGACCCCGAAAGAGCGCGCGCGCAATGGCGAGCTGCTGCATGCGCAGATCGCCACGCTCTGGCAAACCCGGATGCTGCGCTATACCAAGCTGACCGTGGGCGACGAAATCGAGAATGCCCTCTCTTATTACCACAGCACCTTTCTGCGAGAACTGCCCGGCCTGTACGATGATATCGAAACGGAGATCGCCGCCCAGTTTCCGCGCAAGCAGGCGCGCAGCGCGACGCCGGTCCTGCCGCCGTTCCTGCAGATGGGCAGCTGGATCGGCGGCGACCGCGATGGCAATCCGAACGTCAACGACGCCACGATGCGGCACGCGCTGGCGCGCCAGTCGGCCACGATCCTGGATTTTTACCTGAACGAAGTGCATGCGCTGGGCGCCGAGCTGTCGATCTCGACGCTGCTGGTCAGCGTCAGTCCGCAGTTGCTGGCACTGGCGGAAAAGTCGCCCGACGTATCCGCGCATCGCAGCGACGAGCCTTACCGGCGCGCCCTGATCGGCGTGTATGCCCGGCTGGCGGCGACGGCGCGCGAGCTTGGCGCCGGCAATATCCTGCGCAAGGAAGTCGGCGCCGCGGCGCCTTATGCGGACGCCGCCGAGTTCACCGCGGAGCTGCAGATCGTGGTCGATTCGCTCAAGAGCCACTACGGCTCCGCGCTGGTCAAGCCGCGGCTCGCGATGCTGAGGCGCGCGTCCGAGATTTTCGGGTTCCACCTGGCCACGCTCGACATGCGCCAGAGCTCGGATGTGCATGAACGCGTGCTGACCGAACTGTTTGCCCGCTCCAGGGTCGAGCCCGGCTACCCCGGCCTCCCTGAGGAACGCAAGGTTGAACTGCTGCTGGCGGAACTGGCCAGACCGGGCCTGCTGTATTCGCCTTACCTCGACTACTCCGATGAAACCAATTCGGAACTCGCGATCCTGCGCGCGGCCCGCGAACTCCGGCAGCGTTATGGCAGCCGCGCAATTCGCAACTACATCATCTCGCATACCGAGACCGTGTCCGATCTGCTCGAGGTTTTTCTGCTGCAAAAGGAAACCGGCCTGTTGCGCACGCGCTGGAATGAAACTGCCGAACAGGCCGGCCAGCCGGCGCAAACGGATCATGAGCTGATGGTGATTCCACTGTTCGAGACCATACCCGACCTGCGCTGCGCTGCCGGCATCATGGAAAACCTGATGGCGATTCCCCAGGTAAGGCGGCTGATTGCCAGCCAGGGACAACTGCAGGAAGTGATGCTCGGCTATTCCGACTCCAACAAGGACGGCGGCTTCCTCACTTCCAACTGGGAGCTGTACAAGGCCGAGACCAACCTGGTCGAAGTGTTCGACCGGGCCGGCGTGAAGCTGCGCCTGTTCCATGGCCGCGGCGGCACGGTGGGCCGCGGAGGCGGCCCGAGCTATGAAGCGATCCTTGCGCAGCCGGCCGGCACGGTGAACGGACAGATTCGCCTGACCGAGCAGGGCGAAACGATCGCGTCCAAATTTTCAAATCCTGAAATCGGCCGCCGCAACCTCGAGCTGATGGTCGCGGCCACGCTGGAAGCAAGCCTGACCCCGTCCGCCGCGCCAGGAAAACAGGCCAGGCGCCTGGCCGGGTTCGAAAACTTGATGGAGGAATTGTCGGAACGCGCGTACCAGGCGTATCGCAACCTGGTGTATGAAACGCCCGGCTTCACCGATTATTTTTTCGCGGCCACGCCGATTGCCGAAATCGCGCAGCTCAACATCGGATCGCGCCCCGCCTCACGCAAGGCAAGCCGGCGGATTGAAGACTTGCGCGCGATTCCATGGGGCTTTTCATGGGGACAATGCCGGCTGCTGCTGCCGGGCTGGTATGGTTTCGGCAGCGCGATATCGTCCTGGCTGGAAGAAGGCGACGGGAAGGAAAAGACCAGGAAGCTGACGACGTTGCGCGCCATGTTCAAGGAATGGCCTTTCTTTGCCACACTGCTGTCAAACATGGACATGGTGTTATCGAAGACCGATCTTGCGGTGGCATCGCGCTACGCGGAACTGGTGACCGACAAGAAGCTGCGCAACAGCATCTTCAAACGCATCGTCGGCGAACATGAGACCACCACCACATGCCTGACCATGATCACCGGGGCAAAGGAACGCCTGGCGAATAATCCGCTGCTGGCGCGCTCGATCAAAAACCGTTTCGCCTACCTCGACCCGCTGAACCACTTGCAGGTTGAACTGATCAAGCGCAACCGGGCCATGAGCAGCGAGGGCCGCACGGTGGATGAGCGCGTGTATCGCGGGATTTACCTGTCGATTAACGGGGTGGCGGCAGGTTTGCGCAATACGGGTTAACATGTAAGCAAGTAAAGGAGATTCCTATGCCGACAGCGACATGGAACAAGGTCGCCATTGCGAAAGCAGACCCGGATTCGATTGAAATTGTCGAGGGCAATGTGTATTTTCCTGCGGACGCGGTGCGGCAGGAATACCTGCGTCCTAGCGAGACGCATACCGTATGCGGGTGGAAAGGCACGGCCAGTTATTACGACGTCGTGGTAGATGGCGAAATCAACCGTGACGCCGCCTGGTACTACCCGGAACCGAAGGACGCCGCGAAACAAATTGCCGGCCGGATTGCATTCTGGCGCGGCGTGCGGGTTGACGGATGAAGAACAAGCGGGATAGCAGGCCGGCTTGATATCGGAGTGAACCCGCTGACCCCGGTGATGGGCGCGGCCATTTTGCGCTGCGCCTGCCGCGCCGGATTACTTCAATAATGCCTTCACCACCGGCCATTGGCGGCGCGAGATCGGCAAGCGTTCTTCAACGCCGCGCAAGACCAGTTGCCATCCTTCCTGCGCCCTGTCGCTTTCGCCCTCGGCATCATCCGGGCCGCCGCGTTCAACCCCGGCAATTGCGTTGCGCGCGGCCAGTGCGTTGCGATGCACGCGCACAAAGACCTGTTCGAATTCCTCTTCGAGCGAGGTTAGCGATTCTTCAATCAGGTACTCGCGCGTGCCGGTGCGCAAGGTAACGTACTTCAATTCCGCCTTAAGGTACAGCACATCGGCGACCGGAACCAGCAACAGGCGATCACGTTCATGCACGGAAAAATGCTGGCGTCTTGCCGGCGTGGCCGGCGCCGCGGACGCGCCCGGCCCCTTCAAACTGCACACCCGCCGGATTGCCGCCGCCAGCCGTTCGGCGCGCACCGGCTTCACCAGGTAGTCGAATGCGTGCACATCGAACGCCTTGAGCGCATAGTCGTCAAACGCGCTGATGAAGATGATGGCCGGCGCGCCCGCCTCGGCCTGCGGCAGTTGCGCGGCCAGTTCAAGGCCGCTCAGGCCGGGCATTTGCACATCGAGCAAAACAATATCCGGCATGATGGAGGCGATCCCTTCCAGAGCGGCCTGGCCGTCGCTGGCCTCGCCGGCCAGTTCATGCGGACAATCGGGCGCGATATCCGATAACAGCATTTTCAGCCGGGTGCGGGCCGGCGCCTCGTCATCGACGATATACAACCGTGGAATCATCGCCCCTCCTTCAGATAAGGAAAACGTAGCCGCACTTCGAAGTATCCCTGCGCCACCGCCGTCGTCAACTGCGCTTCCACATCATAGAGCAAGGCCAGGCGTTCGCGTATATTGTCGAGCGCAATGTGGTTGCCGGCGGATACCGCAGCGTCATGGTAAGGGTTGAGCAGCACAATTTCAATCCGGTCGATCGTACGGCTGACCCGTATCCTGATCAGCACCGGCAGGCGCGCCGGCTCGACCCCGTAATGCACGGCATTCTCGACCAGCGGCTGCAGCAGCAACACCGGAATCCGCGCCCGGCCAAGCACTTCCTCGGTAATGTTGGTCAGCTCCCATTCCACCTGCAGCCGCTCGCCAAGGCGGATTTTTTCGATCGACAGGTACTGCCGGCATAGCCTTATCTCCTGCTCCAGGCTGGTCATGTCGCGCGCGTCGCGCAGCAGTACGCGGAACAGTTCCGACAAGTCTTCCAGCGCCTTTTCCGCCTGCAGCGGCTCGGTTCGTATCAGCGACAATACCGCGTTGAGGCTGTTGAACAGGAAATGCGGCCGGATCCGCGCCTGCAGCGCCTGCAGCCGCGCCTCCGACAGCGCCGGCGAAAACGCGCGTGTGCGCAATTCGAAATAATGCTGCAGCACGATGCCGGACAGGGCCGCGCAGAGCATGCCCTGAGCCATGGTCCAGCCGTTGAAGCGCGACAAGAACGGCTCGAACGAAGTCAAAAAATGAATCAGCAGCGCGGTGACTGCGGCCGGCACCAGCGCGCAGGCCGCACGCTGCACCGGCGGCGGCGCCGGCCGCAGGCTTTTGCGCAGGCCGCACAGGGCCAGCAGCGAACACAGCGCGGACAGCTCCAGCAGGAACGACGCTTCCACGAAAGCGCTTACCCCGGCCGCCGGACCGCTCGCGCGCAACAGGATGGCTGCCAGCACCGCCCCGTTCACGGCGATCAGGGTCCGCACGATCACGCCCAGATTGCAGCAATCCGGGATAACGGCTTCGACGGGAGCTTTGACTGTAGTAGTGGCGGTCGGCATGGCCTGGTCGGTTTTACATCTGCAATGAATTGCCCCCGATTATGACAGCACAATCAACAACGAAACCGCAAGTCGGCCTGATTCCGGGAGCCGGAACCATGGCCGCTTGACTTATAATCGTGAAATTCAACGGAATCCAATCATGACAGCACAACTCTCCAAGAAAGGCGAGGCCTGGTCGGCCCGCTTTTCCGAACCGGTCTCCGACCTGGTCAAACGTTACACCGCATCCGTGTTTTTCGACAAGCGCCTGGCGCAATTCGACATCCAGGGATCGCTTGCGCACGCCGACATGCTTGCGCAGCAGGGCATCATCAGCCGCGCCGACCATGCGGAAATCCAGCGCGGCATGGCGCAGATCGAGTCCGAGATCGCCTCCGGCCAGTTCGAATGGCTGCTCGACCTGGAGGATGTGCACCTCAATATTGAAAAGCGCCTGACCGAGCTGGTGGGCGATGCGGGCAAACGGCTTCATACCGGCCGTTCGCGCAACGACCAGGTCGCCACCGACATCCGGCTGTACCTGCGCGCGGCAATCGATGACATCGTTGTATTGCTGCGCGATCTGCGCGTAGCCCTGCTCGACCTGGCGGAACAGCATGCCGCCACCATCATGCCGGGTTTTACCCATATGCAGGTGGCGCAGCCTGTCACGTTCGGCCACCATATGCTGGCTTATGTGGAAATGTTCGGCCGCGACGCCGAGCGCATGCTCGATTGCCGCAAGCGCGTCAACCGCCTGCCGCTCGGCGCGGCGGCGCTGGCCGGCACCACCGTCCCGATCGACCGCGAGCGCGTCGCGGCGACGCTTGGGTTCGACGATGTCTGCCGCAATTCGCTGGACGCCGTGTCGGACCGGGACTTTGCCATTGAATTCTGCGCGGCCGCCGCGCTGGTAATGACGCATATATCACGCATGTCCGAAGAACTGGTGATCTGGATGAGCCCGCGCGTCGGCTTCATCGACATCGCCGACCGCTTTTGCACCGGTTCGTCCATCATGCCGCAAAAGAAAAACCCCGACGTGCCGGAACTGGCGCGTGGCAAGACCGGTCGCGTCAATGGCCACCTGATCGCCCTGCTGACGCTGATGAAGGGCCAGCCGCTGGCCTACAACAAGGATAACCAGGAAGACAAGGAACCCCTGTTCGATACGGTTGATACGGTCATCGATACGCTGCGGATTTTTGCGGATATGGCGCGCGGCATTTCCGTCAAGGCCGACGCGATGCGCGACGCCGCCCTGCAAGGCTATGCCACAGCCACCGACCTGGCCGATTACCTTGTCAAGAAGGGCTTGCCGTTTCGCGATGCGCATGAAGCGGTGGCGCACGCGGTGCGCGCCTGCGAGAGCCGCGGCTGTGACCTGTCCGACCTGACGCTTGATGAGATGCGCGTATTTTCGCCTCTGATTGAAGATGATATCTTTGCCGTTCTGACGCTCGAAGGTTCGGTCGCGGCGCGCGATCACATCGGCGGCACGGCGCCGGCGCAGGTACGCGCCGCGATCGCCAGGGTGCGCGGGCAGCTCGGCTAGAGTTCAGCTGGAGTTCGACTAAAAAACGACCCAAAGCGAACCAGCGGCGGCCATCGGCTTGCCAAAATGCATGGCGTTTCAGCGGAAGCGCCATGCCTATCCGCGCGCGTCCGGCGCCCGTCGGTAACCAGTTGGCCACATACTGTAAAAAAATTCCACTCGGCAGCGCCGATTTTCCCGTTCCGAATTGGAAATATCATATACTCCCCCAACCGTGAACCGTAGCCGGCCCCGAGCCGCATAACTATAAGAAAGAGCGAGCGCGCCGCATCAGGCATCCCGGATTAGGCATACCATTCATCAACGAGGTCGAACCAATGTCTTTTTTAATCTCCTTATCGCGGCTGATCGACGCGTTAAACAGAAAAATCGGCGATGCCGTCAGCTGGGCGCTACTTGCCGCGGTGTTGATTTGCACTGGCAATGCGCTGGTCCGCTATGTGTTCAATTACAGTTCCAACGCCTGGCTGGAAATCCAGTGGTACCTGTTTGCCGCCATTTTTCTGCTGGCGGCGAGTTATACGCTGCGCCGCAACGAGCATGTGCGCATCGACGTGATCGTGGGCCGGTTTTCAAAGCGCACCCAAGTCTGGCTCGATCTGATCGGCTTCGTGGTTTTCCTGTTGCCGGTCACCCTGCTGATTCTCTACTACGCCATTCCGTACGCGATCGAATCGATTCATAACCAGGAAATGTCGAGCAATGCCGGCGGCCTGATCATCTGGCCGGCCAAGCTGCTGATTCCGGTTGCATTTTTCATGTTGACGCTGCAGGGCATTTCCGAGCTGATCAAACGAGTTGGCTTTCTGGCAGGCCGGGTACCCGCAAGTGAATTCGAAAAGCAGGCCGCCACGCCTGAAGAAGAAATCGAAGCCATCAAAGCCGCCAACAAACTGAACTGATCGCCGGAGTCAAATAATAATGGAGCAATTTCTTATTGCGAATATCGCGCCGATCATGTTCGGCGCATTGGTGCTGTTTCTTTTGTCGGGCTTTCCGGTTGCATTTTCACTAGCCGCGAACGGCTTGTTCTTTGGCTTGATGGGGATTGAATTAGGCTTGCTGAAGCCTGAATTACTGCAGGCGCTGCCGAACCGCGTGTTCGGCATCATGGCCAACGACACGCTGCTGGCGATTCCCTTCTTCACCTTCATGGGCCTGATCCTCGAACGTTCCGGCATGGCGGAAGATTTGCTCGACACGATCGGGCAATTGTTCGGGCCGATCCGCGGCGGCGTGGCGTATGCGGTGATTTTTGTCGGAGCGCTGCTGGCCGCGACCACCGGCGTGGTAGCGGCTTCGGTGATTTCAATGGGCCTGATTTCATTGCCGGTGATGCTGCGCTACGGATATGACAAGAAGCTCGCCTCCGGCGTGATCGCCGCCTCCGGCACGCTGGCCCAGATCATACCGCCCTCGCTGGTGCTGATCGTCATGGCGGACCAGCTGGGGCGCTCGATCGGCGATATGTACAAGGCGGCATTCGTGCCAGGCCTCTTGCTGACCGCCATGTATGCCGGCTACGTGCTGGCCTTGTCCATATTCAAGCCGGCCGCGGTGCCGGCATTGCCGCCGGAAGCGCGCAACCTGCGCGAGCCGAACGGCGACAGCGGCGTCATCTCGCTGCTGGCGCTGGTAGTGGCCGCGGTCGCCGCCAGTTTTGCATTCGCCGGCTACTACGGCGCGAGCCATCCGAAGGCGGCGCCCGATGAAGTGGGCATTATTTCAGCTTCGGCCGGCATCGGCGGCGCCTTCATCCTCGCCGTGCTGAACCGCATGCTGAAGCTCGGTTTCCTGTCGCGCATGGCAGAGAAAGTCGTGTTCGTGATGATTCCGCCGCTGGCGCTGATTTTCCTGGTGCTGGGTACGATCTTTCTCGGCATCGCGACGCCAACCGAGGGCGGCGGCATGGGCGCATTCGGCGCGATCGTCCTGGCGATGCTTAACCGCCGGTTGACCTGGGACCTGTTGAAACAGGCAATGAGCTCAACCACCCGGCTGTCATCGTTCGTGGTATTCATCCTGATCGGTTCCAGCGTGTTCGGCCTGGTGTTCCGCGGTGTGAACGGCGATCTGTGGGTCGAGCATTTGCTGACCTCCCTGCCCGGCGGCGCGACCGGGTTCCTGATCGTGGTGAACATCATGTTCTTCCTGCTGGCGTTCTTCCTGGATTTCTTTGAACTGGCCTTCATTCTGGTGCCGCTGGTCGGACCGGTGGCGGACAAGCTCGGCATCGACCTGATCTGGTTCGGCGTTCTGCTGGGGGTCAACATGCAAACCTCGTTCATGCATCCGCCATTCGGCTTCGCGCTGTTTTACTTGCGGTCGGTTGCGCCGAGGGAAGTGAAGACCAGCGATATTTATTGGGGGGCGGTGCCCTTCGTCGTGATCCAGGTAATCATGGTGGCCCTGATTATCGCGTTCCCGAAGATCGTATCGGTCGAATCGAAAGTCGACATGAAAGAACAGCTTGAACTGCGGATTGAAAATCCGATGATCGAGCAGGCGCCGGAAGCAGCGCCGCCGGGGGCGCCGGGCGAGGCGCCGCCGGATAGCGATGCGCCGCAACTGAATTTTGCGGATCCTGATAAAAAATAGGCTGAATATCCGTGTCCCCGCCCATGGCTTTTTGCAAGAACGACCTTCCGGGCAACGTCTTCAGACATCCTCTGGATTAGCCCATGTGCATTGGACAGACTCGTGCCGCCGTGATCGGGGCCAAAAAAAACCCGCAGCGCTGAAGCGCTGCGGGTTTTTTCTGCTGCAAATGAACTACTTACGGCTAGTCATGAAATTCCCCAACGGCACTTCCGCCACCGAGAACATCTGGTTCTGCTCGCGCTGGAAGCGCTTGTACGGCTCGTAAATTGCCTTGAACTTGGCGTTCTTGGAAGCTTCTTCTTCCATCGTGGTCATCGCAGCCTTGTAGCATGCTTCCATGATTTCCTTCGAGAAGAAACGGACCTTGGTGCCGTTCTTGATCAGGCGCGCCAGGGCAGCCGGGTTCAGCGCATCATAGCGCGCCTGCATGTAGACATGCGCTTCGTACGATGCCGCTTCAATCGCCGCCTGGTATTCCTTCGGCAGTTTTTCCCATTCCTTCGTGCCTACGTAGAATGACAGCTGGGCGCCCGCTTCCCACCAGCCCGGCGCATAGTAATACGGCGCGACCTTGTAAAAGCCGAGCTTTTCATCGTCATACGGCGTGGTCCATTCGACTGCATCCAGCGTGCCTTTTTCAAGAGCCGGATAAATATCGGCGCCGGCCAGCTGTTGCGGCACCAGGCCGAGCGGCTGCATTACCTTGCCGGCGAATGCGCTGATCCGCATCTTGAGGCCCTTCATGTCGTTCAGCGTCTTGATCTCCTTGCGGAACCAGCCGCCCATCTGCGCGCCGGTATTCCCGCCCAGGAAATTCGTGATGCCGTAATCCTTGTAGAAAGTGCGCAGCAAGTCCTTGCCGCCGCCATGTTCGTACCAAGCTGTCTGCTGGCGCGAATTCATGCCGAACGGAACCGCGCAATCGAATGCAAAGGTAGGGTCCTTGCCGAAGAAGTAGTAGGGCGCGGTATGGCCCATCTCTACCGTGCCGGCCTGCACCGCGTCGACGACCTGCAGCGCTGGAACGATCTCGCCGCCGGCGAACACACGGATGTTGAACTTGCCGCCGGTGAGCTGGGACACGCGCTTGCTGAATTGCTCGGCCGTGCCGAACAGCGTATCGAGAGACTTTGGAAAGCTCGATGCGAGGCGCCAGTTAAGTGTAGGCTGCGTTTGCGCCAATGCTGGGGCGGCAATACCGGCTACCGAAGCACCGGCTGCCGCTTTTTTTAAAAAGGAACGACGTTCCATGTGTTCTCCTCAAGGTTTCGAATACCAACAAGTCTATGGTCGACCATGCCCGGCTTTTCCGGCGCGCAAGCTTTCACAAGACGATGCAAATTGTAGGGGGCGGATAGAAGCACCGCAACACAAACTGATGTCGCAGTGCAACATCCGCGCGCCGACTGCATGTCCCCGGATTCTCAGCGCAAGAAAACGCGGCGACCTTGCGGCTGCCTGGTTCAAATTATCGTGTCAGCCGCCGGCGATCACCATCTCTTCAATCAATATCGAGCCGGTTTGCTTGGTGCCGCGCACCAGCGTGTCGGCGCCGATCGCCGCGATCCGCATGAACATATCCTTCATGTTGCCGGCAATCGTGATTTCTTCGACCGGATATTGAATCACGCCTTTCTCGACCCAGTAACCGGATGCCCCGCGCGAATAATCACCGGTCACGTAATTGACGCCCTGCCCCATCAGTTCCGTCACCAGCAACCCGGTATCGAGCTTTTTCAGCATGGCCTTGAAGTCATCGGACGGCCGGGTCAGAGTTGAGGTGATCGACAGGTTATGCGAGCCGCCCGCATTGCCGGTGGTCTTCATTCCCAGTTTGCGCGCCGAATAGGTCGACAGGAAATAACCCTGCACCACGCCATCCCGCACGACCTCGCGCCGGCTGGTCTTGACGCCTTCTTCATCGAAAGGCGCCGATCCGACCGCGCCTGGCACATGCGGGTCTTCGAGCACCTGGATGTGATCGTCAAACGCGGCCTTGCCAAGCGAATCGAGCAGGAAGGTCGACTTGCGATACAGCGCACCGCCCGACACCGCCTGCACGAATGCGCCGAGCAGGCCGGCTGCCAGCGGCGCTTCAAACAATACCGGGCATTTGCGGGTATCGAGCTTGCGCGCATTCAGACGCGCCAGCGCCCGTTGCGCGGCATAGCGGCCGATCGCTTCCGGGGCCGCCAGCTGCTTCGGATCGCGCGTCGACGAATACCAGTCGTCGCGTTGCATGTTGCTGCCCTTGCCGGCAATCGGCACGACCGACACCGTGTGACGCGAATACGGATACCCACCCATGAAACCGCGCGAATTGGCTGTCACGAAATGCGATTGCTGGGCATACACGCTCGCCCCTTCGCTATTGGTGATCCTCTTGTCGACCGCGAACGCCGCCGCTTCGCCGCGCCGCGCCAGTTCAACCGCTTCTTCCGCCGACAGCTGCCATGGATAACACAGCTGCAAATCGATCGGATTCATTTCCAGCGTGTCCTCATCGGGCAAGCCGGCGCAATCGTCTTCGGCGGTAAAGCGCGCAATGTTGTACGCGGCTTCCACGGTATCCTTCAATGCCTTTTGCGAAAAGTCGGACGTGCTCGCATTGCCGCGCCGGACCGAACCATCCTGGCCCAGATACACGGTCACGCCCATGCCCTTATCCTTGTTCTGTTCTATGGTCTCGACGTTTCCCTTGCGCACCGTTACCGACAGGCCACTTCCTTCACTGATTTCAACCGCGGCATTGGATGCCCCTAATTCCTTTGCAAAACGCAACACGTCCTGTGCGACTTGCTTCAACTGGTCCTGGGTATGGATAAATACGGAATCGTTCATGAGGTCGTTTTCTTCGGAATGCGTGTAAAACAGTTATGATAGCAGTCGTTTACAGATTGGCTTACGCCTTACCGAATATCATGCCAAATTCCAACCGCGGCGCCACCGGATTCCAGTCCAACGAATTCGAGCAGGAATACGACCGCCCATCCAAGTCGCAACTGAAGCGCGAGATGACCGCCCTGCAGAAACTGGGCGCTGAACTGGTCGCCGAACCAAGGGAGCGCGTCAAGCGCGTGCCGATGCCGGAAGACGTGCGCGAGGCCATCCTCGATTGCCAGTCGATCAAGGATCACGAAGGCCGGCGACGCCAGCTGCAATTCGTTGGCAAGAAAATGCGCACGCTGAGTGAAGAGGAACTGGCGGCGATCCAGAAAACCCTCGATAGCTGGCGCGGCCTGTCCAAGGCCGATACCGCCGCCATGCATGCGCTGGAGCGGCGGCGCGACAAATTATTGAGCGACGATGACGCGCTCACCGAATTGCGCGCGCAATATCCCGAGATCGACATGCAGCATATGCGCACGCTGATCCGCAACGCGCGCAAGGAACAGGCGGAAAACAAGCCGCCCAAGGCTTACCGCGAAATTTTCCAGATCCTGAAGCAATTGCAAGCGGCAGGCTCGACACCTGACACCAGCGAAAATGACGATGCGGAAGAAGAATAATCCCGATGAATTGCTGGTCGGCCTGGTCTCGATCTCCGACCGCGCCTCCAGCGGCGTGTATCAGGACCAGGGCATCCCCGCCCTGCGCGACTGGTTTACTTCAGCCCTGACCAGCCCGTGGCGGATGGAAACCCGCCTGATCCCCGATGACCGCGATGCGATCGAAAAAGCCCTGATCGAACTAGTCGACGAGATCGGCTGCGACCTGGTCCTGACCACCGGCGGCACCGGTCCGGCGCGGCGCGACCTGACGCCCGAAGCGACGCTGGCGGTGGCCACCAGGGAGATGCCCGGATTTGGCGAACAGATGCGCCAGATCAGCCTGAAGTTCGTCCCCACCGCGATCCTGTCGCGGCAGATTGCCGTGATTCGCGAAACCGACGAACATGCGGCGCTGATCATGAACCTGCCGGGCCAGCCGAAGTCGATCAAAGAAACCCTGGAAGGCTTGAAGGATGACGACGGCAGGCAAGTGGTGGCCGGCATCTTCGCGGCCGTCCCCTACTGTATCGATCTGATCGGCGGGCCGTATATCGAAACCGACGAAGCGGTATGCAAGGCGTTCCGGCCGAAGTCGGCGATCCGGCAAAAATAATTCGGCCCGCCGTGCGAAACCCGGGCGTAAACCTTTTTTAACCTGAAAATCGTGCGCAAGGCGCGCTATCCGACATATGACCAATTCTCTACTCGAAACCATACAAGTTGAAACCGGCCCGAACCCGAGCGCTTCGGTGATCTGGCTGCACGGCCTGGGAGCGGACGGCTCGGATTTTGTGCCGATCGTGCGTGAACTGGACCTGACCGGGTTACCTCCGATCCGCTTCATATTTCCGCATGCGCCGACGATGCCGGTGACGATCAACGGCGGTTACGTGATGCGCGCATGGTACGACATTCTGGGCACCGACCTGGCCAAGCGCGAAGATGAAAAAGGCTTGCGCGCGTCGCAGGCTGAAGTGGAGAAACTGATCGAGCAGGAAAAATCACGCGGGATACCGGCTAGCCGGATCGTGCTGGCCGGCTTTTCACAAGGCTGCGCGATGACCTTGCAAACCGGCCTGCGCTATCCGGAAAAACTGGCGGGGCTGTTATGTCTTTCGGGCTATGTGCCCATCCACACGACGCTCGCCGCCGAACGGCATGCGGCCAATCATGACACCCCGATCTTTTTGGCGCATGGCCGGGCCGATCCGGTGATTCCTATCATGCGGGCTGAACAATCGCGCGACGTCCTGAAAGCGCACGGCCATCCGGTGGAATGGCATGAATACATGATGCAGCATTCGGTGTCGCCGGACGAACTCGACGATATCGGCGCCTGGTTCAGGCGTGTCCTGGGCGGGTCCGCGAAATAATACGTACGTCGGGACCTGGCACGCCGCGAGTCGTACGCGGGGAAAGCGGCGCGCCATGCGCCGCGCCGGTTATTTCCACTGCCGGAGTTTTTTCGCGTGCAGCGCATTCCGCAGCACGCGGCCGAACACGCTGCGCGGAAAACGCTCCGGTTTTCCGCGCCCGCCGCTCAATGCATTACTTGAACACCACGGTCTTGTGACCGTTAAGCAGAATGCGGTGCTCGACAAACCACTTTACCGCGCGTGCCAGCACCACGCATTCCACATCGCGGCCGATCGCCGTCAGGGTATCGGGGTCCATCGCGTGATCGACACGCTCAACATCCTGTTCGATGATCGGTCCTTCGTCCAGGTCGCCTGTAACGAAATGGGCAGTCGCGCCGATCAGTTTTACGCCGCGTTCATGCGCCTGGTAATAGGGCTTTGCGCCTTTGAAGCTGGGCAGGAATGAATGGTGGATATTGATTGCCCGGCCACGCAGCGTATCGCACATCTGCGGCGACAGGATCTGCATATAACGCGCCAGCACCACCAGGTCGACGTCGCAGGCCTTGGCGATTTCCAGGACCCGATCTTCCTGCGCCCGCTTGGCTTCGGGACTCGCGCCCGGGGCCAGCGGCAAATGATGGAACGGTATGTTGTAGCTTGCCGATAGCTGGTAAAAATCGGTGTGGTTCGATACGATGGCTGGAATCTCGACCGGCAACAGGCCGCTCTTGTAGCGGAACAGCAGGTCGTTCAGGCAATGCCCGATCTTGGATACCATGAGCATCATGCGCGGCTTCTTGAACGCGTCATGCAATTGCCAGTTCATTGCCATGGTCGCCGCCAGCGCGGAGAAATTCTCGCGCAATACGCTGTCGCTTATCGCACCATCTTCCGCGGAAAAATGGACCCGCATGAAAAACAGCTTCGACTGCCCGTCGCCGAACTGGGCCGAATCAATAATATTGCAGCCGTGGTCAGCCAGGAAACCGGAGACCCGGTGGACGATGCCACGCTGGTCGATGCAGGATAAGGTAAGAATATATTCCGGATACGCCATGTTTGATTTTTCAGTGTAGGAGAGCACACGGCCCGGTATTTTGTCATGCTTCGATTCGCGACCTGAAGCGTGACAGCTACCAAACCAGCCGGGCAGCAAAAGCACGCTATTGTCGCATGGCTTGGCCTTGCGTTACAAAAGCCCTGCCCGAAACGACAATCGCCGGCGTTTCCCGGGAAACGCCGGCGATTTCGATGCCGATGCGCGCAAGTCGCGCGCGGATGCTGGCTTCGATTAAGCTGAATCGACAGGCGAACCTGATACTGCCCGCTCCTTATACTGCCTTCGCCACGGACAAGGTTTTCGGCGCCGACTCGGTGCCAACCTGAACATCGCCCGACAGCTGGCCACCCTCTTCGATCACAAGCTTGCCGTAACGGATCTTGCCGGAGACTTTGCCAGTTGAATAAATGACCAGCTTTTCACGTACGGTCAAATCGCCATCGAATTCACCGCGAATTTCCGCGATATCGATTTCCGCAGATCCTTTAAACGCACCTATCTCAGCAATTTGTATTACGCGCGAATCCATTGTCGCCTCGACACGGCCCTCCACGACCAGCGTATCGCAATCGGTAATTTCAACGCCCTTGAGCTTGATATTCGGTCCGACGATCAACTTGCTACCCACTTCATTCGTGCTGCTGCTGGCGCTGGTAACTTGTGGCGCTGGATTCATTGGTGAACTCGCTGTAGGGGTCGTTGAATTATTAACGGAATTGGCGCCAAACGGGGACTTGGGAGGAGTCGCCGGGGTATTCCCGGTCGTGCTGAGAGGAGGATTTGGCGTATTGGTTTCTCGCTTGCCAAAAAGCGTTTCGGATCGAAGCATGGATTCTCCTGGAAATGTGACAAGGTGCTATGGCGTAAATCGCGCATGGACGGCACGCTGGCGATTTGTTTAAGTCATGTCGTTCGGTAGCGTGACATGGTGAAGCTGGGATTAGACCTCCGGCTCCACCATTGGTCTATGGCAAGGTCAGAAAGTTCCGACCCTGTTACATATTTACAGAAATAATTAAAAAGCACGATCGTTCAAATTGCGATATATTCATCGGATTAAGCCGATACCATGAAATGAACAGGAGACCAGGATGGCCGCACCCGCCTTGACCAATCAGCAATTTCGCCTTGCCGCCCGACCGGTCGGCTTGCCCAAGGACAGCGACTGGGAATTTCATTCCGAGCCGGTACGCGATCCGGCCGATGGCGAAATCCTGGTACAGGTGTTGTATTTATCGCTCGACCCGGCCATGCGCGGCTGGATGAATGAAGGCAAGTCCTATATCGCCCCGGTCGGCATCGGGGAAGTCATGCGCGCCGGCGGCATCGGCCGCGTGATCGCATCGAAATCGCCGGCGTTCTCAGCCGGCGACCTGGTATCGGGCTCGGTCGGCGTACAGCGCTACTGGACCGGCGCGGCGAACGACAGGTCCGCCGCATTGCGCAAGATTGATCCCGCGGTCGCACCGCTGCCGGCGCATTTGAATGCGCTGGGCATGCCCGGCATGACGGCGTATTTCGGTTTGCTGGAAGTCGGAATGCCGAAGCCCGGTGAAACCGTGGTGGTCTCGGGCGCCGCCGGCGCGGTCGGCCAGACTGTCGGCCAGGTTGCAAAACACAAGGGCTGCCGCGTGGTCGGCATCGCCGGCGGCAAGGAAAAATGCGACTTCGTGGTCCGGGAACTCGGCTTCGATGCGTGCATCGATTACAAGAACGGCACGGTCAAGGAGGGTTTGAAAGCGCATTGCCCGCAAGGCGTCGATATCTATTTCGATAATGTGGGCGGCGAGATACTCGATGCCGTGCTTGCCCGCATCAACCTGAAGGCGCGCATCATCATCTGCGGCGCGATCTCGCAATACAACAATACGACCCCGGTCAAGGGACCGGCCAACTACTTGTCACTGCTGATCAATCGGGCGCGCATGGAAGGCATCGTCGTGTTCGATTATGCCGATCGTTATTCTGTCGGCGTGTCTGAAATGGCGCGCTGGATGAAGGAAGGCAGCCTCAAGACCCGCGAGGATATCGTGCAGGGACTGGAAAATTTTCCGGACGCTCTGCTGATGCTGTTCGAAGGCCGCAATTTCGGCAAGCTGATTTTGCAGGTTGCGCCCGAATAACGGTTTCTCCATTTAGCCACGCTTGATCGTGGCCGTGTTGACAGTTCCCCGGTGAGGCGGCATTGTTCGCTCAGTCAATCAACCAGGGAAATCATGACAAGTTTGCGAAGCCGTATCGACGACGAAGCCGCCGTCCAGGTAGCGCGGGCGCAAACGCTGGAGCGGCTAACCTTCCATGGCAGCGGCAGCGAATACTTCCGGATCTGGATTGTCAACCTGCTGCTGACGATCGCCACGCTCGGCATTTATTCGGCCTGGGCCAAGGTGCGCAAAACCCGCTATTTCTATGGCAGCACGCGCCTGGCCGGCGCCGGCTTCGACTATCACGGCAAGCCGCTTGCCATCCTCAAGGGCCGCGCGATCGCCGTGGCCTGCATCGCTGGCTATAACCTGATGCTGAATTTTTCGGTCGTGCCGGGCGCGATCATCGGGGTACTGATGATGCTGGTGTTGCCGTGGCTATTGTGGAAAAGCCTACAATTCAGGCTGTACAACTCGAGTTACCGCGGGATCCGGTTCGGCTTCCGCGGTTCACCCGGCCTGGCTTACCTGGCGTTCCTGCTCTATCCGATCATGACGTTTTTCAGTCTTTACCTGCTGGCGCCGCTGGCGCATCGCGAAATCAAAAAGTTCCAGCATGAGGAAAGCCGTTTCGGCAACACCTGGTTTTCATTTCACGCGACCATCGGCGGTTTTTACAAGGCTTACCTGGTCGGCTTCCTGATCATGGTGGGCGGGATTATCCTGCTCGGCATCGGCTTCGCCTCGACCTTGTCCGGCCTGGCGCTCACCGGCGGGGTAAAGCATGTCGCTGCGTCCCGCGCCGGTGCCGTGATCCTTTTCATATTCTGCTTATACGTATGGCTTTTTTCGATCTACCCGATCTTCCTGACCATGATTCAAAACCTGGTCTGGAACAATACCAGGCTAGGCCCGCATCGGTTCGAAAGCAATTTGAAATGGGGCAGGATGAGTTTCATCACCATCACCAATTTGCTGGCTATTGTCCTGACACTGGGCTTATTCATTCCTTTCGCGGCAGTCCGTTCAATGAAATACCGGATTGAATCGATGACCCTGCTGCCGGCTGCCAGCCTCGATGATTTCATTGCGCTTGAACAGGACGAGGCCAGCGCGGCGGGCGAAGGCATGGCCGATCTGCTCGATTTCGATCTTTCTCTCTAGGCTCCCCAGCGGCATATCGAAACATGACGGATAAATACCATGGGATTATCGGCAAGCTACTTTGATGGCAAGACCTCGCGCAAGCTGAATGTCGAATTCTCGGTGGAAGGCGGCCTCGCCCGCATCAGCGGTGATGTGGAGCGCCGCTGTCCGCTCGGCCAGTTACGGGTCTCGGAACCGATGCGGCACGTCAAGCGCAAGATAACGTTTCCGGACGGCGCCTTCCTGGAGATCGGCGACACCGCCGAATTCAACCGCCTGCTGGCCGCGACCGGCCATCGCGACTCGCTGGTCGCGCGTGCCCAGCAAAGCTGGCGCGGCGCCGTGCTTGCATGCGTGGCAGCCGTCGCCATACTGGCCGCCTTATATCTGTATGGATTGCCGGCCGCCGCGAAGCTGATCGCGCGGACGCTTCCGGAAAACGTCGAGCGTGGCATCGGGCGCGAAACGCTGGCATTGCTCGACCAGCGCTTTCTCTCGCCTAGCCGTCTGCCCGAAGCGCGCCGCAATGCAATCGCCACGCGCTTCCAGTTCCTGGCGCCGCCGTACCCCGGCGCACCGGCCCGCCAGATCCTCTTTCGCCAAAGCCGGATCGGTCCAAACGCTTTTGCGCTGCCTTCCGGCCAGATCATCCTTACCGATGAAATCGTAACCCTGTTCGACAACGACGATGCGGTAATGGGTGTGCTGGCGCATGAACTCGGCCATGTCCACGAGCGCCACCTGCTGCGCCGCATTATCCAGTCTTCGGCGACGGGCGCGGCCATCACCATGCTGACCGGTGACCTGTCGATCATCCTGGCAGGCTTGCCGACGCTGATCCTGGACTTGAAATATTCGCGCGCTGCCGAACTGGAAGCGGACGATTATGCAATTGCCATGTTGAAGGCCAATGGCATCAGTCTCTCCAGCCTGGCTACCGCCTTTGAAAAATTGGAGAGCCGTTCCGACTCGGAAGTTTCTCCGTACCTGGCCAGCCACCCCTCCACCGCAGAACGAATTTCCCGCATCCGGGATGCCGGGCCGCTTCATTAGTCGGCTAACGACATACCATTCCAGTCATTTCTTTCCGATCAACACCGCTCTTGATGTTTCGCAAACCCTCCATGCCTCTCCCGTTCTATACCAAACACTAGGCCTATAACAAATCGATAGGTGGGAATGATATTGGAACTTTGTCAACAGCAAGGCGTCAGTTGCTAATAGTCCGTCATGCGTCAATTTGCGGATAACGGCGCAATCGCCGCTGGGCAACCGGCAGAACCCGTAATTTGGCGCGTGGCGGACTACTCAGGTGGCTTGGCAGAGAGGGATAAAAAAAATGACTTGTGAATTTTGCGGGATGGCGAAGGCCAGCTCGAATGAGCCGTGCATCTTTTGCGGCAGGTCGCCGGCGGCGCGGACGACCGATCGGCAATTGCCGAAAGATGCAGACTATATCAGCCATCCACGGATAATCGATCCGCATCCGAGATTCCGTTCGAAACCAGGATTTCCTGTCGAATCAGGGGTGCTTCCGGCCCGGCCGGTACCGACCGATTCCGCAGCCATTCCGCTGGCTTCCGCGCAGCGGCGTGCCGGCGCATCGGCGCATGAAAAACCGGGCATGATGCCCTTGACCCACAATCCGGCAACCGGCAAACCCGCGCCCGGCGCGCCAGCGGCCGCGCGCATGCCGGTGTTGCGAAACAAGCTCGCGCGACAGCTGGCATCGGCGGCCGGCATCGTGGTAGCTGTCACCGGGCTTGGTTTCGGAACCGCCTGGTGGCTCAATGAAATGAGTTACCGCGAGCTTGTCGCCGCCAGGCAGGCGCCGGCGGCCATGGTCGCGCCGGCGCCTGCCGCCCAAATGGAAAAACCCGGCTACGTTCCGCCGGCTGCTCCGCCGAAGCAGGTATTGGCAGCTGCGGCAGCTGCGGCAGCCGTGCCGGCGGCCGGTCTGGCAATCGCCGACGCCGAGCGGCCCGAAACGCTCGCGCCGCGTTCGGCGCTTGCCGCACTGGCCCTGGAGAACCCGCCGGTTGCAGTTGCAGCGCCGGCACGCGCGGCACCGCGGGCTGCCGATGCGCCGGCAGCCGTGACGGCAAGTACGCCGGAAGCGACGCCGGCGCCAATGAAAAATCTTAAGAAGCCGAAAAAACGGTACACCGAACTGGCACGAAAAGAGCGGACCGAAGAAATGGAACGGCTGCAAACGCAGGCGTTTTCCGAAACCACCAGGGAAAGAATCGGCGCTGCGCCAAACCGCGCTTCGCCGTTGCAGCGGCAGTCGGCGCGCCAACGGCCGGCGCGCGTGGCGCAGGCATCGCGCAACGCGCTCGGCCAGTGCCAGCAGCTATCAAACTTTTTCCGTCGGGAGCAATGTAAATGGCAGGTATGCGACGGTCGATGGGGACGGAACGGATGCCCGGCCTATGCACGCAACGACTCGGCAATTTTCTAACTTGCCGGGCATTGGGCACCCGTAAAAAAAGAGCGCCACAGCATAAGCTGCGGCGCTCTTTCTGCGATCCTGGAAAATAAACGGCGGCGTATCGGCAATACGACAAATAATACGAGGCGCTTACCCGGGACTGCGCTTATATACTTACTTGCTGCGTTACTTGCTGCGTTACTTGCTGCGGCTCTTGTATTCGCCGGTGCGGGTATCGATTTCGATCTTGTCGCCCTGACCGACGAACAGCGGTACCGACACATTGAATCCGGTGGCAATCTTCGCAGGCTTCAAGACTTTGCCGGAGGTGTCGCCCTTGACGGCCGGTTCGGTGTAAACCACCTCGCGCACCACGGTCGTCGGCAGTTCCACCGAGATCGCTTTTTCGTTATAGAACACGACTTCACAAGGCATGCCGTCTTCCAGGTAGTTGATCGCCTCGCCCAGGTTTTCACCTTCGACTTCATACTGGTTGTACTCGGTATCCATGAAGACGTACAGCGGATCGGCGAAGTACGAGTAGGTCGCTTCCTTGCGATCGAGCGTAACGATGTCGAATTTGTCGTCGGCGCGGTAGACCGACTCCAGGCCCGCATCGGTCAGCAGGTTCTTCATTTTCATTTTGCAAACTGAAGAATTGCGGCCGGACTTGGTGTATTCGGTTTTCAAAACAACCATTGGTTCGCCAGCGACCATGACGACATTACCAACGCGGATTTCTTGTGCGGTTTTCATAGCGTGATTTGGGTATAAAAAGTGGGAAGTTCAGTCGTCACAATCATCCGTGGGCTTGCCGGCCACGTTGTCAAAACATCGGCAAACACTTCGTTGATACGCGCGTCTAAAAATTAAAGCCTCGTATTTTAACCGATTTTTCTAATGAATTGAATCAAGTTGGAAGCGAGATCGCTGTATTGCTTTAATTGCTCGGTCCAATGCGCCATGTGCGAAGCCAGCCGGGGCAGCTGATTCCGGAACTGTCCCCAGCACTTTCCCATATCGGACCGGCGGTTCCAGGCCTGCCAGGCGGCGCGGGCGGCCTGCGCCGTGTCCTGGTCCATGCCTGCGGTATAGCGATCCAGAAGCGCGTCCAGTTTCACATGGTGCGCTGCTTCCTCCTGCGGATAGATATGCCAGACAAAAGGCCGCGCCGCCCATTGCGCGCGCACCAGGCTATCTTCGCCACGCACGAAATTCACGTCGCATGACCACAGCAGCCGGTCATAGTCGGGCTGATCAAGAAACGGCAGCACCTGTACCGTCAAGCCGCCGCGCGTCGCGCGGGCGCCAGCCTCCGCCGGCTGCTGCAGGAATGTGTGTACCGCTTCCTGTGCCACGCCCTGCGGCACGAAACAGACGCTGGGACGCGGGTCTGCCTGCAGCGTATCGAACAGCGATCCGGCCGGCGCGTCCGGATAACAGAAAAGCGACATCCTGCATGCCGGCATGGGAACCTGGGCGCCGATGCCGGTCAGGAAGGAAGACATCGCCGGCGGGTCATTTTGAAAGGCGCTGCGCCGTTCGAGCAGACCGTTCTCCCTCATCAGCCCGCCGGTACGGGCTGAAAATCCGGGGAAGAAAAAATATTTGACCAAGGGCAGCGAGGGATAAAGCGATTGCATCGCATGACAATCCTCGATCCATGATTCCGCACTCAGGTACTCGAGATTGATCCAGACCGGCTTCGGGCTGCGCGCCGCCATCGCGGCGATATACGAGTGCGGCAAGGCGCAGCCGAACGCTTCAATTACCACGTCCGCGACGTCGGCCGCTCGCGGCTGGCCAAACGACGCATCCCAGCGCCTGACCACAACGCCTTCCTGCCGTTGTTGAACGGCTTGCGGATCGATGCCCGAGCAAATCTTTTGGAAACTTGCAAGATCGTCGACCCATAGCGTTACACCGGTCTGATGGTCGGCCACCAGCTGGCGCGCCAGGCGCCAGCACACGCCGATATCGCCAAAGTTATCGACGACGCGGCAGAACAGGTGAATATTTTCGGGGAAGGCCATGCACGGATGATAAGACACGGCGAGATCGGGATCGCCTGATTCCGGCATTATGCCTGATTCAATCAAACGCATGGCTGCGCCGGACGGCGGTTGTCGCGGCCAGGCCGCGCCGGGCACACGGCGGATGACAGTGTGCGGACGGCGGTTGCCGGCTAGTGTCCGGCCAGCGGCCGACGCGTTGCGCGGCGATATGCGCAACTTTTTGCCGGCCGGCGACGCTGCAATACGTCTATTTCTTTTTTTTGGCTTTCGGCACCCGACGTTGCGAGGGCTTCAACAAGACCCGCGTCACCACGTCAAACGGCACATTGTGTTCCTGTAAAAAGCTGGCAGCCTGTTTAGTGCCGGCAACCTGTTGCATGACAATCGCCTGCTCCACTATCTGCTCGGTTTCAAGATCCGGACGCGATGGAATCGGAGAGGGAAATTCCAGTTTTTCCGGCGGTGGAGGGGTCCAGATTTCGTTTTTTTCGGCTCGGTCTTTATTCATGTTTATCCCTAGCAACAAGTTATTTCTTTGAGTATATTTCTTGTCGGAAATAATGCAAGGGATATTACATTAATGATGCTTATACGCAACTTCCTGGCGTTCTACCGCGAATTTCACGAGAAAGATCATTCCAATTGTTTGGCGAGCAAGGCTTCGAATTCCACGCCGGGAATGGGTTTACTAAAGAAATATCCCTGGCACTCGTCGCATTCATGGCGTCGCAGGAATTCATACTGCGCCTCGGTCTCGACCCCTTCGGCGACGATACGCAGGCCAAGGCTATGTCCAAGCGCGATAATTGCGACGATTAGCATGCCGCCATCGCCCTTGTTACCAACATCGAGTTCGGCCAGAAAGGAACGGTCGATCTTCAGTTCATCAAGCGGAAAGCGGCGCAGATAGCTAAGGGAGGAATAACCGGTGCCAAAGTCATCCATGGAGAGTTGCAGTCCCATGGCTTTGAGCTGATTGAGGAGCAGAATATTTTCCTGTGCGTTTTCCATCAGCATGCTTTCGGTTACTTCGAACGTGATGCATTGTGGATCGATCCCCGTGCTGTCGATGATGTCGCTTACGGTCTGATGGAAACCCGGGGTGCTGAACTGGCGTCCGGAAACATTAACCGATACGCGCGGTACGCTCAAGCCTTGTGCCTGCCATTTCTTGATGCTCCTGCATGCTTCGGCGAAAATCCATGCGCCAATCGGCACGATCAAGCCGGTTTCCTCGGCTAGAGGAATAAAATCGTCCGGCTTGATGAATCCGCGTTCAATATGCTTCCAGCGTATCAATACCTCGGCACCGGCAATTGTCTTACTCGCTGCATTGATCTTCGGTTGATAGTAAAGCTGCAGCTCATTGCGCTCGACTGCCTTGCGCAAATCGCTTTCCAATCCGAGATATTGCAGCGAGCGCTCATTCAGATCGCTAGAATAAAAACGATAGGCATTGCCGCCCTGCTGCTTCGCAAAACGCATGGCTACGCCGGCGTTTTGCAACAGCCCGTCGCGGTCGATGCCATCCGCCGGAAACACTGAAATGCCGATGCTGCAGGTTGTAAACAGCTCGCGGCCGGCAACCTGGAACGGCATACCCATCACATCGAGCATGCGATTGGCGACGCGGATTGCGTCTTCTTCCTTTTCCATTTCCACCAGCAATACGGCAAACTCATCCCCGCCTACCCGCGACAGGCGCGGATGCAGGCTCTCTTCGCCGGCATGGGCAATCGTATCGCTGGCACGGACGCTTTGCTCGAGTCTCTTGCTGATCGCCTGTAAAAACGTGTCCGCAATCGCGGGCCCCAGCGCATCGTTGATCTTTTTAAAATGGTCGATGTTAATGTACAGCAGCGCGCCGATGCGTTCATAGCGTTGCGCCTGGCGTAAGGTCCAGTCGAGATGGTCGCAAAACATCCGCCGATTCGGCAGCCCTGTCAGCACATCGAAATAAGTCAGGCGATCCTGGTACGCTTTTGCCGCAAGCGTATTGCGCAGGCGCAGCGCCAGTTCGCTCGAATCGACCGGTTTCGCGAGAAAATCGGTCGCGCCCAGTTCCAGGGCCCTGAGCTTGGTCCTGGAATCGGTCGACGACGTTAATACAATTACCGGGATATGGCGGTAGTTTTCATCGGCGCGCAATGCGGCAAGAATATCGAATCCGCTCACCACGGGCATCATCAGGTCAAGCAATATGACATCCGGCCGCTCGTCGGCAACAAGCTGCATCGCTTCTTCCGGATTGCTGGTGTCGACAAAATTGGCGTAGCCGGCCTCTTCCAGAAACTCCCGCATTACTTCGATCGTGATCGGCTCATCGTCGACCATCATCACTTTCGCCCTGCGCAGCAGTTCCAGATTGCCGCTATCACCGGCGCCGGGCGCAATCGCCTCTCCCGGAGCAAGCGTTTGCTGGATAGCGCCGCCGGCGGCCGGCGGCAGCATTGCCAGCGCCGCCCCCATGGGAAACGCTGACGCAGGCGTTTCGGCTATCGGATTGCTCATTTTCGCTTCCTTTGATACGGTAATTTCTGCATCCTGGTCTCTCCGGGGCGGCAAGTGCGGCGCAATCGGCGCCGGTTGCCAGCTATTGTTTTATACCGCTGCTGCGGCCGGCTCCACGATCCGGCTCTGCAAGCTTCGCAATTTCCGCAACGAAGCCGTGATCTGATCGCTGGCGTCCGCTATGATCCATTGCTCGAGTTCCGCGGAAGGCTCGGTGAACGCGTCATAGCCCACCGTACCGGCTGCGCCCTTGAGCCAATGCGCGAGCGCCGCCAGTTCTTCCATATCGCGCGCCTGCCAGGCGCGGTCCATGGCATCGAGCTGCTCATTCAGACGCGCCGTAAACTTCCTGATCGCGGAATGCAGGCGCGGCCGGTCAGCCAGGCGCGAAATCAGCGGCGTCGATTCCGGCTCGGCGTCAATTGGCGCCGCCGCAGGCGCGGCCTCAACCGGCGCCGGCATGGCGGCTTGCGGCGCGTCCGGCGCAATCACGTCGTCCGGCCGCGCACCAGTCACGCGCCGGCCACCCAGCGCATCGGCAATCGACTGCAACAAGCTATCGATATCGATCGGCTTGGTCAGATATCCTGTGCACCCGGCAGCGGCAATTTCCTGATCGAATCCCTTCATTGCATGGGCGGTCAATGCGAAGATCGGGTTGCCGAAGCCGCGTTCCCGCAATAGCCGAGTGGCCATGTATCCGTCCATCACAGGCATCTGCATATCCATCAGCACCAGATCGAATCGTCCGGCCAGCCCCTTGTCCAGGCCGATCTGGCCGTTTTCGGCCAGCTCTACCTGCAAGCCGTTTTCTTCAAGGATCAGTTTGACCAGCTCGCGGTTTTCCGGGCCGTCGTCCACCACCAGCACGCGCGTCGCGTCCGGGAAAACCCAATGTGCCTGCTCCGATGTCGCCAGCGGCGCATCCCCGGCCAGGATTTCCTCCGGCGTCAGGTAGCGGACGCTGTCCAGCGGGCCAGTCTCCACGCGCACCGCGAACGTGCTGCCGGTTCCCGGCACACTGCTGGCGACGATATCACCACCCAGCGCTCGGGCAAAGCGCCGGCTGATCGATAGTCCGAGACCGGTTCCGCCGAAGCGGCGCGTCACGCTGGTATCGGCCTGCACGAAGGCCTCGAAAATACTATCCAGCTTGTCATTCGGAATGCCAATGCCGCTATCGACAACATCGATTGCAAACAACTGCCGGTCTCCGCGCTGCTCGAGATGCAGCACGACCTGCACGCTGCCTTGCTCCGTGAACTTGATCGCATTACCCAACAGGTTGGTGACGATCTGGCGCAGCCGGCCGGGATCCGATTCGATCAGGTCGGGAATCGCACCGCGCGCATGAATCGCCACGGCGATCCCTTTTTCATTGGCGCGCGCCGCCAGGACATTCACGACTTCGCGCACGATCCGGTGCGGAGAACACGGTATGCGCTCCATTTCCATCTGTCCCGCTTCCACCTTGGACAAGTCGAGAATATCGTTGATCAGCTCAAGCAAATGCTTGCCGCTCGAGTGGATGGTATCGAGGAACTTGATCGAATCCTGCTCGTTCTTCCCATAACCGCGTTTAAGCAACTCGGTGAACCCGAGAATCGCATTCATCGGCGTGCGAATTTCATGGCTCATATTGGCGAGAAACTCGCTCTTGGCGCGATTGGCCGATTCGGCTTCGTCCTTTGCCTGGTGCAGTTCCACCTTGTTGCGTTCGATCTGGGTAACGTCGTTGAGGCTGATGAAGACCCCATTAGCCTTGCCGCGCACGCCCTGCACCGGTGAACAGTTAACGATGAAATTACGCTGCTCGCCATGGGTAGTGAAAAGACTGATCATGCTGTCGCTTGGCCCGGCCCCGTTGCGCAGGCTGTCCAGCCACGGCAGCGCGCCGCCGGCGAGAGGCTGGCCTTTTTCATCCCTCCAGTCCAGGGCCGCCGCATTATGGCCAAGCAAGGCCTCCGGTGTCTTGCCAAGGAAAGAAGCGAACGCCTCGTTGGCAAGAACGATATTCTGCTTGCGGTCAATCACCAGCAAGCCTTCCACCAGGGTGTCCAGAGCCGCGCGCACCCGGCCGGGAATCGCTTCGGACGGATCAAGATGGCGCAGCACCTTGCCAAGGTAAAAATAAAACAGGACAAAGCACACCAGTGAAGTGAACGCGACCAGCATGAACAGCGGGCCTTTTACGATGGCCATGAAACCCTGGCCGTGCGGCGCCATGTAACGCAGCTCGAGCTGTCCCCAACTGGTAGCGCCGGCCATTATCGGCACGCGCAACTGGGTATCGGTCGAATAATCACCCACCGGGATGACCCAATTTCCTTCATGCGGGCCGACGGAGACGACCAGCGCGCCGTCGGCCCGGCGCATGCCGGCCGAGAGCAGATCGGAATTGCGTTTGACCACCATCTGCAGGGTAGACTCGAACATGCGCGGCTCGCCCCTGGTGACCATGGCAGTGCCGCTGATGGCGAGGGTTTCCGCCAGTGCCGCCCGGCCGTCGCGGATGGCGCCGAGCCGGTCCGGAACCAGCCCAAGGAACGAAGCGCCGAGGATTACGCTTGCGACGAGGAATCCGAGTCCTAACGCAATATGCGTTTTTGCGGTGAGCGATTTCATCAGTCTGTCCTAATTTCTTCGTTCATCATCCGGATCGGCTCCCTGCTCATCGTAATCCTCGCCGACGATCGCCTCCAGGGAATCATCGTCATCCTCGTCATCGTCCTGCTTGAAGCGGCTCAGCACCGGCAGCGGATCGACAAAGCGCCACGCCGGCAAGGACGATAGCAGGCTCGTCGCAAGCACCCCGCCGCGCAGCAGCCAGATGACATATCCCACCGAGACGCTGGCGCCGGCGGCAACAGTGGAGCCGATGACGCGCTGCTCCGCTTCCTCGCTGCCCTTTACGCTTTCGCGCAGCTGGTCGAGGCCAGCTATCATGGCCCGGCTTTGCGTCGCCGCGCTGACGCTTTCCAGCGTACCGCTCACGGCTGCCGTGCCTGTGCTCAGCTCCGATGCAATGGCAGAGCCAAAGATGGTGGCTGCCTGGGCCGCCATCGTCACCGGCAATGTGAACATGCTGGCGGTCATGGCACGGTCTGCGGTGCGCCGCGATTGAACGCCGGCGCTGCCGTCGGCCGTCGCGCTCTGACCCTCGCCGGCTGCCAGCGCGTTCACATCGGCTGACGCAGTGAGAAAAAATTCGGCGCCGACCGTGCGCGCCGCGGCCTGCACCGCCGTGGAATCGGCTGCGGGCGCCGGCGCCGCGGCCGGCGCAAGACTGGCGGGAGCCGACGCGGCCAACGGCAAGAAGCTGGCGGAATCCGCGACTGCGACTGTTTCGATCATGATCTCGGTCATGATGGGCGCGATGGTTACATTAACCAGAGCCTGATTCGCGCTTTCGAGGCCCAAATTGTCGGTGGCGATATAGGAAAAGCCGGTGTCGCCGACCCATCCGGCCGCCGGCCTGAAATAAACTGACAGCCGGTTGCCATCTGCCGGAATCGACAGGCCAGGCATGAGCGGCGAAATGCCCGCAGCGTCCAGGTATAAGGTTCCGTTTGCGGGAAGGCTTACGATTTTGAAACTCGCGGCAGCGCCATCAATGTCGGTTGCAGCCAATGTAATGATGATCGTGCTGTCCGCATCCTGGACACCGTCCGCTCTCGCCAGCAAGGCGACCGGGGCGTCGTTGACGGAGGCCGTGACGACGGTTGTGGTGGCGTCAGCCGCTATCGCTTGCCCGTCGCCGACGCTGATGCTGAAGGCCGTCGTTTCGGTCGAGCCTGGTGCTGCGCGGTTGGCCGTCGGCGTAAATTTCAGTCCACGCACGGCGGTCATTGCGTCGGCGGTGGTGCCGGAGAAAAGATACACGCCGGCCGCCGCATCGTAGTTCCCGCCTCCCAGGTTCGACAGCGTACCTTTGGCAGCGCTATCAAGCGTGATGCGGACGGCAAGCGATTGGGCCGGGTTGTCCGCATCGCCAAACGAAACAGTGGAAAATGGATTCAACGTCGCATTGTCAGCCACTGGCTGGGAAGCGACGGCGCCGGAAATCGTCGGGACATCATTGACCGATCTTGAGACGACGGTAGTCGTCGCGTCGCTCGCGCTTGCTAGCCCGTCACTGACGACAATGGTAAATCCAGTGACTTCGGTTGCGCCCGGCGTCACCCGATTCGCGGCCGGCGTGAAAACCAGTCCCCGCGTCGCGGCAGTGGCCTGTGCGGCGGTGCCGGTGAAACGATAGAGTCCGGCGGCCGCATCATAGGTGCCGCCGCCAAGATTGGAGAGGATTCCATTGGTCGCGTTATCGAGCGCAATGCTGACCGCGAGCGACTGAGAAGGATTGTCGGCATCGCTCACCGTTATCGTCGAAAACGCTGCAATGCCGGCTGTGTCGTCGACCGTCTGGCCGGGGGCGGCGCCGCTGATAAGGGGCGTATCATTGATTGAGCTCGTAATAACCGAGGTCGTTGCGTCGGTAGTGGCGGCCTGCCCGTCGCTGACACGGATGCTGAAGCCCGTGGTTTCGGTCGTGCCTGGTGCGACACGGTCCGGCGCGGCCCTGAATATCAGCGCGCGTACCGCTGCAGTGACCTCTTCCGCGCTACCGGTAAAACTGTAAATTCCCGCAGCCGCGTCATAACTTGCGCCGCCAATATTTGAAAGGGTGCCCTTGGCCGCCGCGTCCAGGGTGATGTCGACGGTAAGCGCCTGGGCCGGACTGTCCGGATCCCCAATGGTCAGTCCGGCGAAGGGCGAGATATCCGCCCTGTCGTCGGTTGCCTGGTTCGCGACGGCACCGGCAATGTCCGGTGCGTCGTTGGTTCCGGTAATCGTAATGGTCAGTTCCGCACTGACTGTTCCGCCCTGCCCGTCGCTCAACGTGTAAGCGAATACGTCGTTCGTTACGGAACCGGCCGCCAGCGATCTGCTTGAAGCGCCATCAGCCACGTAACTGTAACTGCCGTCGTTGCTTAACGTCAGCGTGCCATGGTCAGTGACTAATACGCCTTGCAGCCCCGGCCCCACCGCAACACTGGTGCTGCCGACACGGACGCTGATGATACGCGGCGTGTCGATTGTGTCGGGATCGCTGTCATTGCCCAGCAATCCCCCGGCGGCGCCGGCCGCCACGCTGCCCCCCTGGATGACGGCTGCGCGATCTTCCAGCGCGACCGGCGCGTGGTTGACGTGCGTGACCGTCAAGGCGACGGAGGCGAGGTTGGAGTTGAGCGAACCGTCGCTGGCGCGGTAGGTAAAGCTGTCAGCGCCGTTGTAAAGCGCATCCGGCGTATAGGTGAACGAGCCATCCTGGCGCAGGACCAGGCTGCCGTGGGCCGGTCCGCTCACCAGCACGGCCGAAAGCGCATTGCCGTCGACATCGCTGTCGTTGCTCAGGACGCCGGCGCCGGCGGCGACCGCGAGCGCGCCATCTTCCTGCACCACGTATCCCGCGTCGCCCACAGCGGTCGGGGCTGTATTCGCACCCATCACCGTGATATGTATTGCGGCGCTCGCCGTGCCACCTTTTCCATCGGATATCTGGTAGGTAAAGCTATCCACCACGGATTGACCGGTCAGCAAACCTATAAGAACGACATTGAGCGTATCGGGCGCATAGCGCAAGCTGCCGTCGGCGTCGAGCGTGAGATTGCCATACGAGCCTGAGACCGCCGCACCGACCTTGTTCGCTTGCCCGTTTACCGAGCTTACAACAAGCGCATCCGGCACCGGCACGAGGTCCGCGTCACTATCGTTACCGAGTACCCCGGCGGCGGCCACGTTCAGCGAGCCGAGCTTGGCGACCGCATATGTATTGTCATGTGCGACGGGCGCGTCATTCAAGCCGTTGATCGTGAATGTTACCGTGGACGTGGCGACCGCGTTTTTGTCGTCCCGGATAATATAGATGAACAGATCAGTGCCGGACTGCCCGGCGGCCAACGCCCTGGCCGCCGTGTTCGGCGTGTAAAGATAGCTTCCGTCGGCCTTGATGAACAGGTCGCCGAAAACGCCGGCGATGGTAACGCCGGATGCAGTGACTTGCATCGATGCGTCGGCACCTGCAACGATTTCGATTATGGCGAGCACTGAACCGGAATCCGGATCGGTGTCGTTGATCAGCAACCCCGGCGCGGCCCCAGTCACCGCCACGTTCTGGCTAGTGCTTGCCAGATCCGGATTCGCAGATGGCGCCGTATTGGATGCGATGTAGACGCTTGTAAAAACGCCGTTATCATCGTCGGCGCCCTTGCCTTCCCATGCAATCACGGCGTCGCCACTGCCGTTCAACGCGACTGCGGGAATACTCTGGTTGCCCGAGGTAGTCGTATTCGCCAGAAATGGCGTGCCGAGCGCGGCGCCATTGGAATCATAGCGCTGCGCATAGACGCCGTAGCTGCCGCCGTCGTCCTTCTTTTCGTCGGACCAGGCAATGATGAAGTTGCCGCCGCTATCCATTGCAACAGAAGCGGAGTGCTGCTTGCCGGCGGTCGTACTGCTGACGCGGAATTCATTACCGACCGGGACACCGTCCGGTCCGTACAACTGCGCGTACACTCCCTCGCTTGCGCCGTCCTGGTCAACGCTGGTCCAGGCGATTACAAACCTGCCGTTACCGCCGAGCGCAACCGAAGGCTGCATCTGATCGTTTTCATCATATGTATTGACCCGGAATTTTGTGCCGACTGCAGTGTCGTCCCTGTCGAAGCGTTGGGCAAAGACCGCCTTGCCGCTGCCGCCCTTATCGCTTTGCCATGTCACTAAGTAACTGCCATCGCTGCCAATCGCGATAGCAGGAAGCTCCTGGGTGCCGCCTTCCTTGAGCGTACTGGCCAGCACGTCGCCGCTCAACGCATTCCCACTTGGATCAAAATGGCGAATATAGATATCTTTCTTGACCGAACTGCGCCATGCAATCACGAACTGTCCGTCCGGTGCCACTGCGATTGCCGGCTGCTCCTGGTCCTTCTCGGTTCCCTGATTGACGACAAACTCGTCCCCGGCCCTGCTGCCGTCCGGATTGAAACGCTGTGCGCGTATGCTCCAGCCATCGCGGTCGGCGATGTTGCCGCTGCCGCTGTTGTCCGTGCTTTTACTGGCCCAAGTCACCACAAAGCCACCGCTCGCATCCATCGCCACCGATGCGCTGGTCTGGTCGAGGTCGAAACGGGTGTTAACCTGGACTTCCCCTCCGAGCCGGTTTCCGGCGGCGTCGAATCGCTGCATGAAAATGCCGCTGCCGTCTCCATCCTGATTGGCGTCACCGGTCCATACGACGACAGAAGTACCCGCTGCGCTGATCGCCACCGCGGCGTCGGTTTGCTTCCCCGAAGTGGTGCTGTTTGCGCGCGTCTCGAGCGTGCCGGCCCATTGCAGTTGGGCCGCCGTGTTGAACGCGAGGCCGGTCTCGACCTGACCAGCCGCATATTCGAGATTCCAGTCGCCCTGCCGCAGGCCGCTCCCGGTGATGTCATCGCTGGCGGCGATATCGGCTCCGGTCAGCGCCGCCAACTGCTGCACAAACGCCGCGCCGGATTGACCGGATGCGACATCGCAGCCATAGAGCAGGATATCGCCGCCGGCGGTCAACGCCTGCCCCCAGCCACCGACTTCATCCGCACGGGCAGCGAGTTGCGCCCCATCCAGCGTCGTGGCGCCCAATTGCAACTGGCCGTGCGCGCCATGCGACAGGATATGGATTGCGGCAAGATCATGCCGTCCAGCCAACGCTTCGCTGATCTGCCGGATGCTGTCGCGGGAAGGGTCAAGCCGCAGGACTTCAATTTCGCGGCCATCGCCGCTCAAACCGTCGAGCAGGGTCTGGCTATCCTCGATACCGGCGCCGATGATCAGCACCTCACGCTGCGTCTGCTGCACCTGCGCCTGCATTGCAGACAACTGGACGAACTCGCCGCTCGCGTCGACGATTCGCTGCTCGACCGGCTGGCCCGCTCCCGCCAGCGCCAGTCCGGCCGCAGCGAAATCGGCCGAATACAGCAGGCGCGGCTCATACTCCTCAACCAGCGGAACATGCCGTGCGGGGCGCTCGGCGCGCCAGGCCGCCCACGCGCGGCCCAACCATGAAAACCGCGCCGTCCATGAAACGGATAGCGCGCGGCCGGTCCGGCTATGGTCCGATCGGCTGGGCGGCACGCGTTCCGTAGTCATCATCGATTCCCGTTCACATTTTCGGTGGGCTTGCCTTGACCGCGCCCGGCTCGTTCATGAGGCGCCAGTCCATTTTCAGTTGCTGCGGCGCCGCGCGCGCGACGGCCGCATCGACGGGCCGCACCGCAGCCGGTCCTGCAGCCGGTCCCGCAGCCGGCTCCGCGGCGGCAAACTCGACCCGGCACCGTAGTCCGGCCGGTATCCTTGCATTGGCATTCGGCAGGGCCATGCGCACGCGAAAGGTGCCGCTGGCCGGGTCGAGCACTTTGTCGACCAGCGATACTGTGGCGGTCACCGGCGCCACGCCGGGCAGATCAGGCGTAACGCGCGCGCCCGTCCCTGCCTTGACGGTGCCATACAGGCTGCTCGGCATGATCACTTCGACCCGCAGGGGATCGACTCTGGCAACCCGTACCATGGGTTTTTCCTCGACCCGCTCGCCGGCCGAAAAATAGCGCTCGACGATGACGCCGTCGAACGGACTGCGAATCGTGCGTTCGCTCAGCCTGACCCTGGCAAGCGCAAGCTCCTTTTCCAGCGACCGCTTCTGCTCGCGCGCCTGCAGCAGCTTTTCCTCCGCCACCCTGGTCTCCGCGATTGTCTGGTCGAGCGCCTGGCCGGCGATGAACCCTTTGGCATGCAGGTCTTTGGCCCGGTCGCGGCGCTGGTGGGCGAGCTCGGCGGCGGCAAGCGCGGCACGGACTTCGGCATCGGCTTGCGAGCGGGATTGCGCGACGTCGAAAGACGCGCGCTCCACCTCATCCTGCAAGATTGCAATGACCTGGCCTTTCCGTACCCGGTCGCCGCGCTCCACCAGCATGGACTTGATGACACCGATCGCCGGGCTTCCAAGTTCGGCTACCTGTTCCGGTTCGATAAGGCATCCGAGCGGCCCGGCCGCGCTTGCAGAACCGGAGGCCGCCACCAGGGATACACCAGCGCACATGGCCGCAATGCCAATAGACGAAAGTCGATTTTTCATTTTCCGTTCTTTCAAGCTTTAATTCCGCCGAATGCAAGCCAGCGGCCCATCTCTTTATCCGCGCGCAACAACTGGCCGCGTTCACGGCCCTGCCTGCGCTCCTCTTTACCCTGCTCGATCTTCAACATCAGGGCGGCGATGGAAGCCAGCCATACCTGTCGTTTCAGCCCTACCCTGCCGACCGCGCGCGCGGGCGCGCTGTGCGCCAGCAGCTTTCCATCCAGCGCAATATATTTTTCCGCGCTGCCGGGATCGCCATGCCGCGCGCACCGTCCGATCAGTTGACGGTCCACGCGCCGCGACGCATTCTGCTGACAGCTGATGACATGCAGTCCGCCCTTTTCCGCCACGCCCGGCGCCAGCACGATGTCGGTGCCGCGGCCGGCCATGTTGGTCGCGACCGTGATCGCACCCGGATTGCCGGCTGCGGCGATGATCCGCGCTTCATGCCGATCCTGCCGCGCGTTCAGCACCGCATGCGCCAGGCCGGCGCCGGACAGAAGCCGTGACAGCGCTTCCGAATCGTTCACCGAATCGGTTCCGACCAATACCGGGCGCCCGCTTGCATGCAAGTCTCCGATCCGCAACGCGATGGCATGCCACTGCGACTGCATATCGGAAAATACGCGCGTTTTAAACAGGACGCGACGGCCAGGCAGATGCAGCGGTACCCGCTGCACTTCCAGTCCATACACATGGAACAGTTCCCGGCTTGCCTCTACCAGCGTGCCGCTCATCCCGCATAGCCATAGATAGCGCGGGAAAAAACGTTGATACGTGATCTGCGACCGGGTCTCCGCCAGCGGACTAAGTGCGCATCTCTCCTTTAGTTCCACCATCTGCTGCAAACCCCCGGACCAGCTCCGGCCCTCGGCGGTGCGGCCGGTGGTTTCATCGATGATCAGCACCTTGCCGTCCCGTACATGGTAGTGCCGGCCCGGCTGCAGAATGTGGCAGGCGGCCAGCGCCATGCGCACCAGGTCTTCGCAATGCCGCAGCGTCATCCGGGGCGACGGCGATTGTGCGGCCTTTCCCCGCAGGAGCGCGCGGCCGGCCAAGGTAAGCCGCGCACTGTGGCGGCCTGCGTCCAGCGTAAAATGGGCGCCCTGTTCAAGATGTTTCGCGATGTCCCATGCCTGCGCAAAATCGGGTTGCGCCGCCGGTTCCGAAATCGCTTGCGACAAGACCAGCGGCACGCGTGCCTCATCGATCAGAATTGCATCGGCTTCATCGATGATCGCCATGCAAAGCCCGCGCAACAGCCGCGCCGGCGGGGAATCCGCTCTATTACGCTGCCGCGACATCCCGTCGCGAAGATAATCGAATACCAGTTCCCTGGCGGTGCAATAAACAATGTCGCATCGGTAAGCCGCATATCGTTGCGCCTGGTCCATCGGCTGGGTCACTGCGCCCGCCGTCAAACCAAGCGCACGAAACAGCGGGTGCATGTTCTCGAGGTCGCGCGACACCAGGTAATCATTGGCGGTAATTACGTGCACCGGCACCCCGGCCAGCGCCGCTGCGGCGGCGGCGATGCCCGCGGCCAGCGTCTTGCCCTCGCCGGTGGCCATTTCAGCCAGCCGCCGGTCAAGTATGATATGGGCTGCGATCAGCTGTGTGTCATAGGGCGAGATTCCGGTCTCGTTCCTGCAGGCGAGGATAATGAGCGCGAAAGCCTGCGCCATGAGCGGGTCGGTAAAGCCATCGCGCGCCAGGTGGGCGCGCACCGTGAATAGCCGCTCCTGCCGTTGCGGCGCCGATTCAACTGCGTAGTCGCTCTCCAGCTTGCGCACCCGCGAAACAAAACGCCGACCCCGACCGGACCGTTCCGCATGCAAGCGCCTCAACTGCGCCAACCGGAATCGCAAGGACGCCAGCGGTATGTCCTGATCGGCCCGCTCCGGATAATCACCCAGAACCAGTCCCGGCACCGGAACCGGCTCCCTGGCCCGATCCGCCTTGCCGATGCCGTTCATCCGGCGCTGCACGGCCATTTCAGTTTCCTCCGCCGAAATGCTGAATCAACAGTTGCCGCAATGAGTGGGTCCATTGGGAAACCAGCGGCGAACGTCCGAAATCGAAGTAGGCCCAGGCCCTGCCGCCGATTCGCTGCAGCTGCGTTTCCGGCAGATCCAGGTCGAACATGAAGAATGGCTCGAGCGTTCGAAGATGTTCGTTATCCGCCGGATCGGTGACCACGGCGCCGCCGTTGCGATCGGACAGTGCGGCGCTCGGCAGCTTGAGCGACGCAGCCGGCACATCGCGCCTCAGCAAAGCCGTGACGGCGACGTTTGCGTTGTCATCCAGCCGGACCGACACCGACCGGGTGCGCTCGCGCACCAGCGCCGCGTCGGCGTGCGGCACCACCGCCCGCACCATCGGCGCGCCGGGCGCCATGACATATCCGAGCAGCGCGCCTTTCCTGAGAAACGCGCCAGGCAGATCATCCTGCCGCACGATCACCATGCGGCCTGTCACATCGCTGCGAATGGTCAGTTGGGCTGCGCGCTCCTCGAGCCTGGCGACTTCGGCTTCGGCATGCGCGATCGCCTGCTCCATGCCAAGGGCCTGTGAACGGGAATTGCGCAGCGCGCCGTATTGTTCGGTGCGCAATGCGCTCAGGCGACTGCCGGCTTCGGCCTGCCTGGCGAGCAAATCAGGGTCTTCCAGGACCGCCAGGATCTGGCCGGCTGAAATCGCATCGCCGTCACGCACCCGAACTTCCCGCACGACGCCTTCGGTGCCGGCGCGTACCTGGGCCTGCTCGGGCAACCAGACCACTGCCTGCGCCGTCGTGCCGAACGGCAGCGGCAACAGGCCGGCCGCCAGCACCAGCGCCGCTGTCGCTGCGGCAACGGCCAGGCGCGTGCGCGGCCGCTCGCCGCTCCGCAGCAGCCGCATGCCGAGCCGCCCGATTACCCGCATTGGCCCGATCAGCATGAATGCCACGAATGCGATGGCGAATAGCAGGCCGAGCACGGCCGACTTGCCGGCCCCCCATAACATCATCTGTATGCCCAGGGACAGGCGGAAGCCCCAGGCCAGCGGCGCGTAGAGCACCATCCATTTGCGCTCGCCGGCGGCCAGCGGCAGTGCGGGCACGTCTGCGCCGAACAGGCTCCGCTGGAAAAAGGTGACCCACCAGGTGCGGCTGCGCTGATCCAGATTGGGCACGTCGATCAGGTCGCATAGCAGGAAATAGCCGTCGAAGCGCAACAGCGGATTGCCGTTGAAAACAATGGTGGAAAGACCGGCGATCAGCATGACGACGAATGCGGCGTCCCTGACCGGCCCGGGTTGCACATTGGCCCATACATACAACGCCAGCGCCGCAATCAGCAATTCGATCATGATGCCGATCGCGCTGACCACGGCGCGCCGCGAGCGCTGCACAAAGCCGGACGCGGCCGAGGCATCCACATAAGGCACCGGCACCAGCACGAAAACAGTGAAGCCGACGTTATGCACCTCGCCGCCCCAACGCCGCACCGCTAAAGCGTGGCCGGCTTCATGCAGCGCCTTGATCAGGGGATAGGCGAACCATGCGATCAGCAGGAATCGCGGCGAGTCCGCGTGCGCCAGTCCGAACGCTTTCATTTCCGGCCAATAGCGCGCCGCCGTCAACAGCGCCGGGATCACCAGCATCAGCCAAAGCACAAGCGCGGTGCGGCTGAACAGCCGCGGCAGGAGCGGATCGAAACGATTCAGAAACCGGGTAGGATCAAATAGCCTGACCCGCAGGGAAAAAGGGTTCAGCGCCGCCCAGCGCTGGCGCCGCACCCGCTTGTCTTTTTGACGGAACAGCGCTTCGATATCGGGCGGCAGGTCGCATTGCAGCAGCTCGGCGCTGCTCAACTGTTCCAGCACGCGGATTGCCTCGTCCTGCGTCAATGCCTGGTCGCCGTGCGAATGCGCAATGGCGTCCCAGACCTCGCCGACGGTAAGGCGTCCGTCGAGGCAGCCGACGAAGCGCCAGGCTTCCTGGTTCAGGCGATGGCGGCGTCCGCTCGATGCATCCGCCAACTGGTGCCAGACCTGGTCGCGATGCTTTTGACGCTGCACCTGCACCTGGGCCCGCAAACGCGGCCGAAGGTGCGCGACGCGATACCAATACGGGCTGAATAGCGCGCTCACTGCCACCATCCGAGCGACCAGAGCGACATCCGCAGCCAGACCCACATGCGGTGTCCAAGCGCGCCGGCGAGCGGACGCGCCGCCGCATCGATCTTTGCCACGCCTTCCAGGCCTGGACGAATCACGTTCGATCCGGATTCCAGCCTGCCCTCTACTTCGAAGAAATGCCGGCCGTCGCGCGTGACGGCGACCGGCGCAATCCGTTCGGTGTGGAAGGAAATCGCCCGGTCGGGCAATGCCGCCAGCGCAATCCGTCCGGCCGCGCCGACAGCGACCTCGGAAATGTCACGCTCGTCCACTTCCACGATCAGGCGGTAGCGTTCATGCGGCGCAACCACCATAAGCAGGCCGCCGCGCTGGATCGGGCTGCCCAGTGACTGGGTCAGGTCGCCGCTGATCACGATGCCGTCGAACGGCGCCCTGATGCTCGCGCGTTCGATCTGCTTGCCGATCAGGTCCAGCCTTGAACGCGCCTGGTCCGCCTTGGCCTGGTTAACGATGAGCAGGGACCGGTCGGAATGCGCCAGCGCCGCGCTGTACCCGCCTTCATGCTGGGCCAGTTCGCTTTCTATTTTGCTGCGCTCAAGCTGCAGGTCCTGCTGCGCTAGTTCAGCCAGCACCTGGCCCTGCTTTACCGCATCGCCAGGGCGCGCGCTCACCTGCTGGATGTAACCGTCATCGGCAGCCACCAGCGCGCGCTGGATGGCGCCCTCCAGCCGTACCGGGGCACTGACGTGGTATGGCAACGGAATCAGGAATAGCGTGACCAGGGCCAGCATGACGGCGCCGGCGATCAGCTTGAGGCGCAATTCGCCCCTTCCGGTGAGGCGGCCGATCGCGCCGCGCAATGCGCCGTGGGCACGCGCCCACAAGGAGCGCTCGTTCTCGCGCTTGAGCAAAAGCACCTGGGCCGCCATGCTCACCACGCTTTCGCAGGTTGCCAGTTCCCGCATGCTGAAAGGCGGACCATGGAACCGCTCGAGCGTGACCGCGCCGTCTATTGCGCCAAAGCCGACGATCGGGATCGAGCACACCGTGCCGCCATGCCGGCGCACCAGTTCGGCATGGGCCATGGTGATTCGGGGCTGTCCATCCTCGATCGGGTATCCAATACTCGCGGCCTGATCGATTGCTTCATCCATAGCTGCCGCAATCCGTGCATTGACTTCCTGCCGGGCGTCCACCGCGGCGCCATGCGACGCCGCGATAACGCTGGCATAGCCACCGGCCAGAAACCCGATGCACACGCGATCTGCCGCAAACAGTTCCGCCAGCCGGGTGGCAAAGTCGGCTGCGGCCTCTTCCAGGCCAGGACGGGACAGCAGCGCCGCTTGTACCTGGAGCATGGTGGCGGCATCAGGCACTGTCGGCGCGGTATCGGCAAAATCGGGGATCAGTCGCATCGCTTCCAGACGAATTCCTTTCGTAACGTGAACCGCGTTATTAGTTTGCTATTATTTTCCGGCGATCAATTTATTACTCTTAAGAAACTAAATATACATGATGACGCCACTGTTTCGCTACAGATTGAAGAAATTCCGCTAATTAAAATAAGAGGGGAAGAACAGCGCACGCACGAGGAGAAAACCGGTTGCCGGCTCTAGCGCAAGAGGAAAAACGACGCTGCGGCGGACAGCTCAGGCGCCGCCGCAGGTGTGGTGAATTGGAAACAGTTTAATCAGAGCTGCCAGGTGGTCGAGTCATAACACGCACCGGTTTGGCCGATCGGAGCGAATCCTGGCTGGGTAGCGCACCCGGCCAGGATAAGGGTAATAACCGCGCAAAGGATTATTTTCATGTTCACCCCGTATTGAATTCTGACTGTTAATCCGTTAATCCGGAACGGCATCTTGTGTATATTCTGACACGACATACCCCTTGTCAAGCAACTTTGTCTTTGTAAAGGGAACACGCTGACTTTAGGCAGGTGCAAATGAAAAAAGCCAGATGTTTAATCTGGCTTTTTTCATAGTGCTGGCGTCCCCAAGGGGATTCGAACCCCTGTACTCACCGTGAAAGGGTGATGTCCTAGGCCTCTAGACGATGGGGACAAAATCTGTCCTGACTGCGACCCGCATTCTACTCATTTCCATTCACTTCTACAAGCTTTCACATTCACCCTTCGGTTACGAGCTTGCGAAGGCCCGACTCGCTCGGCCAATGTCTAAGCCGGGGTATTGGATTGCTGACCAACGAAACACGGATAAACCGGTTTGCCTCTGACAAATAAAAGCCAGATGTCTTAACTGGCTTTTTCATTC